>DAOQAB010000008.1:16311-59493 GCA_035353695.1 Prolixibacteraceae bacterium
GCAATTCCGCGAACCGCATTGGGAAACAATTCGGAGAAAAGAACCCACATAACCGGGCCTACCGAGATGGCAAACGAAGCAACAAATCCCATGATGCCAATCAAAACCAGCCAGGAATTGATGTGAATGCACTGGCTAACGATGGCACTCAGGTTTACTTTGGCCGATTCTTCGCCAATCAGGTTAACAATGGCAGCCCTAAAACTGGTATCGCTGTTGAATAGGGTGTTTTGAATGCTGCTCCAGTCTGCACCGGGAACCAGTGTGGTTAAGGATGCGATATTTTGAGGATTGATTTGATAGGTTGCTGCGGCAAACGACGATGCCAGAACCACCATCGAAACCAGTATACCCGAAAAGCCAATGATCAATAACTTTTTTCGGCCAATTTTATCGATAAGCCACATGGCAACAATGGTAAATATCAGGTTGGTAAGCCCAACGAAAATGGCTTGCGAGAAAGCCGCATCAGCGCCTATACCGGTTTGTTCAAAGATCATTGGAGCATAAAAGAACACGGCATTGATACCGGTAATCTGCTGAAGAATGGCGATTCCGATCCCAATGATCAACACCAGTTTCAAAGCAGGTTTGAACAGGTCGGCCAGACGGGCTTTTTTGGCTTTGCCCGATTTTTTTTCATCTTCTTTCATGGCATTGATGATGCCCGAAGCATCTTCTTCGCCGCACGAGAGGGAAAGTATCTGTTGTGCTTTTTCTTCCTGTCCGTTCATAGCCAGCCAACGGGGACTGTTTGGAACAAAGAAAAGAAAGATAAAGTAGAGCAGGGCCGGAATCGATTCAACACCAAGCATCCAACGCCAGGTGTATTCGGCAAAATGCATGGAAAGCGCAAACGGACTGGTACTTTTGGCCAACTGCAGTAATAGGTAGTTGGTGAAAAAGGCCGTCGATATACCAATGACGATGTTTAACTGGTTGAATGAAACCATCCGTCCGCGTATCTTTGCGGGAGAAATTTCGGCGATATACATGGGAGCAACGATGAGCGAAGCTCCAACACCTAAACCAGCCAGCAAACGGGCTACAACCAGGAATGCGAAGGTGGGTGCCAATCCGGATGCCAGTGACGAGACCGTATAAAGCAGGGCTGCCCAGCGCAAAACCACACGTCTTCCGTATTTATCGCTCAGCGGGCCCGATACCAGCATGGCCAGGGTGGAAGTGAGCGTTAAGCAACTTACGGCCCATCCCAGCTGAATTTTGGTCAGTTCAAACTGTGGCTCAATAAACCGGATTACCCCGGAAATTACCGAGGCATCGAAACCCATTAGAAAACCTCCCAGCGCTACAATCAGCGATACCCGGGTAACATAGCCATTCTTACTTTTCATACTGTAATAATTTGTTTTTTAAGGTAGTATGGAACTCCATGTTGCATGAATTTATTATCATACTTAAAGGTATTGTGAAGCAACATGTTCGTTTCATACAAGTTATTTTTAGATCATTTAGTTTTCGTTTTAAAGAACCTGCCCTGTAAATCCCCTTGATTGTACTTTATCCGGGCAGGTTTGTCATCTATCTTCTGGTCTGCATAAAAGTTATTTTACATCAAATGTGGTCATTAACGTTGCATTGGAATCTCCTCCAATCCACAGATTGAATTTTCCCGGTTCAACGACGAATTTCATTTCGGGATTGTGAAATCCAAATTCTCGAACAGGAATTCTGAAGAAAAGGGTCTTGGTCTCGCCTTTCTTCAAAAAAACTTTCTGGAAGCCTTTCAGCACTTTCATGGGCTGTACCCGCGAGGCAACCAGGTCGCGGATGTAAAGCTGTGCCACTTCGCTGGCATCAACCGATCCGGTATTCCTCAGCTCAACCGATACGTTGAGTGTGTCGGAGGCTGAAACAAGATCGTTTTCAATCTTTAAATTCTGGTATTCAAAGTTGGTGTACGACAAACCGTAGCCAAATGGGTACATGGGTTCGAATCCGTAGTCGAGATAATGAGAGGTATTTCCGATGGAAAGCTGAGGTGCTTCGGCCTGAATATCATCCATTTTTTCCCAAGATTGGTTTGTGGCCGGTTTCCCGGTATTCCGGTGGCTGTAATAAATTGGAATTTGGCCTACATGCTGGGGAAAGGTCATGGGCAGTTTTCCCGAAGGCGATTCAACACCAAACAGAAGGTCTGCCAATGCCGGACCGGCCATTGTTCCCTGATGCCACGCAAACAGAATGGAAGAACATTCACCAATAATCTTTTCAAAAGTCAACGGTCTTCCAGCCATGATGATGGCTACAACCGTTTTGTTCTGAGCGGCAACCAGCTTAGCCAGCTCTTCCTGTGCCCCCGGCAGGTCGATATCTGCCCGGCAATGGGATTCACCCGAAAGGATCGATTCCTCGCCCAGAAACAGCAAAACCACGTCGGCATTGCGTGCTGCGTTAATCACCGCATCTTTATTGTTGATCTCTTTGGAACGGCTCAACGTGAGAGCTCGTTCGTACGATACCTTGATTCCAAGTTCTTTGGCTTTTTCCTGTATTGAAGTTAACGGGGTTATTGAGTTTTGTTTTTTTCCATCCATTACCCAGGTACCCATTTGGTCATGAGGAGCATCGGCCAATGGGCCAATAATTGCAATGGATTTAATTTTTTGGTTCAATGGGAGGGTGTGGTTTTCGTTTTTGAGAAGGACAGCGCTTTCAACAGCGGTTTTCTTTGCCGTTTCGAGGTTTTTCTCATTCAGCAGTTTCGGAAAATCCGATGGGTTTGTATATGGGTTATCGAACAGTCCGAGTTCAAATTTTACTTTCAGGACGCGGGCCACTGCCTGGTCAATCTCTTTTATCGAAATCTTTCCTTCGTTTAGAAGTTCTTTCAGGTACGTTTCGTAAAACGGGCTGGCCATGTCCATATCAACGGTTGCGTTAAAGGCTTTGAGTGCGGCATCTTTGCCGTCTTCGGCGTATCCATGGGTAACCAGTTGGGTAATTGAAACCCAGTCGCTCAAAAGGATTCCCTGATAATTCCATTCGTTTCGTAAAACATGTTTCAGCAAAAACTCATTACCGGTTGCCGGAATGCCGTTGATGTCGTTGAACGAAGGCATAAACGACAGGGCACCTTCTGTAGCACACCGCTGAAAAGGTGGGAATATTACGTCGTAAAGATCATTTTCGGGAATGTTGGCAGAATTGTAATCGCGGCCACCTTCGGCCCAGCCATAAGCGGCAAAATGTTTTACACAGGCGGCAACAGCGGTTTTGTTGCGGAGGTCGTTGCCCTGATAGCCCCGTACCATGGCTGCACCCATTTCGGAAGCCAGAAGCGGATCTTCGCCGAAACCCTCCGAAACTCTTCCCCAGCGTGGATCGCGGCAAACATCGACCATGGGAGAAAAAGTCCAGCGGATGCCACTGGAAGCGGCTTCGGTTGCAGCAACCCTTGCTCCGTCTTCGACCAGTGATGGATCCCAGGTGGCGGCTTGAGCCAACGGAATCGGAAAAATGGTGCGGAAACCATGAATGACATCGCGGGCAAAAAGAACAGGAATGCCTAGCCGGCTTTCCTTCATGGCTATTTTTTGAATCCGGTTTTGTGTTTCTACATCGATTTCATTCAGCACCGAACCCAATCCTCCTGCCTGCACGCAACTGTCGGAAAAAGAACCGGAATTTTTTTGCACCAGCTGACCAATTTTTTCATCAACAGTCATTCGGGCAATGAGCGATTGTACTTTTTGATCGGTCATATTGTTTTGTGCTTTACCAAACGGAATGATTGCTAAAAACAAAAAAATAAATACGATTCCTGATATTTTTCTCATTTTTCGGTGTGTCAGTGTTTTAATAGCCAATTTTATTTCTGAAATACGCGGATATAGTCAATTTCGTAAGTCGCAGGCAGAACCGATTCATCAACACCCTGTGCGCCGCCCCAGTTGCCGCCCCAGGCAAGGTTGAGCTTCAGGTAGAAAGGATTGTTGAAAGGCCAGGTATCGTTATTCCCTTTGTGGTCGTTGTCGAATTCGTAAAAGAGCTTTCCATCGACATACCCTTTGATATAATCGCTAGTCCATTCAACCGCATAGACATGGAATTTGGTTTGAGCTGTTGAAACATATGTTTCGGCTGATTTTTGCTGTCCGTTTAACGTGCTGTATGCGGTGCAGTGAATGGTGGTGCTTACCCAGTTGGGTCGGTAACCAACCTCTTCCATGATGTCGATTTCCCCATCGCCGGGCCAGGAGGTAAAGTTCTTGGGCATCATCCAAAAAGCTGGCCAGGTTCCTTTGCCCACAGGTAGTTTTAACCGTGCTTCAAAATAGCCATACGTCCAGCTTTCTGAGGTGTTCATTCGTACCGACAAAACTTCACTGCCCGATTTTTGTGCGATGATTTTGAGCGTTCCGTCCGATATTTTTGCACAGGTATCGGTTCCACTTATCGCCGGGATGTAGTTTTCCAGTTCGTTGTTTCCCCAACCTCCGTTACCGGTTTCATACCACCATTCGGCGCTGTTTGGCAAAGCCGCTTTTCCGTTGGCATCGCGTGAATCGTTGAACTCATCCTGCCACACCAGTTCGTAACCCGCCGGAGTGGGAATTTCAGGTTCCACATAACTGGCTCCGTCTGGTTTTTGGAACGATGAAGTTGGGGTAAATCCGGTCCACACATGAATGGTGGTCAGCGATGGATTGCTGGTACAGTTAAATGTTTCGAGGTCGGTGTTGGAATGAATGTCAAGTTCGGATATCTGATTCTTGGAACAATCGAGCGAAACCAGTTTTTTCAGGGTTGAAAGTTCCAGTTTGCTGATGGAATTGTTGCTGCAATTTAATGTTTGAAGTGAAGTAAAACTTTCAATCCCATCCATGGAACTGATTCCAAGTCCCTGAACATTGATTGTAGTGACCAACGCGGCTTCTTCGAGGCTAACAATGCCGTCACTGTTCGTGTCGAAGTTTTGTTTGCAATAGGCTTTGAAAGCGTTGTCGGTAAAACCAACTTCTTTCAGTAAAAAATTTTGGGTAACCGTAATCTCTTTTTTGTAGCTACCCGATTTAAAGGTCAATATGGCCGTTCTTGATTCTTTTCCTTCGTTTGAACCAATCTTTACCTGCAGGGTTGTTGTGCCCGAAATTCCGCCGCTGGGAGAAACCGTGCACCAACTTTCGGAAGAGGCAACACCCCAGTCACAATTTGTGGTTACCGATAAAGTTTGGACGGATGCTTCGTAGGTTACATCGAGCTTTTCGGATGAAATTTCGATAGAAACTACCGGAGTTGGTTCGGGTGTTTCTTTATTGCATCCGAACAAAACCATAAAAATCAGGAAATATGGAAACACTTTAGTCATAAGACCTTGAAAAATTAGGACAAAAGAAGTAACAGGATCCTGAAAATTCCGATATCCTGTTACTTCTGTTAGCAAATCAAATGAATTGAACGTATTTACCTGCCTTAAAATGAAATCAGTTAATTTCCTGGACATTTTAGGCGTTTAAAGCGTCACTGTATGACAAAATCTTTTACAACCGATCCATCAGAGACTCCGTTTCTGTTGTAAGCTTTTACTTCGACCGAATAATTTCCGGCTTTTTTGTAAGTAATTTGAGTGTCATTTCCGGTTACTGTTTTCGAGCTGGATATGATCCAGATTGGCACAGCTTCACCATCCATGTGGAATGTGACGAGTTTTGAAGTGCTGTTGGCGACATCACTGACCGTGATTGTGATTTGCATTTCTGACATTACTGGCAGACCCGATTGATCGATTCCCTCAATTTCTTCAGGAGCACAGGAAAACAGTGTTACTAGTGCAATGCAAATAGCAGCAAATAAATATATTATGCGTTTCATGCGAATTCTGTTTTAACGATTAATACTGATTTTGAACCAACCCGGCATCAGCGTCCATCTCAGCTTGTGGTATTGGTAAATATTTCTTGCTTTCGGTCCAGCTTACGGTGCGGTAGTCGTTTGGAACCAACGTGCTTGCAGCCAGTCCACAACGTACTAAGTCCCAGTAACGTTTTCCTTCACCTACAAACTCCAGACGGCGTTCGTTGATGATGTTGTCAACGGTTGCAGAAACACTTCCAACACCGGCACGGGTACGTATCTGATCGAGATAACTTTGGGCACTTCCCGAACCAGAAGCTCCGCGGGCCAGTAATTCAGCAGCATTCAACAAGGTTTCGGCATAACGGTAGATGCGGAAATTGTTGTCATAATTCATATCAGCAGCGCCCGATTGACCAGCATTGCCAGTGGCACGAGGCAAATATTTTTTGAGGAAGTAACCGGTGTCTTCATATCGGGGAACATAGGTTGCCCCGGTTTTTGCTGAATAAGTGGCAAAATTGAGGATCCCACCGTCGCGGCGCTGGTCATTTTCTTCGTACATCTGATAAATCTCTTTGCGAACGGGTTCGAATCCCCAACCAGTTGCATAGTCAGGACTTTTGGCAAGGGTATTGATTCCGATGAGTTTTGGATATACAGATCCTCCATCACCAAGGGCATTGTCCCATGCGCGTTTTCCTCCGGCACTGAAGTAGTTGACTTCAAAAATTGATTCATCATTCCATTCTCCCGAAGTTTCCCACATACCTGCAAAGTCGTTGGCTAATTTGTACTGTCCCGAATTGATAATTTCATTCATGTAACCCAATGCTTTTGAATAGCGGGTTTCATCTTTTTGGTACATTACCACTTCAGCATAAAGCATGTAGGCCATGGCTTTTGTTACACGGCCATACCAGTCGGAAGTGGCCTTCATCGGTAATCCACCATTGTCGATTGCATCTTCGAGGTTAGTGACAATCCCTGTATACACATCATCGGCAGTAAATTGCTTGGTTGTAAACGGAGCGGAAAGATTCTTTTCATAGTACGGAACATTTCCCCACAGCTTCCAAAGCCAGGTGTAATAGAAAGAACGCAACACTTTAGCTTCTGCCAGGTAGAGAGCCTTGTTGGTGCTCGAAATGTTGGTTACATTATCCATGTATTGCATTACAATGTTGGAACGGTTGATTCCCGAATAGAAGGTTGTCCATAAATCGCTGCATACGGAGGTCGGTAGAGCAGAAAAATTATTCATCCGGTGAAGATAGATACAGTCGTTTGCATCGCTACCTCCTACATTGATATCATCTGACATTACGTCGGATACGAGTCCCAGGTTGGTATATTGTCCCCAGGCATAGTCGAACCACGAAAGAGGATCGTAAGCGGCAACTACGGCTTCAAAGATGCGGCTTTCAGTGGTGTAGTAATCATCAACATACAATTTGGTGGCTGAACTAACATCAAGAAAATCTTCGGAACAAGAGTTCCAGCTAAAAACAGCCAGTATGGAGAGTAATAATAAATTATATCGTTTCATTGTCGTTTAGATTTGAATTAAAAACTGAGATTTACACCAAAAGTATAGGTCCTGGCCTGAGGATAAACACCTCTGTCAATACCCAGAGAAGTTCCTCCGGAAGAGATTTCAGGATCGAAACCTTCGTAGGTTGTGAAGGTGAGCAGGTTTTCAGCACTAACGTACAAGCGGAGGCTTGAGATAAATGCTTTTCTGGTCAGTTTTGAAGGAAGAGTATATCCCAGAACAACATTCTTAACCCTCATATAGTCGCCATCTTTTACAAAGAGGTCGGAAGAGAGCCAGTTGCTGTTGGCATCGGTAAATGTAAAACGAGGAAGCTTGTTCGAGGTTCCCGGGCCAGTCCAACGGTTTAACATGTATGAAGGAAGGTTGATGTAAGCGATATCGGTACGGCGGGTGGCATCGTAGATGTCGTTACCAACGGTACCTTGAAGCATGATGCTCAGGTCAAATCCCTTCCATTCGGCATTGATATTCATGCCGTAAGTCCAGTCTGGCATACCTTTGCCAATCATTGTCTTATCGAGATCAGAGATTAAACCATCATTATTGAGATCAACAAAACGAACATCTCCGGCAACAGCTTTAGGTTGGATCATGGTCCCCTCTTTGGTATAAGCTTTGACTTCGTCGAGTGACTGGAAAATGCCATCGGTCTTCAACCCATAAAAGAATGGAAATGGATTTCCGTTTTCTGCACGTGTAATGGTTCCTACATTTTGGTAATAATCTAAGTTTTTGAATCCATCGCTGTTACCAAGGTTGATCAGCTCATTTTTCAGATAGGAAGCGTTACCGCTGATTCTTAAGTTAAAATCTTTTATTTTAAGTTTATAGGCAGCTTCAAATTCAACACCCGAGTTTTTCATATCACCCACATTTCCGGTAGGTTTTGAATCACCAACGTAGGAAGGAACCATCATGGTCATCAACATGCCATTGGTCTCTTTGTCGTAGTAATCAACGGTAAAGGTGAGCGAACGGTTAAAGAAACCAAAATCGAGGCCGACGTCTGTTTGTGCCGACTCTTCCCAATGCAGGTTCTGATTGATTAAGCCAGAAGGCTTTGTACCGTTATAGATGGTTCCGTTGCCCGAACCAAAGGTGTAATTATTTCCACTGGAAGTGAGGGCTACATAGCCAAAAGCGTCAATGTTTTCATTACCGTTTTTTCCCCACGAAGCACGTAGTTTCATGGTCGAGAACCAGTCGGGTCGTTTTTCCATAAAACTTTCGCTGGTAATATTCCAACCCAAAGATACTGAAGGGAAAATACCATATCGTTTACCAGGACCAAAGTTTGAAGAACCATCACGGCGAACCGTTGCCTGTAACATGTATTTTTCACCATAGTTATAACTTAATCGGGCGAAGAGAGAAGCCAATGTACGCGGGCTGTAAGCACTTCCGGAAACAGATTGGTCTCCGTGTTTAGCGGTTCCGGTTGTAAAATCGATATTGGCTTTTTCTCCGTTTTCTTCAACCATGTATTTATTACTGCCGCCCAGTGAACGGCCAACTGTTTTTTTGGCAGACTGGCCGATGATTGCCTGGATGTTGTGTTTTTCCCAAAAGCTCTTCTCGTATGAGAGAACATTTTCAACCTGCCACACAAAAGCACGGTTCATACTTGACCAAACTTTCGATTCTTCTGCATGATTTGATTGTCCCAGGTAATATTTGGGAGTCCAACCGTCGGCACCCCAGAAAGAGAGGTCGGTACCAAACGATGATTTGAATTTTAAGTTGTCCCAAAGGGTAAGTTCTCCCCAAAAATTCGACACAAATTTGTCGGAGTTATTCTTTTCTCCCGGTAAGGATAATTGAGCCAATGGGTTGGTGATTTCATTATAGTTGGCTCCGGCAATTGTATAGATAGAGTCGTTTTTAGGGTCGCGTAAAGCATTCGGGTAAGTAGCAAGTGCTGCGGCTTGATCTTTTTCATAGATTCCCAGCAACGGGGAGAATGCAACGGCACTACCAAGGATAGAACCGTATTCCGAGTTGGTTGAAATCCCTCTTGAATTGGTACGGGTATAGGCAACATTAACCCCTGCGTTGAATTTATTCAGGTAATTACGGTCGGTAACATTCAACAGATTGTAGGTTGTATTTGAACGGATAGAAATACGTTCATAGTTTGAACGATCCCAGTTACCACCCACGATACCATCTTGTTTAAAATAACCTGCTGAAATGTAGTAAGAAACCTTGTCGGAACCACCGCTGATGCTTAACTGATGGTTCGTTTCCGGGGCATTGTTATAAAATACCTGATCCTGCCAGTCGGTACCTTCGCCATACGAATAAGGATCGGAGTAAGGAGCTGCTTTTCCTGAAATCAGGTAGGCTTCGTTCATCATAACCGCATATTCGGTAGCATTCAGTACATCGCGTTTTCTCCAGGGACTTTGATAGCCATGAGAGAAGTCGTAACTTACTTTCACTTTCTCTTTGCTTCCGCTTTTGGTTGTTACAAGGATAACACCGTTGGCGGCTCTTGCACCATATACAGCGCCCGAAGCAGCATCTTTCAGGATTTCAACCGACATAATATCTGCCGGGTTCAGGTAGTCGATACCACCATCGATAGGCATTCCATCGACAATGTATAAAGGATCACTGTTGTTAATGGTTCCTACACCACGGATGCGAATCTGGGAAGCAGCACCAGGCTGTCCCGATGATGATGTGACCGTAACACCCGATGCCAGCCCTTTTAAGGCATTATCAATACGTACCGACGAAACATTTTTCAAATCGTCGGAATTAACCTGGGCAATCGAAGCTGTTACCACGCTCTTTTTCTGAACGCCATAACCTACCACCACCACTTCATCTACGCCTAAAATATCCGGCGAAAGTGAAACATCAATCCGGCTTTTGCCGTTTACAGGAATTTCCTGAGACTTCATCCCAACAAAAGCAAATACCAGCGTAGCATTTCGATCCTTGATGTTTAAAGCGTAATTACCGTCGATATCGGTAATGGTACCTGTGGTAGTTCCTTTAACGGCGATGCTAACTCCCGGGAGGGAATTACCATCTTCAGCCGATGTTACCTTACCGGTAACGGAGTACTGCTGGGCATAACTTACACCCCATAGTACAAACAACAGAAGTAAAAGTAGACCTTTTTTTTTCATAAATTTTTTTTTAATCTCAAGGTGAAAACAGATGTTAATTAAATTATAACAATTTCAATTCTCTTTCGATCGTTTTTGCCTTGAGAGGTTCGTCAGTTATATTAGCAAATAAAAATTTCGATTGCACGAAGTACGGAAATAGCCCCTCCTTCCACAAATATTGGGTATCTACAAAAACACATCACTTGAAAAATCTGAACTCATCTTTTCTACATCAAAAGATTTTCAAAAATTTGAATTCCTGAATTTTGGATAAATCAAAGAATTTGCTTTTCGCAAAAATTTACTTTCACAAACGAAGAAAATTGGTTCAATTGGCTGGTTCCTGTGTGAAAAATGAAAAACAGGAGCAAAAATTGGTTTACTCCTGTCGAAATGGGTTTATGAATCCTGATTTAGATCGAAAGAATGTAATCGGTGAGATTTTGGTTCCGGTCGAGGTTAAACTTACGTCGTAACCGGTAGCGGCTGATTTCAACTCCACGCGGGGTGATGTTCATCAATGTGGCAATTTCCTTGCTCGAAATATTCATTCGCAAATAGGCGGCAAGTTTCAACTCTTTGGGTGAAATATCGGGATGCTTCTCTTTGATCCGTTTCAGAAAATCTTCGTGAACCTGTTCGAAATTGGTTTCAAAAACCGACCACCACTCATCGCTGCTGGTCTCTTTATCGATTTTTCGGATAATCATGTCAATCCGGCTCTTCATGAGATCTTCCTTTAATTCGCCCTGAATTTTCAACAGATCGGCTTTGATCCGGTTAAACTGTTTGTTCTTTTGAACAAGGTTAATGGCAGAGTTAGCCAGCTCTTTATCTTTGTGGATCATCTCCGAATTCAGTTTCTCATTCCGCAGCCTGATAATCTCTTTCTCTGCCAGGATGGCTTCGTTTTTCAGCTTTTCTTCCTTCTCCATAAATTCCTTTTTCTGCAAATCCTTTTCCTTTAGTCTCGACTTTTCAATTTTCTTCATGAAGAGGACAATCATTAACCAGATGGACGAAAGAATGAGAATCAGATAAACGACAAATGCCGGGATGGATTTGTACCAGGGAGGACGGATGGTAAATTTGAATGGTTCGGGCGAAGAAATTACCCCGTATTTGTTGAGGGTCCGTACTTTGAATGTGTAGGTGCCGTCGGGAATATTGGTATATTCCTTGGTCGATTCGGTTTGCCAGTCGGACCAATCTTCGTCAAAACCTTCCAATTGATAGGAAAATTTGGTTTCGTTGTTGCCTTCGAAGAATAGTGCCGAAAAGGTAAACCGCAGTGAGTTGCTTTTGTAGCTGATGACCGGGTTTACTGCGGGAAAATCGTTGGAAGAACTGACCCTGACACCGGAATAGAGCCGGTCGCCTTTACCAAGCAGCGAAACACTGGTTAATACAGCATTGTAGCCTCTTCGGTAGTCGATCACCATGGTGGGGTTGTAGTGCGCAAACCCTTTTTCGAGGGCGATGAGCACATTTTCGTCGTCAATAACATTGAAATGGAAGAAACTTCCGATGAATTTTCCTTTTAACTTGTAAAACGGATAGGAGACGTTGGAATAATTCCCATCTTCCTGAAAACGCAATACACCGCCTTCGTTGTTGGTACAGATGTACCAGATGTTTTTCTGCCCGTCTTCCTGAATGTAACTTACCGGTTTGTTGTTGAACAGGTTGTTGTAGTAGGTTGACTTTTCAAAGATATTGCGGTTGAAATCAAACTTGTAAATACCAACAGGAGTTGTAAGCAGGATATCGCCATTCTTCATCTGCTTAATTTTGTTCAGGTAGTCGGATGGCAGACCGTCGGCTTTTCCGAAATGGCGGATAAACTGCAAACTGTCGAGCGAGGGGCTTAACCGGAAAAGGGTCACTCCGTTGAAAGCATGGCTAATCCACACGTAACGGTCCTTTTGGCAAACCAGCTCCTGGCTCGAATAGTTAATCCCTTTGATGTGGGTGAGGTGTTTCATGACCCCATTGGTGCAAGTGCATAGTTCGATGCCGTTGTAGGTTCCTTCGATATACATCTTATCATATCCGGGAATTGCGGTGTAGGCCCAGCATCCTGGTATTTCGTTGATGTTGATTCCTTTTGTGCCTTTAATCAAAAAACTTCCATTGTTGTGGCCGCAATAAAGGTTCCCGTCGATTACCTGCAAACTCCAAACCTGCCCCGAAGTGTTTTCAACCATTTGAAAATCGGAGGCATTCAGGAAGGGACTTTTGAATTTTTCGGGGCTGCAATAGAAAAGCCCCTGGTTGGTACCCAGGTAGATCAGGTTGTTGTACAAAATGGAAGTATACCCGGTGCCAAAGCCGAAGAAATCCTGAAGCAATGTGACTGGAGAGTTGATTTCCACATAATCGATCCCGTTATCAAGTCCCAGCCACAGGTTCCCGTCAAGGTCGAGGCACATACTCAGGATGGTATTGTTCTGTAGTCCTTTTTCGCGGTTGATAACCTGTATGATTTCACCCTGTTTGTTGCAGATAATTAGCCCGTTCTGGATGGTGCCAAAAGCAAAATGATCTTTATCGATAACCAGGCTGGAGTAGATCTGGTGTTTTTTCAGCAGGTTATTCACCGGGACGTTCCATGGCTTAAGGGTTAGCCCGTCGTAAAGAAACATTCCGTCTTTGGCTGTACCAATCAGCACTTCGTCGTTATTAAGCGGTAGTACCGACCATACTTCTTTGCGGATAAAGAAATCGCCCAACGGGATTTTCTTCAGGTAGCCGTTGCGGTATTCCATGAGCCCATTGTCGCGGTCGAATACATAGAAAACGCCATTTACATAATAGGAGTAATGAAAACTGCTTCGTGGTTTGACCACTTCAATTTTTCCTTCGCTGTAAAAGAAAAGCCCTTCGAAAGACTGGAAAACAATTCCCCATGGACCTTCATAGATTTTCCATACATCGCCAAAATTCCGATCTTCTTCCGGGATCAGCGGGATTAGCGACACATAGATCATATTCCCTGCAGAGTCGTTGGTGTAGTATCCAAAATCGTTGTAGGCTCCGGCAAAGAGGAGTTGTTTGCTTTCGGAAAAGTAAAGGGAGCGCACATTGGAACCATTCGGTACCGGGTACATTCCCCAGAAGTGCCCGTCGTAACGTAACAGGCCATGGTTGTTCCCGAAATACATTACACCGTTGCTGCCCTGTACCGCACACCAGTTTTGTGTACCCGCGTTGTATTCCGATCGCTGGTAATTTTGAATGGTCGGAACACCGATCTCTTTAACTACCGCATTGGAAAATAGCGGCAAAACAAGAAACAACAAGAAAAACAATTTCAATCTCAGCGACCTGAAAAGGGAGGATTGGGGTAACGAGTTGATGTATTCCGTAAGCATCTTTTCTAACTTGATAAAACTTTCTCAAGATAGATAAAATGAATCATTTTGAAAAGAAGCGCAGTCGACAGAAAACGATGAAAATATTTTTGATGAATATCTTTTTTCCCAGATGAAATAGATTATGATTTCACCAATCCTTTGGTGCTTAATAACCCGCAGGCGGCATAGATATCCTGTCCGCGGGAGGCACGTATGGTGGTAAGGATTCCTTTTTTGTTTAACTGGTCTTTGAACTCCTGCAACTGGTTTTCGTTGGTGGAATTGAGTGGTGTTCCGGGAATGGGATGAAACCGGATCAGGTTTACGTGGCTTTTCACTCCGTTCAGTAACCGCGCCATCTCTTTTACATGGGCAGGAGTGTCGTTCAGCCCTCCAAACACAATATATTCGAACGAAAGCTTCCGTTGGTTGTCGAAGGTGAACGAACGTATTTCGGCAATCACTTTTTCGATGGGGTAAGCCTGCTGTACCGGCATCAGCTTTTGCCTTTCGATGTCGAATGGCGTGTGGAGGCTGATGGCCACGTTGCAACTGCTTTCGTTCAGGAACCGCTTCAGCCCGGGGATGATCCCGATGGAAGAAACCGTAATCCGTCGCGGGCTCATGGCATAGCCCCATTCTGCCGTAAGAATTTCGATGCTTTTCATCACCTCGTCGAGGTTATCGA
Source organism: Prolixibacteraceae bacterium (assembly GCA_035353695.1). Taxonomy (GTDB): domain Bacteria; phylum Bacteroidota; class Bacteroidia; order Bacteroidales; family Prolixibacteraceae; genus CAYMTR01. Next base: position 30,853 of record DAOQAB010000008.1, read on the forward strand.
ACGGTTCGCCCATGCCCATGTACACAATGTTGGTAATGGCGGCGTGTTCGTCGATCATGCGCAGTTGGTTCAGTATTTCACCGGCGGTGAGTTGCCCGTTGAACCCTTGTTTGCCGGTCATGCAGAAAAGACAGCCCATTTTGCATCCAACCTGCGACGAAACACATACCGTGATTCGGTCCTTGTCGGGGATCATGGCTGTTTCGATGAATTTGTCGTGAAGGGTGGGGAAGAGGTATTTTTTAGTGCCATCCCTGCTCACCTGTACTTTTACCGGTGCAACAACTCCTACTTCATATTTTTCGGCAAGTTTGTTCCTTGCTGCTTTCGAAAGATTGCTCATCTCCTCAATGGAGGTGATCTCTTTTTTGTAGAGCCAGTTGGCAATTTGTTTAGCAGTGAATTTAGGTAACTCCAGACTGGTGACCACTTCGGTTAATTCAGCCAGTGTTTTTCCAAACAGGGGGGATTGGGATGCTGGATGTTCGATACTCGATGCTGGATGCTGGATGCTGGATGCTGGATGTTCGATGCTGCCTGCCTGCCGGAATGCATTGGAGGCAGGGATGTTCGATACTGGATGTTCGATGCTGCCTGCCTGCCGGAATGTATTGGAGGCAGGGATGCTGGATGTTCGATGCTGCCTGCCTGCCGGAATGCATTGGCGGCAGGGATGCTGGATGCTGGATGTTGGATGCTGACTTCCGACTTCCGGCTTCCGACTTCCGACTTCCTTTTTCCCTATTTCTTGTTTTTTCCCCATTCAAAAGAATATCTCAGAGATAATATTTTCGTAAGGCACCCCTTTGGCGATGAGCAGGTCACGTACTTCGACCACCATGGACGACCGGCCACAAAGGTAATATTTAATATCTGTTGATAGCGTATTACTCCCCTCAAGATATTGGCTTACCCGCCCCGAAAAGTCGCCGCTTCCGTCGTTCCCCGAGTTGCAGCGTACATAAAGATCGCTCAGTTCCTTTTTGAATTCGTCCTCGAAATAGAAATGTTCGCCCTGCCGTGCCCCATGGATCAGTTTTTCGACCGGATATCCCGAACGCAACATCGATCGGAACGGTGCAATGCCGGTTCCCGTGGCAATCCACCATTTGGGCGCTATTTCGGGTTGAAGAAAGTGGCCATAAGGTTTTGATACGAAAATACGGTCGCCGGGTTTTAAATTCACAAGTTTAGGGGTTAAGTTCCCTTCCGGCTTCAAGTCGAAAATAATTTGCATCTGCGAATCGTATTCACCGCTGCACAGGCTATAAATGCGCGGCTCGATGTTCCGGTCGCAGGTAAGTGCGATAACCTGTCCGGCCTTCATCCCAAATTGTTTCTTAAACGAAAGCATAAATTTACCGTTGGTGACCTCTTCCAGATTCAGCACGGTATTGGAGAACAAATATTCTTCGCCCCGGTATTCGTCAATCTTTTTTTCCATGCGAAATAAACATCGGAGGACATGGAATGTTCAACCGATTGTTTCTCTCTTTTACGTTTCGTTTCTTCTATTTTTCCTTTGATTCAAAATACTCTTTTTGAAGATTTTTTATTTTTGCCTGTGCTTTCACAAAGAAGGCGATGATTTCATGTATCTAAAGCTGAGTCCTGATGATCAGGTAAAAGTGAGCGAACTTGCGAAAATGCGGCAAAGAAACAACGGCTTCTGTTGGATGCTTTGCGACTATCTGAACAACAACCCGAGTCTGATCACCAAAGAGATGATTGAAAAAGTGGTTGGAGACACTGCTTTGCCGGAAGAAATAGCCTACGAGGCCCTGCTGGCATCTTTCTGTAAACTTACCCGTAGTGGCAATGAAGAGGATAACCAGCTGGCTGATGATTATTTCCGCCGGGTTGTGAAGAGACTTGATCCGGAAACTTATCTGCGGAATCCCTATTACCAGAACATAAAAATTCCCGAAGTGCAATTTGGGAACTGGACCCTGACCTATCAGAAATATCAGCCTTACGAAGCTTTTATTTACAAGGATATGGTTGAAGAATCAATCTTCAGAGAATTTCCATTGATTGGTTTCTTTGATCAGGATTTCCGTTTTCCGACCGTTATGGAAGATGCCCACGAGTGGATGTCGATCAAGCCAAGTGAGCTCGAAACCTCACAACCAGCCCTCGATGAGGTTGAAGGCCGAGTGGTTACTTTTGGCCTTGGTCTTGGCTATTTTGCTTACATGGCCTCGTTGAAGGAAAATGTAAAGAGCGTCACCATTGTTGAACACGATGCCCGGGTGATTGAGCTGTTCAGGCGGTACATTCTCCCGCAATTTCACCAACGCGAAAAAATTGAAATTGTCCTGGACGATGCATTTCTTTTTATGGAAAAGCAGATGCCGGGTCGGAATTTTGATTATGCCTTTGTCGATTTGTGGCACGACGTGTCGGATGGTCTTGAGCTGTATCTCCGGACGAAGAAGCTGGAGCACCTTTCACCGGCAACCAAATTCCTTTACTGGGTTGAAGATTCCTTGCTTTTGGGTTTACGGTGGCAAGTTTTCGACTGGGTAACCCGCAAAGCTACTAGCTACGACGAGGTCGTCAGGATGTTGAGCAAACCCTTCCTCCAGCAGCTTGCCGGGACGATCAGTTTGGTATAACCATGGGAGCGTTGTTTGGGAGTGGCGATTTGCGATCGCCGTGAATAAAAGAAGCGATAATGCCACCCGGCGAGAGTTGTAGGTGTGTAGAAAGCATGGTTTCCACAAGGCATTCTCCCCCTGTTGGTCGCACCTTTTCAATATGGTGTACATGAAAAAAGGGCCTTTCGGCCCTCTTAAAAGTGAAAAAACCCAATAATTAACTGGTCTGATCATTCTTTTCCTCGGTGGCGTCATTCCCTCCTTTATGTCGTGCAATCAGGTATTTGTATTTCTCGATCCGCTGGTTGATCTCACTCACGAAACCCGTATAGTTGGCTTCGCCGTTCACTTCAATCAGGGCATTGATCCGTTTGATTATTTTGCCGAAAGCTTCGTCGGTCACCAATCGCATGGGTTTCATTCGTAATTCGGTCTTTGAGGCATCCTCGGTGTAGCGTCCGTTCCCCGAGGGCGAAAAGATCCATACCGGTTTTATCGTGTGTATCCCGATCGACGGATCAGAAAAGTGATGATTGCCGAAATTTTCCGCTGCCGGCAACAACGGACATGGGTGACCCGAATGGCATAAAACCTTCCCGATGTATACAAATTTGTATTCATTATTGGAATAAAACCAACAGGAACTGTTGGTTATTCGGGATGGATAGAAATTGTTCTTCATCGAATTTTTAGCCGTGGATTGAATTTCTTGAACTAATTTAAGAAATTGAGATTTAAAATCCAATAAGTTATCGACCTTATTTAGATAAAAAGTGTTTGGGTTGAAAAGATTGGCAAGGTATTTCCCCAATTTTTTATTTTCCGATCGGGCAGAACGGGTGTTTTGGTTTCAGCGGACCGGGGCAATCAACACAACAAGGCCGGATTTTCAAGCCATGTCGCACCGCAAAGGTGGAACCTTGCTGGCAGCGATGGAATGCGATTTCAATGATTGCCGGTTAATCCTGAATAAATCCTGTACTCCCTTTTTTTCAGTGCCTTACATATTAACCAAAAATAGCTATCTTTGCCCCGCTTATAAAATCAGAAAAGATATCATGGTACATAAATCGGGGTTTGTCAACATTATCGGAAATCCAAACGTGGGTAAATCGACCATCATGAATGCACTGGTGGGTGAGAAGATTTCCATTATCACCTCCAAGATGCAAACTACCCGTCACCGGATTAAGGGAATCGTGAGCGGCGACGATTTTCAGATTGTCTATTCCGATACGCCGGGTATTCTGAAACCCAACTACAAACTTCAGGAGGAGATGATGAAATTCGTAGACACGGCGTTAATCGATGCCGACGTGATCCTTTATGTGACCGATGTGGTTGAGAAAATCGACAAGAACATCGAGTACCTCGAAAAAGTGAAAGAATCGAATGTCCCAACCATTGTGCTGATCAACAAAATTGATCTTTCCAACCAGAAAACGGTACTGGATCTGATCGGCCAGTGGAAAGAGCTGCTTCCCGATGCAACCATCCTACCGGTTTCAGCCACCGAAGGGTTTAATATTTCCCCCATTTTCGACCTGATCCTGGAAAACCTTCCTGAAGCTCCAGCCTATTTTCCCAAAGAAGAGCTGACCGACCGGAATGAACGTTTCTTTGTGCAGGAGATCATTCGCGAGAAGATTTTGCTTTTCTACCAAAAAGAGATTCCCTATTCGGTCGAAATTGAAGTGGAATCATTTAAGGATGAAGATAAATTGTTGAACATTTCCGCCGTGATCCATGTGACCCGCGAAACACAAAAAGGGATCATCATTGGTCACCAAGGAAAAGCCATCAAGAAAGTGGGTAGCGAAGCCCGGAAAGACATCGAAGAATTTTTTTGCAAGAAAGTTTTTCTTCAGCTTTTTGTGAAAGTAAGTAAAGACTGGCGCGAGGAGGAAAAATCGCTCCGCAATTTCGGATACGAAATGCAGTAGATGATTGTTCGGTTTTCGATGCTGGATGCTAGAATGCAGTGAAGGCAGGGATACTCGATGGAAAGCTATACCGACTATTTGATTGAGAAATATACATGAATAAAATATTGATAGGTACTAATATTGTGATTAGAGATGGATTACAATATTATACGGCAATTAAAAACGAACAGGATATAATCATCACAAGGGATTTGCAGGATTTATAAAGGAGAAAGATGAGTAATATTGTAGCAATAGTAGGACGCCCCAACGTAGGGAAATCGACACTTTTCAATCGGATGATCGAACAGCGGTCGGCCATTGTGGATGATGTGCCGGGAGTAACCCGCGACCGCAACTATGGGAAAAGTGAATGGAATGGTGTAGAATTTTCGGTCATCGATACCGGAGGTTATGTGACAAATTCATCCGATGTATTTGAAGATGAAATCCAGAAACAGGTTCTGCTGGCCATCGACGAAGCCGACGTAATTATGTTTGTGGTCGATGTGGAGATTGGCATTACCGATCTCGACGAAGCCGTTGCCAATTTGCTCCGGAAGCAGAATAAACCGGTTGTTGTGATTGTGAACAAGGTCGACAACCACCAGCGGGCAAACGATTCGTTCGTTTTCTATAACCTGGGTTTGGGCGAAATCTATTGCATCTCATCCATTAACGGAAGCGGCACCGGCGATGCGCTCGACAAAGTGGTAGAAGCACTCCCGAAAGAGAGTAAAATGGAAGAGGAAGAAGAGATCCCCCGTTTTTGTGTGATAGGCCGGCCCAATGTGGGAAAATCATCGCTGATCAATGCCCTCACCGATGAGCCACGGCACATCGTAACTGAAATTGCCGGTACTACCCGCGATTCCATCAATACCCGTTACAAGAAATTTGGTCACGACTTCATCCTTACCGATACTGCCGGGCTTCGAAAAAAGGGAAAAGTAACCGATAATGTCGAATTCTATTCGGTCATGCGCTCCATCAGGGCCATCGAAACTTCCGATGTTTGTTTGCTGATGCTCGATGCGACCCGTGGAATTGAAGCCCAGGATGTCAATATTTTCAACATCGTATTGAAGAACAAGAAAGGCATTGTTATTCTGGTAAACAAATGGGATCTGGTTGAAAAGGATACCCATTCGACGAAAATAGTAACCGAGGCAATCAAAGCCCGTATTGCTCCCTTTGATGATGTGCCCATTATTTTTACTTCGGCATTGACCAAGCAGCGCTTGTTGAAAGCTTTTGAAACCGCTATGAAGGTTTATGAGTGCAGGAAACAGCGCATCAAAACTTCGGAATTGAACGAAGTAATGCTCGAAGCCATTGAAGCTTTTTCGCCACCCGCATGGAAAGGGAAATACATCAAGATAAAATACGTAACACAGTTGCCAACCGAAACTCCTGTTTTTGCCTTTTTTGCCAATTTGCCGCAATATATCAAGGAGCCATACAAGAGGTATCTGGAGAATAAATTGCGGGAGAATTTCGACTTTACCGGAGTCCCGATTTCGGTCGTGTTTAGGGGGAAAAATTAATTTTTTAAGATAAAATGAAAGGCTGCCCGGTTGAGCAGCCTTTTTTATTAGTATCGGTTTCGTGCAACGTAAGTGGTATGAAGCAAATGGTGCGATCGTTCGCCCAGCTGCTGGCCCAGAAAATCCTTGTAGATTTTGATCACTTCCGGATTCTCGTGCGACTTACGGACCGGCATTCCGGCATCTTCTTCATAAATGGCAGCCGCCCGCTTTCGCCTGATTTCAGGGTTTGTAGGAATAGGTTGACCGCCACCACCAAGGCATCCTCCCGGGCAGGCCATCACTTCAATAAAATGATAATCGGCTTCATGCCGGGAGACAGCGTCCATCACCTTTTTGGCATTAACCAGACCGTGTGCAACGGCACATTTGAGTTCAACCCCATCGAGGAAAGCCCATTTTTCCAGCGGATTTTCAATCTTCACCGATGCTTCCCTCACTCCGTCTATCCCGCGAACAGGAGTAATATCGAGATTTTTAAAGGGTACCTCTCTGCCGGTGACAATTTCGTAAGCAGTACGCAGGGCTGCTTCCATCACGCCCCCGGTAACGCCAAAAATAACGGCTGCACCCGTCGATTCTCCCATCAACCGATCAAACTTCTTATCCTGTAACTTCGTGAAATCGATCCCTGCCTGTTTGATCATGATGGCCAACTCGCGCGTGGTAAGCACATAATCGACATCGCGGTAACCACTTCCGTGCATTTCGGGCCTGCTGGCCTCAAACTTTTTGGCGGTACAAGGCATAATGGATACCGAAACAATCTTCTCCGGATCGATCTTCCGGGCTTTGGCATAGTAAGTCTTTACTAATGCCCCAAACATCTGTTGCGGCGATTTGCAGGTTGAAAGATGATCGAGATACTCGGGGTACATGTGTTCAATGTACTTGATCCACCCGGGCGAGCACGAGGTTGCCATGGGCAGTTTAACACTTTCATCTTTGTCGACCAACAGTTTTTTCAACCGCATCAATAATTCGGTGCCCTCTTCCATGATGGTGAGGTCGGCGGTGAAGTCGGTATCAAGTACCGAATCGAAACCCAGGCTCTTCAGCGCGGCCACCATTTTCCCGGTAACCCTCATCCCGGGATCAAAGCCAAGCTCTTCACCCAGGCCAATACGTACTGCCGGTGCTGTTTGTACCACCACATGTTTTTCAGGATCGGCAATGGCTTCCCAGACTTCTTCAATGTAATTTTTCTCGATCAATGCTCCGGTTGGACAATGGTTCACACACTGACCACAATTGGTACAAACTACATCGTTCATCGAATTCTCAAAGAAGGTCGCAATCTTCATTTTGCCACCTTTGAAAGCAACCGTCAGGGCATTTACCCCCTGAAGTTCGGCACAGGTCCGGACACAACGCTGACAACGAACACACCGGCTATCATCCTTGATAATGGAGGGTGAAAACATGTCGACAGAGTAGTGCTTCAACGGCACCAGATCGATCAGATCCTGCGACATGATTTTGTATTCTGCAGCAAGTTCCTGCAGTTCACACTTGCCATTTTTATAACATTTGGTGCAATCGGCATTATGCTCACTCAACAGCAATTCGATGATGTGCTTCCTCGAGTTACGGACTTTCAGCGTATTGGTCAGAATCTCCATGTTCTCCTGACAAGGAGTGGCACAGGCTACCGAAAGCCGTTTCTGCCCCACAATTTCCACTACACAAACCCGGCAGTTCCCTGCCACACACAAATCCTTATGATAACAAAGAGTCGGGATATTGATCCCGGCATTACGGGCAGCATCCAATATGGTTGAATTGGGATCGACTTCATAGACAACCCCGTTAATTGTTATACTTATTTTCTTATTCATAATCGTTGGGTTTAGGAATTAATAAATCATCTCTTCACGGAAGTTTTCTACAATCGATGAAAACGAATTTGCCACCGATTGTCCTAACCCACATTTGGCCGTATTCTGCATCGTTTCGGTCAATTTCAGCAATTTATCGAGATACGATGCTGGCTTGGTTCCCTGCTTCACCGCTTTAATGCCGATCAGTAACTGCTGGCATCCAACACGGCAAGGGGTACATTGCCCGCACGACTCTTCACGGAAGAATTCGAGGTAATTGTCGAGTACATTGAACATGGAACGGGAACTGTTGAAAAGCATCATCGATCCGCCGGTTGGTAAGGAAATACCCACCAGCTTCCCTTTAAAACCTATTTCGGTTTCTTCGAAACGTTTCCTTGGAACCAAAAAACCCGAAGCGCCGCCGACCTGAACGGCTTTGGTGTCGCCATCGCCAAACTCCTCCACAAAATCGTGAAGGCTCATTCCCAGTTCGAGCTCATAAATTCCGGGTTTTGGTGTATCGCCCGAAACAGAGAACAACTTGGTTCCCCTCGAGAACTGAACGCCCAGATCGTAAAACTTTTTGGCACCATACTTGAAAATGGTAAATGCATGGGCTAGTGTTTCCACATTGTTGATCACGGTTGGCTTGTCCTTATACCCGTTGTTGGTTGGGAAAGGGGGTTTATTTCGGGGCTCACCGCGCTTTCCTTCCATCGATTCAAACAGGGCGGTCTCTTCACCACAGATATAAGCGCCGCTGCCCATAAAGATTTTGATTTTGAAATCGAATTTGATTTCCTTGCAATAATATTCAAATTCAGAGATTGCCTTCTCAAGGTCGTTTTTCAGAAATTTGTATTCACCCCTGAGATAAATAAAACCTTCTGAAGCACCGATGATATAGCCACAAATAGCCATGGCGGTAAGCACCTTGAAAGGTACTTTGGTTAGAATCTCACGGTCCTTGAATGTCCCTGGCTCACCTTCGTCGGCATTGCAGATTACATACTTTTTATCGGCAGGGTCTTCGCTGGCAAGTTTCCATTTCAACCCGGTAGGAAAACCGGCACCGCCCCGGCCCTTTAGTTCTGAGCTAATGAGTTCGTTAATGAGCTCTTGTTTTTCACGCTGGAGCGTACGGTTTAAAATTTTCTCCCAGTCATTTTCGTTCCTGAAAATGAAATCGGCTCTTTTTAGATTATACGAAGCAGGCATGGTTACTTACTTTTTCATGTAGTCAGATAAGATCTCACGGACCCTCTCGGGAGTGAGCTCAGTAAATATCTCATCGTTGATGAGCATAGCAGGAGCTTTATGGCACCAACCCAGGCAGTTGGTCTCAAGCAGAGAGAACTTCTTATCGGAAGTAGTTTCGCCCACTCCGATTTTGAGCATGTTTTCAATGGCAAGCAATACCTGATTTTTGCCCTTCATGGAGCAGGTAATGGTCTTGCATACCCTGATGATGAATTTTCCTCTTCGTTTATAATCGAGGAATGAATAAAAGGTTGCGGTTCCGAAAACTTCAGCCGAAGGAATGTCGAGTTCCCGGGCAATTTCGATCATAGAATAATCCGTCAAATACTTTTCCTTCTCCACGACTCCCTGCAATATCGGAAGCAAATTTTCCCTTCTCCGCCCGTATTGATCGGCCAATTCTGTAATAAGCTCTTGTATTGGGTTCATAACCAAAATGTGTTGAAAAAAGTAAATTTAATGTTCACAGTTAATTCTATTCAATTAATCAATTAGTTACACTGCAAAAGCAGTAGGAGCCACGACGTTGTTCTCAACTTGAAAATTGGGTAACCTAAATTTAATAAACCTTAAAGAGAAAAGCTATGGTGTTTGTTGGGAAATCAAAAATAACAGGCTGTTTTTCAGTATGCTATTTCTCAATTCAGCAAGGAAAGTAAGAACGTTAGGCAAAAAAAAACACAGGTTACAGGCCTGTGTTGATATTTAATAAAATGAATAGTTATAGTAAGGCATCAATTTTTTGGGCTATTACCGTTTTAGGAACAGCCCCAACTTGTTTATCAGCAATTTCACCTCCTTTAAAGAAAAGAATGGTAGGAATATTGCGAATTCCATATCTTGAAGTGATGGCGGGATTGCTATCAACATCCATTTTTGTGAGAAGAGCCTTTCCATCATACTCCTCTGAAAGTTGATCAATCAGCGGAGATACCATTCGGCAAGGTCCACACCACTCGGCCCAGAAATCGACCAATGCAGGAACACCTGATTGGAGCACAACTTCATCAAAATTAGCATCATTTACTTCTATTACCATGATAAATATTTTAAATGTTTTAAGTCGATTAAAAATGAAGGGTAAATTTAATTGATTTTATAAATAATTCCTTCTTTGTGGTTTAAATAATCTATCATTCCATCGTCGGGGTTGATTCGGATATTTCTGGAGAACATTTCAATGGAACTCTTCGATTCCGGATCAAAGATTTTGAAATCAAGGTGTGCCTGCCCCTTGTTCTTTTCACACACGTTAAAAAACTCTTCAATGAATTGATCAGTAATAACTTGAAGGTCAACTTCAATAGAAAGCGCTTTTACTTTCGTGGTTCTTACCTCCTGGAGCAAATCGATGGTTTGTACTTTAAATTCGAGCATTTCAGGTGCCCCCTCACTGGACCTGAACCTGGGAAGAATTTTTCCCCGGACCATCAAAAAAAGCCCCTTTTGGCAAAATTTTCCGAAGTTGATGTAATCATTTCCAAAGAAAAATATTTTCAATTGCCCGCGGTAATCGGATAACGTCATGCTTGAGAAGCGGTTGCCTTTTTTATTCATCCCTTCATAAGCTTCGGTAACCATTCCTGCAAGGATCAAATCGCGACCCTTGAAGGCAGCCATATCAGCATCGATCATTGAGAAATCGACTCCTTTGGTACAGAATGAATTAATTTCCAACTTGTAGGTGTCGAGCGGATGGGCCGTCAGGTAGATTCCCACCATGTTTTTTTCGTGGTCCAGTTTTACAATGGCAGGCCATTCGTCGCCCGGCACAGGCTTGGGTTTCTGAATGGAAATCACCTGAGAACCGCCAAAGAGCGATTGCTGCGCCATGCTTTTTTCATTCTGTATGAGGTTCCCATATCGGATCAGGTTTTCGATGAAGGTCAGTTCGTTTTTGTCGGGTTCAAAAAACTGAGCGCGGGAGCAACCTGAAATTAAATCGAATGCCCCGGAATAGGCAAGAGCTTCCCAGTTCTTTTTATTTACTGACTGAAGATTGACTCTTTCGGCAAAATCCCAGATGTCTTTGAAATCGCCTCGTTTTTTTCTTTCTGCAACAATATCGTCTACGGCGCCTCCTCCAACGCCTTTAATTCCCGACATACCAAACCTGATTTCTCCTTTCTTATTCACGGTGAACTTATTATACGATTCGTTCACGTCGGGTCCAAGAACGTTAATACCCTGAGCTTTGCATTCATCCATAAAAGTCGAAATCCGTTCAATGCTTGTGAGGTTCCGGCTTAATACGGCAGCCATGAATTCTGCCGGGTAGTGGGCTTTCAAATATCCGGTTTGGTAAGCCACATAGGCATAACACACCGCATGCGATTTGTTGAAGGCATATTGGGCAAAAGCTTCCCAGTCCTTCCATATTTTGTCGACCAGTTTTTTTGGATCCCGGCCATTACAGCCTTCAATAAACGCCGGGTTATCGATACAGCCCTGTGTAAACTGTTCTTTCAGCTTATCCATGAGCTTGATATTCTTTTTACCCATAGCTTTTCGCAAGGTGTCGGATTGTCCACGGGTGAACCCACCCAATGCCCTCGATTGTAACATCACCTGTTCCTGATAAACGGTAACCCCGTATGTATCTTTCAGGTATGGTTCCATTAGCGGATGGTCATAAACAATTTCGGCCCTCCCATGCTTTCTTTCCACATAATTGGGAATGTATTCCATCGGTCCCGGACGGTAAAGGGCATTCATGGCAACCAAATCATCAAAGCGGTTAGGCTGAAGCAGCCTGAGCCATTTCTTCATACCCGGAGACTCAAACTGAAAAACAGCCGTGGTGTCACCCCGGCTAAACAGTTCATACGTTGCGGTATCATCCATCGGGACATTGTCGATGTCGACATCAATTCCTTTCGAAAGCTTGATATTTTCGAGACACTCCTTGATAATCGAAAGGGTTTTCAATCCTAAGAAGTCCATTTTCAGTAACCCAATGGCTTCAACAAAACGGCCATCGTACTGAGTTGTGAAAAGCGATTCGTCTTTCGTTGGCATTAAAGGGATGTGCTCGTAAAGAGGATCACGTCCAATGATCACGCCACAGGCATGGACGCCTGTCTGCCTGATACATCCTTCAAGTGCTTCGGCATAACGGATGGTATCGGCAATCAGAGGATTGGTCGATTTTTTTTCGATTTCAAGCTCCGGACTTTCTTCGTATGCTTTTTTCAGCGTGATTTTTGGGGTTTCTGGTACCATCTTGGCCAGCCGGTCTGCTTCGGGCAACGGTAACTGAAGAACCCGTGCGACATCGCGAATAGCCATTTTGGCGGCCATTGTTCCGAAAGTACAAATGTGGGATACTTTTTCGCGGCCATATTTTTCGGTTACCCATTCCATTACCTGCTGCCGGCCATCGTCGTCGAAGTCAATATCGATATCGGGCATCGAGATACGGTCGGGGTTCAGGAAACGTTCAAAAAGGAGATCGTATTTTATGGGGTCGACGTTTGTGATTTTAATGCAATAAGCAGCAGCCGAACCCGCTGCGGAACCTCGGCCGGGGCCTACAATAACCCCCATATCGCGAGCTGCCTGAATAAAATCACGAACAATCAGAAAATAGCCCGGGAACCCCATTTGCTTAATCACATCCAATTCGAATTCGATTCGTTCAAGCACTTCATCGAGTTTGTCGGGATAGCGTTTTTTTGCCCCGTCCATGACAAGGTAGTGAAGGTAATCGGCTTCATATTTGATGCGGAGCACTTTGTCAAAGCCCCCCAGTTTCTCGTAATTGGTGAATTCTGCTTTTAGATCTTCTTCCTTGAATTTCGCCAGATAATCATCGTATTTGGCAAAACTTTCAGGAATTGGGAATTGCGGCATAATGGGATCTGAATCGAGCTCAAAAACTTCAATTTTGTCGGCAATTTCCTGTGTATTTTGAAGGGCCAGGGGTACATCGGCAAACAGTTCATTCATCTCGGCGGTTGTTTTGAACCACTCCTGTTTGGTGTACCTCATCCGGTTTGCGTCGTCAAAGTTTTTGCCGGTATTAAGGCAAATCAGGATGTCGTGAGCATTTGCATCCTCCTGATTGGTAAAATGGACATCGTTGGTGGCAATTATTTTTACATCTAGTTTTTGGGCGAGTTCAATAATTACTTTATTTACTTTTACCTGATTATCATATACTTCTTCCCGCTCTTTTGCCGACTCAGCAGGGTGCCGCTGAATTTCGAGGTAGTAATCGTTGCCAAAGACACTCTTGAACCATTTAATTGCTTCTTCTGCGCCCTGTATATCTCCGTTCAAAATCTTTTGAGGAATTTCACCGCCCAGACATGCCGAAGATACAATTAATCCTTCATGATATTTTTCCAGCAGCGATTTATCGATCCGGGGTTTATAATACATTCCCTCTATATTGGCGATTGAGATGAGCCGCAGCAGGTTCCGATAACCTGTTTCATTTTTGGCCAGAAGAATCAGGTGGTCGCCCGAACGGTCTTCTTTTCCCTGCTTAAAATCAATTCCGCGTTCGGCCACATAGGTTTCACAACCTAAAATAGGTTTCACTTTGTACCATTTTTCCATGGGCACATCGCGATTCCCATAATCGGCCGATTTGCAGGTGTTCCAGAATTCTTTGATCCCAAACATGGTCCCATGATCGGTTAACGCAAGGGCTTTCATCCCGTCGGCTTGCGCTTTATTTACCAGGGAACCAATGCTGGCCTGACCGTCCAGAATTGAATATTGAGAGTGGACATGCAAATGAACAAATGATTCCATTCTGTATTATAAATTAGTGGGTTACAATAATATTCAATCGTACTCTTTTGAAATTTAAAATTAGTGAATAAACCTGCTTAAATGAAATTTTGTTGATAAGTTCACGCTATTCCAAAAAAATCCTGTTACAGATTGAGGTAACTGTAACAGGAGAAGCTATCTTGTTGAATAAGTAAATTACAAACAATCCTTTATTCGGGCCAGGCAAACCCAATTTTTTTCGAAAAAGAAACGGATTGTACCAGAGAAGAATAGTCACTCTCGTAAAGAATCCCGGAGATTTCCACTTTCAGAGAATCCCCTGAATGGAGCGTGATATTTGAATTCCAGCCACTGGAATAGGTATAAACAATCATCGACGAATAACCGGGGTCGATTTCGTTGGAAATGTAAATAACTGTATCGTTTTTATAGAATCGTGCAACATAGCAGTCGGCAGAACTGTTTTTCCCCCATTTAACAGTGATCGATTGGTTAATCGTATCCGTCTTAACCTCGGTTAAATTGATTGGAGATAAAATATCTGACGAAACGATATTGGTTACATTGGATGTGGTTCCATCTCCATAAACGATTGAAAACTGATAATTTCCATTTTGGGGTTTAGAGGAGTTATAATCTGCATCTCCGATTGGCCGTTCAAAATAGTATCCATAATAGTCGAGAATTTTCAAATCAATGGATCTGCTTGCATCCGGATTTGTTAACGTGATGCTTTTCATTGTTGTGCTAGCATTCACATAACCACCAAAAACATACATCGTGTCGGATCCGATAATCCTTGAACAGATATAAGCATCCGCAACGACTTGTTCTTCGGTGTCGAGATTAACACAGGAAAAGAATGCCACCGTTGTTCCTGTCAACAATAAGAAGGTTCGCAACAAATTTTTTATCATAGTTGTCTTTTTTATCAATCATTGATATTCCACTCAATATATCCGCTTTCAGCTTCAGAAACACTCTGAAGGTCGAAGGCTGTTGCTACGGCTTCATACTGATAGGCCGTAACAATTGTTTTGTATTTTTCTCCGCCCTGTGGTTCTTTATTTTTCTCCCATCCGCTGGTGGTTGGATAAATCCACAAATAATTCTGCATTACATTCAAGGTCCCGCTTTTAAAAACTACATCATTGTTTTCATTTACTAAAACAAGATAATACTGATCGTCCAGAAGGTTTCCTTTCCACTCAACCACTATTTTGTTCCCTTCCTTGTCAAAATTGAAGGTCTTGATTGTAACCGGCAGAATGCAAGTAGAGTCGAGAACATCGTAAACCTCCTGATTTTCCCCATTATTATAGTTTACGTCGAAGATGTACTTTCCCCTAACCGGTTTAACTTTTTTATATTCAGATAGCTCAGGAACATGAAAAAAAGTATATCTTCCGGCTATTGAATCGAGCGTAATAACCGTGTTGTCGCCATCTCGCTTCACGGCGACATTATCCATCTTATCATAGGAATAGGTATAATAATAAACTCCGTAGAGAACGGTATCATTCTGTTGAATTGTCTTTACCAAAACGTCGCCATAGGCAGTTGGTGTGGTTTCAACATCATCCAAACAGGAGTTAAAAAACAACAAAACCAATGCAAATATTGCCAGCTTTAAAACAGTTTTTATTTTCATCATAAACTAATATTTTTTAAAAAGATGCCTTTGAACAAGCAAAGGTTGCGTTTTGAAAATGCAAAACTAGATTATTGTTGATCTTTCCCCAATTTGTCTGTTAAAAATTCATCATTGATACCCGATTAAGTTTGAAATAGAAAATATTATTGTACTTTTGCGCACTCAAAATTTATTAATTTTTAAAATTTAAAGTTATGCCAGTTAAAATTCGATTGGCCCGTCATGGCCGAAAGAGAACTGCTTATTACCACATTGTGGTAGCAGATAGCAGGTCACCACGAGATGGTAGAATTATCGAAAGGATTGGATCGTACAACCCGTTGACAAATCCTGCTACCATCGAACTGGACTTTGACAAAGCCTTATCGTGGCTTAATAGCGGTGCACAACCAACCGATACGGCAAGAACCATCTTGTCGGGTAAAGGGGTTATGATGAAAAAACACTTGCTTGAAGGTGTGAAAAAAGGAGCTTTTGACGAAGCTGAAGCTGAACGCAGATTTTCGGCCTGGAAACAGGAGAAAGATGCAAAAATTGTTGCCAAAATCGAAAAACTTGTATCTGATGCTAGTTCCGAGATGGACAAACGATTGAAAGCTGAAACAAAGGTGAAAGAAGCCCGTGCAGCTGAGATTGCAAAGAAAAATGCAGAATTGGCTCAGGCTGCATCAGCTGCTGCTGAAGAAGCAAAAGAAGAACAGCCTGAAGAAGCTGCAACTGAAGAAGGCTCAACGGAGGCTGAGGCATAATCAGCACTGTTTTGAATATTCTTTTATGGAAGAATGGCATTACCGGAACCCGATAATGCCATTTTTTATTGTTTTTGGCGCTGTAATCCAATCGCAAACCGATCTTTTCCATTAATATCTTTTATGATTTCGGCATCAAAGCCATTTTGATTGAGCAGAGTTCTAATTTCATTTCCATACGATTCATTGATTTCAAAATAAATTTCTCCTCCAGCCTTTAGCAGTTGATTCGATTTTTGAACGATTGCCCGGTAAAACAGCAGCGGATCATCGTCGGGAACAAAAAGAGCCAGCTCTGGTTCAAAATCAACGACGTTTCTTTGCATCAATGCCTTTTCCTTCCAGGTTATATAAGGTGGATTGCTTACAATCAGATCGAAACCCGATTCAACAGGAGGCACTTCGCCAAGGATGTCGTATTTCGTCCAATTAATTACTGCCTCATTTAGCTGGGCATTTTCATGGCACCGATTCAATGCAAAATCTGAGATATCACATCCCCAGACAGTGGAAAGGGGCAACCCTTTTTTCAACGATATGGCTATGCACCCACTTCCTGTACCCAAGTCAATTATTTTTACTGCTTGATTTTTTTTTCGTTTGAGAATAAGATCAACCAGCTCCTCCGTTTCAAACCTTGGGATCAGAACTCCTGGCCCGATTTTAAACTTCAATCCGAAAAACGTTGTTTCGCCAAGAATATATTGTATGGGTTCAAATTTTTCTAATCTGGAAACAACGGCTGCAATTCTCTTAAAACCTTCTTCCGGCAAAATCGTATCCCTGTTGAGGATCATATCCTTTTTGGAATATCCATACAGGTGATTGAATATCAAAAATATGAATGATTCAATTTCTGCCGGATCATATAAGGATAAAAGGTTTTCGCGAATGTATTGTATACTTTTTTTCATAAAAAATCTTTGTTCAAAGATAGAATATTGGCTGAAAATCAAATAAACATCGGTAATCGTTCGAGATACAGAAAAACAATTTTCCATTTGATATTTTATTTTTGCAAAAGAATCATGGACGACGACAGAATAAAATACATGCAACGGTGCCTTCAGCTGGCAAAGCTGGGAGAAGGGCTTACGGAATCCAATCCAATGGTTGGATGTGTGATTGTGCATGACGGGAGGATTATTGGTGAAGGCTATCATCATCAATACGGAGGTCCTCACGCCGAAGTAAATGCTATTCGTTCGGTGAAAGAAAAGAATC
Organism: Prolixibacteraceae bacterium; assembly: GCA_035353695.1. Lineage (GTDB taxonomy): Bacteria > Bacteroidota > Bacteroidia > Bacteroidales > Prolixibacteraceae > CAYMTR01. The sequence goes on from DAOQAB010000008.1 coordinate 48,378, forward strand.
TTTTAGCGGGTTCTACCTTATATGTCAATCTCGAACCTTGTTCCCATACGGGTAAAACGCCTCCTTGTTCCGATTTGATTATCGAAAAGCAGATTCCTCGTGTGGTAATTGGAACGATGGATCCTTTTCCTGAAGTTTCAGGAATGGGCATTGAGAAATTAAGAAAATCGGGATGCGGAGTTGAAGTTGGTGTGTTGAGTAACGAATGCCAGGAATTGAACCGGAGGTTTTTTACGTTCCATCGCGAAAAGAGGCCTTATATTATTTTAAAATGGGCTCAAACGGCCGACGGTTTTATCGATAAATTCAGGGGTGACTTGGATGAAAAACCATTGTGGATAACTGATGAAATTGCACGTGTTGCGGTTCATAAACAACGTGCTGTTGAAGGAGCCATACTGGTTGGAACTGAAACTGCAGTAAAAGATAATCCTTGTCTTACTTTACGGGACTGGTCAGGAAGACAACCGTTACGAATTGTGACCGATATGAACAATCGTCTGCCTTCTGAGTTGAACATCTTCGACCGGAAAGTAAAAACCGTTGTGCTATCAAAAGACATCCGGACCGGCGGGAATAATTTGCATTATTTGCCGGTGGGCGATGAGGATGCCGTTTCCTTCTTGCTCCATTATCTTTATTCCGAAAGGATTCTTTCTATCGTTGTAGAAGGTGGTACCTATACCCTTCAGCAATTTCTCGATCGAAACGTATGGGATGAAGCACATGTATATGTTGGGAAAACCAAATTTCACGAAGGAGTAGAGGCTCCTTTGTTTGATCTTTCCCGGCCTGTTTGTCGCGAGATTTTTCCGCAAAGCGAACTCTTAATTTTTAGAAATTTGAGAGAATAGACCGATACTTTCTCTGTTTTTTTGCACGGAAAGGGTTTTTATCTATTTTTGCACGACTTTTTGGTTTCATAGTTCAACGGATAGAACGACAGTTTCCTAAACTGTAGATCCGGGTTCGATTCCCGGTGAGACTACAATAAAAAAAGAAATGTTTTCGCATTTCTTTTTTTATTGTATCTGTATTTACTTAAAGAATCTGGAAGTTTCCAGGGATATTCATAGTACATTAATAATCTATCAGAGAACTTTTTCTTCAAGGACTACTCCTATTTCATTGAAAATCATCACATACCTGATCAGCTCTTTATCGCGATAAATAATCTCATAAGTAATCGAATTCCCTTTGTTGCTCATTACCGCATTCATGATTTCGCCTTTACCCACCATGGTGGTTTTAATGTTCTGGGGCAAAAAGTCCTCGGACAGGAACATTTTATATTCAATCAGAGTTCCGGAACGGTCGAAATTGGCAATGCATTCAATACTATCCTTATAGAAGATCGCTTCAAAATTATCGCCGTTTTTATTCCATTCAACATTGATCACCGAAGGGAACCTCTCTTTCAAGGAGTTCTTGACAGCATCGGGAGGAGATAAGATCGTATCTCCAAATATTTTTGATAAAAAATTCATCATCTGATTTCAAGTTTTAAACGAATCCAGATTTTCATTCTATTTTCATTTGTTTTGTCTGATAACTCCCCGTTGAAACAGGTTTGAGACACAGAACATAATTTATTGTTGAGACGCAAAAAAATGAAGATGTAACGAGTTGTTTTTTATTTATTCCAAAATTTTTCTTTGTACAGATAAACAACCCTGGCCCTGGCTCTTTTTAGCCGCATTTTTGTTGCATCTTCGCTAATCCGGAGAGACTGAGCGATCTCTTTAATGGAGAGATTATCCTGATATTTCATTAATAGGAGGGCTTTCTCTTCGGTGTGGATCATTTCAAAAACAACCAACATATTGTCGTAATCGATATTGTTCATATCCTCTTCCGATTCGTCAATAATTTCGGGCAACTCATGTTCTCTGTTCCATTCCGGATAATGAAGTTTCTTTTTAAGTCTTAAATAGTCGATACAATGATTATAAGATAGCGAGTATAACCACGACGAGAAAGAAGATAGATTTTTAAAGCTGGAAAGTTTTTCAAAGGTTTTGGAGAAAATGTCTTCGGCTAATTCTTCCGATAACTGCCTGTTTTTTACAATACTGTAGCATTTATCCAAAACTTTTGAATAGTATCGGTTGTATAAAATCTCAAAATATTTAGAAGAATTTTCCTCGATAAACTTCGAAATTATCTCTTCATCTGACAATGTTTTTATCTGTCGACTCTTCATTTTTTAGTTGTAAATGAGAATAATATAAACTTTTTCATTAACTAAAAGAAAAATTTTTGGAAATAATTAGTCATAATTGTTTCATCTTAAATTATTTGTCTACTTTTGTATCGGTTTAAAAGTTAAAACACGAACTTAGTAAAAAAAAATTACAAGAACCTGTTACTTTAAAAATCAACGTCGTCTTAATAACAGATTTATTGAATTTTTTAAAAATAAAAGTAATGCCCTTCTGTTTAGCAGAAGCATAAACAAAATTATTAAACATAAATTTTTATTAAAATGAAAAACAAATTATTATTAAGCCTTTCAGCATTTGCAATTGCAATGTTTGTATTATCAGGTTGCGCTAAAGTACCACAAGTTGAAATTGACAACGCTAATGCCGCTATCCAAGCAGCTCAAGCAGCTGGTGCTGACATTTATGTGCCTGAAGCTTTCGCAGCTCTTAACGATTCAATGAATGCAACAACTGCATCTATCGAAGCAAAAAAATCAAAATTATTCAAGAGCTACAAAAAAGAAAAAGCACAGTTAGTAAGCATCGTTGCTTTAGGCAATGACGTTAAATTGAAAACTGAAGCCAGAATTCAAGAATTGAAAACTGAGATCCAGAACACATTAACTGAAGTAACTAACTTGATTGCTCAAAACAAAGAATTGATTGCTCAGGCTCCTAGAGGAAAAGAAGGTACAACTGCTCTTATGGCTATCAAAGCTGACATTGCTACCATCGAAACATCAGTTGGCGAAATTCAGGCTGCTGTTGGTACAGAAAGCTTCATTGCAACTTTGGACAAAGCTAAAGCTGTAAAAGAACAAGCAACAAGCATCAATACTGAGCTTACCACAGTTATTGAAAAATACAAATCAAGAGGAAGAAAATAATCAAAAGTTAATCTTTTGAAAGATATTTAAAGTACTCCCCCGGGATCTATTCCCGGGGATTTTTTTATGTTATAAGTTTCTTCCATTAATGAAAAGAAGATTAAAGAAAAAATATCGTCGGATCTTAATTATATCCCCAATTATATTTTTAGCAATTGTTTTTGCGATTCTGCTTTTAACCAAAGACAAGCCCCCCGTTGATGAAATCAACAATGCACGAACCAGATTATCTGCTGCAAAAGCTGTCAATGCCCAGAAATATTCAAAAAATCTCTATAAAAATGCCAGCATGGCTTATGACTCGGCCATGCACTATTGGAATGTAGAAAATAATAAGTTTTTTCTCTTCCGGAAATATGATAAAGTACGATCTTTTGCTTTACAATCAGAACGATTGGCCAGCTCGTCCATTGGACAGGCTGACACAAACTCAAAGAACCTAAAAAGAGAGGTTCAACAGAAAATTGAAAAAATACAAAGGAAAATAGATACATTCCAAGCTAATTTTGACAATATTCCGCAAATGGATGATTATCGAAAGCAATATAACAAAGGAAAAATCCTCTTTGGAGAAGCAAAATTAGCCTATGAAAAATCTGATCTCATCAAAGCTCAACAGAAAATTGATTTAGCTTCGGTACTCGTTGAAAAAGCCTATTCCCGTGCAAGCAGCATCCTCCAAAATTATTTCGATAATTTCCCCAAATGGCAGCGATGGGTTAATAACTCCATTGAACAATCGAGGATTCATGGCTCCTACTGCATTATTGTCGATAAATTCGCCCGTGAATGCAAATTGTATTACAACGGTGCATTGAAAGACTCCTACGAAGCTGATTTGGGAAAAAACTGGCTTGGGTCTAAATGCCATCAGGGAGATTATATGACCCCAGAGGGAATTTATAAAGTGGTTGAAAAAAAGGCCAATGGAAGAAGCCGATATTATAAAGCACTTTTGATTAACTATCCGAACGAAGAAGATAAAGCCAGGTTTTCTCAAAACATTAGAAATGGATCAATTCCTTCCAGAAAACGAATTGGCGATCTGGTTGAAATTCATGGCAATGGGGGCCAGGGAGCTGATTGGACTTCTGGTTGTGTTGCTCTTTCAAATAGTGATATGGATAAACTTTATTCGAGATGTGTTGTTGGTACTACTGTAACGATCGTTGGATCATGCAGACCACTCAGTGAAATAATGAAATTGCAGTAAAATGGAAAACGAAAATTTTAATAGTGTGGATAAACAGGATGAAGGTTTGGACAATGTTGAAAAACAAGAGGAAGCCTTGTACAATGTTGAAAAACAGGACGAAGAACAAAACCTTGTTGAAAAACAAGAAGAGACCAATGGTGCTGAAAGTCCAGAAGGAACCACAATTATTACCGATGAACCAATAACAGAGGAGCCTTTGAAACAAGAAACAGTGTTCACTGCAACTGCTGAGCCACAAAAAAGATCTATTTTCAAAACTTTTTTTGGCAAAATGCTAAAATTAATCATTCTTCTTTTGTTATTGTTTTTGAGCATTGTTTATCTTCCTTCTATTTTGCAATCGATAGCGATCCCTCTCTCTACATACAGGCATGTTGAAGGGAAAGATGCTGCGGAACTGGCCGAAAGCAGGGAAATTCTGGAAAAGAGTATCAGCAAACTTGATAAGGAATTAAATGATCTCATTCCTGAAGATTGTTATATGATCATCAATAGTACGGACAATGTTTTTACGTTGAAAAGAGGGAAAGAAATTGTGCGTATTGGAAGATGTTCAACTGGTAGCAATTCATTACTTGAAAGTGATAAAAAGCAAAAGAAATGGTTGTTTAAAACGCCCAAAGGGGTTAGAACCGTAAAAAGCAAAAAAACCGATCCGGTATGGACAAAACCCGACTGGGCATTTATCGAGGAAGGATTACCTGTGCCTGGGCCCACTAGTCCTTCTCGTTTTGAAGAAGGTGTACTGGGCGATTATGCTCTGGTTCTTGGAGATGGTTACATGATTCATGGGACCATCTGGCAACGTTATCTGGGCTTGTCGGTTACCCATGGTTGTGTCCGGTTGAACGATGCAGACCTGGAGGCTGTCTACAAGAACTTGAACAAAGGTTCAAAAGTATTTATCTATTAAACTGTTTTTTCACATTCAAACTCAGAAAAATGAAAGCAATTAGGGTTTTCCTTTATATCATTATTGGAGTGGCGGTTCTGTATTATTTAGCTGCCCGAGTGAATGCTCCGATCCATAAAGCACAAGAGTTGAACCAAATCGCGACTTCAGATACCTCGTACATAAAGAAATACAGTGCTATCGCCAAGTATAAAGAATTGTTGCCATTAGTCAAGGAAAAGGCTTACCGTGAAGCCCAGCTTTACATGTCAAAAAACGATTCAATCGGGATGGTGATCAATTTTAGAGATAGTTCTGCCAACTTAATGCTAAAGGGAGTTTGTATTCAGACGTCTAAATTGGTTGATTTTAAGAAGGATAAAATATTTGATGGAGTCGAAGCTCCTGCCTTCCGGAAAATCTTTTCAAAGCCCCTTCATAATATCGATGAGTTTTCAACTTTTGCAAAAGTGCCGATTATTATAAAAAAGGCTCCCAAAGATACGATTGAAGCAATGAGGATGGCTACATTGCCGGTTGAACCACCAATCGACCCTGCTTATGTGAAATATGATCTTGAGTATGGAATAAAGCTCCTGATGATTCAGGATAGTTGTGATACTCCAGAAGAATTGGTGGTTGAAAATATGTTCAAAACCGAACTGAGGAAACAAAAAAGCGATGATTTGGTTTCAAGTTTGGTCAATATAGGAAACCCTAAGTATACTCCTACGATTGTTCTTACCCTAAGTGGGAAAGATGTCCGGTCAATTTACCGAGCTCTTCCTGAAAAGGCTGATTTTGTGATGATTTTTGAAAAATAGGGTTTTAGTTTCGTAAAAGTATACGAAAATATTCTGGGAGAGCAATTATGCTTTTGATGTGGGTTTGATGTTGAATTGCCCACAGATGCCTGCTTTGCCTTCACAGATTATTACTGAGGAAAGGATTTTCTTATTCTTCCGGATGAGCTTTATTACATCCGAAATATCGTTGGCAGATTTTACTTTGTTCCCATAAGCAGAAGCAAATGCATCTGCCAGTGCGGTGTTTTTGGAAGCTATTACGATGGCATCGGCTCTTCCAAAACTGATGGAAGGACCAACAGTACCCGAAGAGGTACAAACCCCAAGTGGTGTTGCCAATGCTGGTATTTCCAGTCCTAATTTTCCCGTTAGGGCTGATTCTCCAGCATAGATGGATAAGACCAAATTGTGCTTCAACTGTAAAAAAATATCGCCGCCATTTTCTATGACAATTTCATCGATTTTAAATTCTTTAAGTAAGGCTTTCCCGATAAATTCCGCGAAAGCCCCTGCAACAGCAGCCATTGGTCCTGTCCCGGCAATTTGAGCAGCTTTGCTCATCTCTACTGCAATCGCAGGGTCTTCAGGTTTCGTTTTTACCGGAACAAACGATGCCTGAAATTCAGGGTATAAGTGGATGTACGATTCGAGGGCATATCTCAGTTCAATAAGCTTTTCCAGTGCAAAGCTTTTCATTTGATGGCAGTAGCTATCTGCATCTACCCCGATCCATAAATCAGAATCTTTACAGGTAATAACAAAAGAACGGAAACGGTCTTCACCCATTCGTTCCCGGTAGAAACGTTTTCCAAAACCTCTTAATTCGGAGCTATCATGGGGAAGGATATTTTGTCGCTTCCCAGTTTGTCTTTCAGCGTTGATTCCCGGATCATCCGTTTTCATCACGGAAATCGATTTCAAAGAGTTTTAACGGACAGGCTTTTACACAGAGTTCACAAGCAATACATTCGTCTTTATTAAATTCGAGCAACCATGTTTGCGGATTCATTGTCAGTGCTCCGGCAAAACAAACCGATGTGCAGTTGCCACAACTGATGCACCGGACATGGTCGAATTTCAGCCGTTTTTCAAGGGGCTGGCATTCGACGTTGTGGGCTTCGAGGTAAGCGATCCCTTTGTCGAGGTTTTCCTGTTTTCCTTCCATTTCAAGCAGTAAACTTCCCCTTTTCCCAGGCATCACTTCTGCTTTCAGAATATTTATTTTAATATCGTAGTCTTTCACAAGAACATAACTCAATGGTTTGTCCCCGCTCTGAGGAGGAAACCGGAGTATCACTTTTCTTTTCACACTATTCATAATTCACCTCCTTCACTTTCTGGCAATTCTATTTCGATCAGACTTTTTAATGATGTATTGGTTGGGAACATCTGGATTGGTTCCTGGATAAGAAATTCTCCACGTTGGATCATCTCCTTCAGCAGATCGGCTATTTTCCGTGCTTTGGCAAGGCTGGAAACCGGTGCCGTTCTGATTTTTTGCCCTTTTACTTCAATTTCTCCCGAACGGAGCTGCTCATATGTAACTTGTCCCAATTTTGGCATCCCCGGTGATCCATAATCGAGAACACTGGTTTGAATCTGACTGTTGTTGATCGAAACTCTCCGGGCGATTTCGGTATTCAGCACAGGAATAGGAATGCCAATTCCAACAAACATACTGACACCATACTTCTCGTAGTAAGCTGCCTGAATAAATTCGCTGCTCATTTCTTTCAGATTACCAATTACGGCCAGCGTTGCCGCATTGGTTACCGGTATCCCGTTTTCGTCTTTGGGGCGGGTTGTATGAAACTGGGTTCCTGGCCAGGCGACATAACCGGTGGTTCCTCCCAGAAAAATACGGGTGCCAATGCCAATGGTTTTAAACTCCGGATCGTTCAGCAAAGGGCTTAATTCTCCTGCTGTGGAATAATTGGCATTTCGCATATTGGGCAGAAGGGTACCCATGTAAGTATATTTGATTTTTGATGTTGTATTTACCGCCACATTGTAATTCTGATAGGCATTCCGCGGATTGAAAAGAATCATTTCGTTGACCGTATTTTTGTTGATTACCGTACGGATATGTTTCCTTGGGTAACAATCGGTTCCTTTTCCCCAGGCTTCCAGAATGACATCTTTTCCCTCGAGTAAATCCTGAATAACGTGCGCTCCACCATAGTCGGGGTTATCGGCATTCACCGATGTTGCACCCAGATAGGTGTCAACAGCAGCTAATCCGCCATAAGCAGGTACGCCGTTCAAGCGAATTTTTTCCATCCGGATGGGCGGGTTCGAATGTCCAAAATTGATAAATGCGCCACTGGAGCACATTGCTCCAAAAGTAGCTGTGGTTACCACATCTACTTTTTCGACAATTTCTTCCGGAGATGCAGTTTTTGCCATCTCAGAAACTTCTTCGGCTGTAAGAACCACAGCCTCTCCTTTTCTGATTTTTTCGTTTATCTCCTGATATGTTTTTACTCTTGCCATAAATGAATATTTTTCTGGTCAACTTAAAATATGTACTCAGACCGGCATGGAGTGAATTTCCATAGCAGAGCCTGGTAAAAAATGGTATTTATTATGTGATTAAAATCAAACATCTACATAAATCTTTCAATTATAATTCCGTTTTTCGGACGGGTATTGGCACCTTTTCCTAAGATGACAGGTTGCCAGTGGTTCGTTGAGCCCGATCTCTTCCCACTTCTTTATAATAAAAGCTGTTGCTTAAAAAAGAGCTTAAAAGTAGTTCGTATTTCAATAATTTCAAAAGAAATATTACTTGTTTTCGACCGTTGAGGTAAATACCAGTTGGTTGTTGAAAAGAATGAGACCTTTCAGATTCTTCATGTGATAAATTGCACTGGGCATGTTTCCCGAAAGTTTATTATTTGAAAGATTTAAGTAAGAAAGATTTGCGAGCGAAGAGATTTCAGTTGGGATATTTCCGGACAACATGTTTTTACTTAAATTTAAACGGGAAAGCTCCTTCATGCCGCCAATTTCTTTGGGAATGGAACCTGTTAGCTGGTTCTGGGAAAAATTGACCCATTTTAATTTCTTCATGGATCCAATACCGGGAGGTATGGTTCCTGTAATCTGATTGTTGGCCATGGAAAAATAGACCAACTCTTTTAACGCATCTAACGAATTGGGTAAAACGCCCGTTAAAAGATTATTGCTTAGTGAAATTCCTTTTAATGCAGGAAGTAAGACAATGGATGATGGAAAGGATCCCCCAATTTTGTTGTTTGCAAGAATAATTTCTTGCAGATGCTTCAGATTTCCAATATTCGATGGAAGAGTTCCCTCGATTTGGTTGTTGGCCAGGTTGATTTTTTCCAGCATTTCCAGGTCGCAGATCTCTTCGGGTATGCTCCCGGTGATGGAATTGTTATAGAGATCGAGCTGCCGTAAAAAAGTCAGATTCTTAATTTCAGGAGCAATGTTCCCGGTGAGGTTATTGGATATTAATGAGATTTCTGAAACATGACCGTTTAATACCGAAACACCATACCAACTTGATGGAGTATTGGATTGAAACCAATTTCTCTTCTGGTTCCAGGAATCTCCATTTAAGGATTGATAAAGCTTCATTAACGCTTCAACTTCCTGCTGAGGAATCTCAGTTACACTTGATGCGCTAAAGGTGTTTTGACCGATCCCCAAAAAAGGAAGGCTCAAGGTGAAAAATAGAATGATGATACGGTAATATTTCATACAACCAATCTTTCGAATGAATAGACTTAAATAATTATTCCACAAGACTTACGCTCTTGAAAAGTTTAACGTTCTTAACCAGTATAATTTATCATTGATAGTACAAAGTTATTAAATCTGACTGTTAAAAATTTAAAATTCCTCTTTTTTTATGCAGTTACTTTTCAATCAATCTTTCAGTCAGACAACAGAAACAAATTTGATGGATGTTTTGTGAGCAATTTCAACGTTGCCGCGAGATAATTTCTTGTTGACTTTACGGGATAAAAAGCTTGATATCTCTTATTCTGAACGATACTTCAACCGAAAAATGAGTTTCAGCCGCAAAGAATTATTAAATTTGTCGCTTTGAAGAATTTTTATGGAAGAAAAATTATTGATTTATAATACCCTTACCAAAAGGAAGGAAGTTTTTACCCCAATTACCCCGGGCTTTGTAGGGATGTATGTTTGTGGCCCAACCGTTTATGGACATGCCCATCTGGGTCATTCCCGTCCGGCCGTCACGTTCGATTTGATTTATCGCTATTTCAGGCATCTTGGATATCGGGTAAGGTATGTCAGGAATATCACCGATGTTGGCCATTTGGTAAATGATGCCGACGAAGGGGATGATAAAATTGCAGCCAAAGCAAAACTCGACCAGCTTGAGCCAATGGAAGTGGTTCAAACTTACACACTCAGTTATCGCAAGAACATGGCTCAGCTCAATGTGCTCCCGCCCAGCATTGAACCAACCGCTTCGGGTCACATCATTGAGCAGATTCAACTGGTGAAGGCCATTCTTGAAAACGGTTTTGCTTACGAGAGCAATGGCTCGATCTATTTCGATGTGGAGAAATATTCCCATTCATTTGAATATGGAAAGCTCTCCGGCCGAAAAGTGGAAGACCTGATTTCGAATACCCGCGAACTCGACGGACAGGATGAAAAACGGTCGAGCCTCGATTTTGCTCTTTGGAAAAAGGCACAACCCGAACACATTATGCGCTGGCCTTCGCCCTGGAGCGACGGTTTCCCTGGTTGGCACACCGAATGTGTGGCCATGAGTACCAAATACTTGGGCGAGAAATTCGACATTCACGGCGGAGGATTGGATTTGCTCTTTCCTCATCACGAAGCTGAAATTGCCCAAAGCTGTGCCGGTATGGGCCACGAGTCGGTAAATTACTGGATCCACAACAACATGATTACCATTAACGGGCAAAAAATGGGAAAATCGCTGGGCAACTTCATCATGCTCGATGACTTTTTCAGCGGAAACCATCCGTTACTGGAAAAAGCATACAGCCCAATGACCATCCGTTTTTTCATTCTTCAGGCACAATACCGCAGTACACTCGATTTCTCGAACGAGGCGCTTCAGGCTGCAGAAAAAGGTCTGG
>DAOQAB010000008.1:59593-61812 GCA_035353695.1 Prolixibacteraceae bacterium
TTTAATGATTTTGTCTTTGATATTCTTGGGCTTAAAAGTGAAAACGCTTCTTCGGGAAACAGCGAAGTTTTATCCGATGTGGTAAACCTGCTCCTGAACCTTCGAATGGAAGCCAAAGCCAACAAAGATTGGGCGACCTCTGATAAAATCCGAAACGAACTTTCTGCTCTTGGCTTTGAGATAAAAGACAAAAAAGATGGGTTTGAGTGGGAACTGAAAAAATAAGAAGACAGTTGACAGATATTTTTTAAAACCTCTCCATTCTTTGGTGAGGTTTTTTTATCCTCTCAAATAGCTCTCTGTTATTTCGGCAAATAAAATTATTTTTATCCACCAAATCGAACCATGCTTTTTAATTCTCTCATATTTGTCGCTTTTGCAATCCTCTTTTTTTCGGTTGCTAAATTGATTGGGAACCGGGTAAAAGTGCGTTTGACATGGCTCACGGCGATGTCGCTGCTTTTCTATGGATGGTGGGACTGGCGTTTTCTTTTTCTGATCATCTTCAGTGGCGGAGTTGATTTCTTGGCTGCGATGGGAATGACCCGATGGGAAAAACGGCGGAAACTCTTTCTGGTACTTTCCCTGATTGCCAATCTCGGAGCCCTTTCCATTTTCAAGTATTCAGGGTTCATTGCCCACAACATCGATGCTTTTTTGAAGCTCCCTGACCAACTTTCGCTCTATAAACATATCCCGGAGTTTTTCCTGATTACCCCTGTTGGAATCAGCTTTTACACCTTCCACAGCATGAGTTACACCATCGATGTGTACAAAAGAAAGTGCGAACCCACAAAGAATGTCATCCATTTCTTTGCGTTCATTTCCATGTTCACTCAACTGGTGGCAGGCCCTATCCTCCGGGCGAAAGATATGTTGCCCCAATTGCTGAAAATCAATCCAATTTCGAAAGAGGAAAGATGGAATGGCTTCAGATATATTGTAAGAGGTTACTTCAAGAAAATGGTAATTGCCGATAACCTTGCGCCAATTGTTGTGGCAGCGTTTAGCTCGCCTGATATAAAACAGTCATCGCTCTACTGGTGGGGGATTATGATTGCTTTTGCGCTTCAAATTTATTGCGACTTTGCCGGATACAGCGATATTGCCCGGGGATTGGCCAAATGGTTGGGCTACGATTTCAACGATAACTTTAACCATCCCTACATTTCAACCTCGCTGAAAGAGTTCTGGACCCGGTGGCACATCTCCCTTTCATCCTGGTTCAGGGATTATCTGTATATCCCGCTTGGTGGAAACCGAAAAGGCAAACTACGGTCCGACATGAACATGTGGATTACCATGTTGCTGTCGGGTCTTTGGCATGGAGCTGCATGGACATTCATCTGCTGGGGCGCCATTCATGCTTTCTTTCTTAACCTGGAGCGAATTACAAAATGGCCGGAGAGATTTAAAAAATCCAAAATCCTTGTCATAGCCGGATGGGGCTTTGTTACCATTCAGGTGCTTGTTGCCTGGGTATTTTTTCGGTCTGAAAATATCGGGCAAGCCTGGAATATTGTAAAAACGATGTTCTCTTTTACCGGTTCGTTCGAGTTGGGGTGGGGTTTGAATGGAACGGTGTTCATCGTCGTAATGATGGTGAGGGAAATCGTGGAGGCAATCGGTGTAAAAGAGAAGATTGACTGGACATCGGGTAAGTGGATGTGGATTGAAATAATCCTGTATGCGTTATTGATTACAACCATTGTCTTTTTCAGGGGCAATGGCAGTGAATTCATCTATTTTCAATTTTAAAAGATGAAAAAGAATTTCAACATCGTCATCACATTGGTTATTGCATCGGTTTTGATTGCAACACTGAGCCTTTTTATGCCCAAGGACAAGGAAAAATACCTCCGTGACCAGTTCTGGGTAAAAAAGACGTTTGCGCCTTCGGTGTACGATGTTGTTTTAATGGGCGATTCCCGTATCGAAAGAGGAGTTTCGCCCGAAATAATGGAAAAAATATTGCCCGGCATGAACGTGCTGAATTTTGGTTATTCAAACGGAGGCTTAAATCCAACCATGTACGAAGCTGCCGAAAAGAAACTTTCAAAGACTGGTAAAAAGAAAGTGATTATCCTGGGGGTAACGGCAAACTGTATAACCCCTTATACCTTAAAAAATGAACAATTCCTGCAAGTTAAGAAACTGCCACGGGAAGATGTCATCGAACGAATGTACCTGAACAGGATTCTTTATCAATTTTCGGCAAC
>DAOQAB010000009.1:0-9718 GCA_035353695.1 Prolixibacteraceae bacterium
ACGATCATTATTGTGATAATATATCGTTTCATGACTTGAGTCTTTTTAAGTATTTGTACAATTTACACCTCACTATCTCCTTCCTCCGGAACTGCTACCGGAGCTACTATGTCCGCTACTCGAACTTCCACTGCTTGAGCTTCCTCCAGAAGAATAACTGCTGCTTCTCGAAGGGGAACTGCTGTATGAGCTTCGTGAAGGCGAACTGGATGAGCTGCTCCTCGATGGGGAGCTACTGTAAGAACTGCTTCTCGAAGGGGAAGAGCTCCCCGATGAGTAACTTCTGGCAGGAGCAGAGCTCCTTGTTGAATTAGAACGGTAAACCGTACCTGAGCTCTTTGATCCTGAATTGGCAGAAGGTATTTGATAACTCGATCTTGTTGCATTCTCAGAGGAACGGGTGCGTGAAACGGTTGTCCTGGATTGTGAAGGTGTGGCGTAGTGATTGGCTTCGCTGGTCCTGCTCGAATTGTAACTTGCCCTGGTGTTGGTCCTTGGTTTGTTGTAACTCGGGATATTGCTGCTGCGATCAACTGTTGCAGCCGAACTATTGGCTCTTCTTTCAATGTTTTGTGAAGGAGTTATGCCTGAGGCTCTTTCTGTTGAACGAGTTGCATTGATGGTTCCTCTTTCAGCAGGTGTTGACCCGGTTGAACTTGTGGTAGATCTCCTTTTTTCGCTAAGAACAGCACCACTCCTTTTTTGTGATCCCTGTGCTAGCATTGCCGATTTATCGGATACCTGGCCTTCGTTGAGAACGGTCCTTCTACCTGTACGGTTTGCCGATTTTTCGGAGCTGCTGATAATGCCATCTTGGTTGGTTGTTCTTCGGCTAGAAGAAATTGCACCTCCACCTCCGCCATACGTTGCATTTGGATTTCTCGATCGCCGGCTGCTTATGTAAGAATCATCGGGTTGCCGATGGTTATCCCAGTGGTTGTTGTGATAATAGTATGGTGAATACCAGTCGCAGTAGTAAGGTGAATACCAGCTGCTATATCCCCAACCCCAAGGGTTGTAATAACCCCAGGAATACCAGGGATCCCAGTAAAACGAGTTCCATCCGTAGAAAGATGAGTATGGATAGCCCCAAGAATAGTTGTAGGGGTAATTCCATCCAAACGAGAATGAATTATTCCAGAAAGGATCATAATAGTAGGAATCGTAGAAATTCCGGAAGCGGTCAGCATACGAATAGTCATCGCCCAGATAATAGTTATTCACCAGGTATGAGCCATCATCACCGGAGGAAACGATAACGGTGTCAACCTGGTCACTATTCATGTTTTCAATATTCTGTGCCTGTACTTTTGAGTACCAATCAGGTTCATCGTCGGCGTAGATGTAATTGTTGAGGGTTTTGTTCCCTTTATTATCTTTGCCTACTTCGCTGATAATTACCATTTCGTCGTTCGGTTTCTTGTCTGTGGAACCAATTGCCGGAAGATTTTCTGTGGCAGATTCCGCGGGTGAATCGCCTGGCCAGTAGTAGAGGTCGTCGACATACCTGCCGGTCATCTGAACACTGGTGCTGCATGCCGAAGCGATCAGTGCGATTAAGGTTACTATGATTAGGTTACGTTTCATAACTTGTCCTCCTTAGACTTTATGTTTTAATTTTTTTGTGTTTTCTTTGTAATCACTTTGCACGCGAAAGTGAACAAATATTATACCAAAGAAATATATAATGGCGAAGGAATTAACTTCAATGAAAGAAAATTATTCTCAGTGGTACAACGACCTTGTGATGAAGGCCGATTTGGCTGAGAATTCTGCCGTACGGGGGTGTATGGTTATTAAACCGTATGGCTATGCAATTTGGGAAAAGATGCAGGCTCAACTTGACCGCATGTTTAAAGAAACGGGCCATGTCAATGCTTATTTCCCGTTATTTATCCCCAAATCATTTTTTAGCAAGGAAGCAAGCCATGTGGAAGGGTTTGCCAAAGAGTGCGCAGTTGTAACCCATTATCGTTTGAAAAACGATCCCAATGGGAAAGGGGTGGTGGTTGACCCGGATGCAAAGCTTGAAGAAGAATTAATCGTCAGGCCAACTTCTGAAACTATAATTTGGAATACTTATAAAAACTGGATCCAATCCTGGCGCGATCTTCCCATTTTATGCAATCAATGGGCGAATGTAGTACGTTGGGAAATGCGAACCCGTTTATTTCTTCGCACGGCTGAATTTTTATGGCAGGAAGGGCATACAGCCCATGCGACCAGTGATGAGGCTATTGCCGAAACCATGAAAATGGTAAATGTGTATGCCCAGTTTGCTGAAGAGTATCTTGCGTTACCTGTAATTAAGGGGCACAAATCTGAAAACGAAAGGTTTGCCGGGGCTGTCGATACGTTGTGCATCGAAGCGTTGATGCAGGATGGCAAGGCTCTTCAGGCCGGGACTTCCCATTTTCTCGGGCAAAACTTTGCAAAAGCTTTTGATGTAAAATTTGCCGATAAGGAAGGAAAACTCGACTATGTTTGGGCTACCTCATGGGGCGTTTCTACCCGGCTAATGGGTGCTTTAATTATGGCTCATTCCGATGATAATGGATTGGTTTTGCCACCAAAACTTGCCCCATATCAAGTGGTTATTGTGCCAATTTATAAGGAATTGGAGCAGTTGAATGCGATCTCGGCTAAAGTTGACGAAATTGTTGCTGAATTAAAGTTGAAGGGGATTTCGGTGAAGTTCGACGATAATGATGCCAAGAAACCCGGATGGAAATTCGCTGAGTACGAACTGAAAGGCGTTCCTGTACGGTTGGCTATGGGACCCCGTGACCTTGAAAATGGTACTGTAGAAGTTGCCCGTCGCGATACGTTGACCAAAGAAGTCGTATCAATTGATCTGATTGGACAATATATTTCTAATCTGCTGGAAGAAATTCAGAAAAACATTTATCAGAAAGCTTTGAATTTCAGGAATGAGCACATTACAAAGGCTGATACCTGGGAGGAATTTCAAGATGTTCTTAAAAATAAAGGAGGGTTCATTTTGGCGCACTGGGATGGTACCCCGGAAACGGAACAAAAAATAAAGGATGAAACCAAAGCAACCATTCGGTGCATTCCGTTTGATGCGGTTGAAGAGGAAGGGAAATGCATTTATAGTGGCAAACCTTCTCACCAGCGAGTGCTCTTTGCGATAGCCTATTAAAAACAAAAGGGGCTTATTCACTGAATAAGCCCCTTTTGTTTTTAATGATCTGTTTATTTGATGATTTTCAGAATGTTTTCATTTTTTCCATCCGATAATTTCAACAAATAAATTCCTTTTGCTAAGCTAGAAGAGTTGATTTGTTGATTATTCCCATACAATTGTTCCTGCTTCATTATTTTACCATCGATTGTACAAATCGTAGCGTGGTAAATTGTATTCATCTCATTGAAATGAACGACCAGATAGTCGTTGAATGGTATAGGATAAATGTTGATTTTGTTTGAATTAACCTTTTCTGCACTTACTGGCCATGAGGTGAAGTTAATCGGGTTATTGTAGCCTTTGTCTAGTGTATATTTTTCTTTTCCGGGGTCGCCATAATATTCAAAAGCCATTACCCGATAGGTTTTATTCACCGTTAAACCTGTTATTTCCACCGAATTTCCGGAACCATTGTAAACACAATACCACTCTCCAATGGCCGTACCTTTTTTGAACTCGCTATTGGCGGTATAAATGGTTTCATCTACCGGGGCTACGGTTCCGCTATTGGCCTGGGTAACAAAGACAATCCTCTTGTTGGTGTAGTTACGCGACTCAACACCTTTGTCGGTGGCTATCCACATGTTACCACTCCGATCTTTTTGCAGATCGTTTACATTTTCGTTGGTTAAAGCCTTATTCAGTCCATTCCCATTGGTCCAAGACAGGGTAGCCGATGTTCCTGAATTAATAGCCTTAATATCTGAAACTTGTACCGATGTGCCTGTTCGAAGAATTCCTTCTTCGGTAATAAAATTGATTCCTTTTTGAGTGCCAATCCAGATATTACCGGCATCGTCTTTCTCGACATCTTTTACCACGCGATTAACCAGATAGTCGCCATAAGCAGTTTCGTGGTCCCAGTACGATTTCAGTAAGGATCCGTAATGAACAGAAGCTCCTTCACTGGTACCATACCATTGAATGGTGTCGTAGATTGAAATTGAGTAAATGGTGTCGGATGCGAACTGGCACCAGTCGCTAAAAGAGGTAGCTCCTGTAAAACCGTCAACATCGTTGTATTTGTATCGAATAACATTCTTCCCTGAAGTAGCCATGTATATCATCGAATCGTTATTGTAGCTGGCAATGTCGTTTACATGGAGCCTGTTCCACTCTTCGGTGTCCATCATGCCATTCGTAAAGGAGGTTGTTGATTTCCACCCTTTATTGCCTAAAATGCTTATCCCCTGAGGGGTTGAAGCCCACTTCACATGATTCACATCAACCCCAACTGCGGTTACTGTGTCGTTGATGATGCCCGACTCAGTGCCTCCAACATAATAAGTGGTTGCAGCGGTTATACCGTCGACATTGTAACTCATTACCGAAAGACCGCCATTGGTTGCCACCCAGATTTCATTACCGCTTTTGGTCTTTTCATATTGGATATCGTTAACCGTGTTATCCCTTAAATAATTCGATTTGTCGATGGTGGTCCAGTTTTTTCCATCGTAACGCGAAATGCCTTTATCGGTTCCAAACCATTTTACATCGAAAGAATCGACAAATATTTTATTGACTTTTTCACTTGCAATGCCGCTATTGTCAGGTGTAAACGGTGTGTTGTTCAGTGTAATCTTAACCAATTCAATTCCATTGCCGGTTCCAAGGTTTTTTGAATATTTTTTATCGGTAGCATTGTCCCAGTGTTCATAAACCCCCAGGCTTTTAATGGTTATTCCATCACCTTCCGGATCGTATTTAATACCTTCGGGCCAGTAGGTAGAATCAGCTGCCTGATATAAATAGTCATCGCAACCATCATAGTAGGGATATTGCTGAGCAGTCGGTTTGCTTTTGTACTCTTCGAGCAGGAAGTCGTAACAAACGGCATCCACAGCAACCCTGTCCTGCGATAGGAACAATGAGTTTGGATAATCACCATTGAAAGGCGCCATATTCCATTTTTCAACAAAACCTTCCCAACTACGTCCGGCCCAAATACCATCGATAACCGTGATCAGTGTTTTGCCTCCCACATCTTTATGGCTCAAATAATCGACAACATGACGGTATTTCTTATAACCAGGGTTGTTGGCTGGTAAAGAATAGTGCATGTCGATGATGTACTGATTGGTCGAAGTTCCTCCGTCCTGTAATACAGAACCCTGATGGTTTTTGGCACCAAGGGTAATCCCCCCTTCGTTATGGGTTTTCAGGCAGGGCATGTTGATGATGTACGAGGCATCGACATATTCCTGTGGAATGCGGAAATCGTATTTTTTATCGCTGAAAACCATCACATGTTCCGTTGTTGGAACAGTTTGGTGCCTGCCATTGGTGCCGTTGCCGTCGCAATAGTTCACGTTGGGATAAACCGAATGGCACATGTCCCAGTAGAGATTGTGAAACCTTCGGAAAGGATCACCAATATAGATGTCCGATTGGGCAACACCAACCACTTCGATTAATTCTTTCAGCATGGCTAATGCCAGTTCCGGGGTAGAATCCATGTGGTCGAAATCGGCTGTTTTTTTAGTCCCTGAAGCAGAGTTGGTGATGTTGAGTTTAATATAGATTTTCTCCCCGGCTTGATATCCGACCCCCCCTTTTCCGTGTTGTTCGTTGAAATACTTGAAAAGTACATCCCACGATTCGGATAGTGTTGCTTTTTCGGAATATTTCATCACCGCATTTTCAAGCATTTTACTAACCTCGGCATAGCTGGTTTGCATTGCCCACCAGCTGTTCTGGTTGTTCGCTGGCGTGAAATTTTCATTGGTGGCATCTTTGTCCCATACCCACACAACGCGGCCCGGTTTGAACCCGCTGGGTACCCCGATGGGGGCATTCGCTTTAAAACTTTGTGGGGAAAGAAGTGTGGCAGCATGGGCTTCTTTCTGGTTTGCGGTATTGGCGATCACAAGTGATGCAAAGGCGGCAATAAAGAGCGTAGCAGCAGCCATGTATTTAGATGCAGCCAGTTTCTTTTTGAAATTTTTTATTGTGAGCGCCGAAATGGAAATGGATAGAAGATAAACCACAAAACCCGACATAAAAGGTGCTGAAGCTTTCATACATGGATAAGAAGCTCTGCTGGGTTTAGGAATAACCCTGATCAAAAACCATGTAGTTGAAGTAACCCCCAGCAAGATAAACGAGAAGGTAGTCCATGTTTTTGTCTTTTTAAACTTTGACAGCTGCTGTAGTGCTTTTGTCCTGATTTGATACATTTTCATCTAAATTATTAAAATTAAGTTAGTTAAAATAAAAGGTGCGTTAGTTATTTCGTTTAAAAAGCTTTCAAAAATAATTTAGTTACCCATAAAATAAACGGGTGACCCTTCTTTTATGGTGCCTCTAAAAATACATCTTATTTTTTATAAAGAACCTTCATTTGATCATATAATACCTGAATTTTGTTTTGATTTAATAGCACTTGTTTTGAGTCGTTTTTTTATTCTTCCTGTTTGTTTTACTTTGTAGTCGATGTAATAGTTTATGAAGTATGCAAAATGTAACCAAACGATTTCTGCGATATGTGAGAATAGAATCACAGTCGGATCCCAAAAGTGGAAAGCATCCCAGTACGGCAACGCAGCTTGAATTTGCGGGTATCCTTGCCAATGAATTGAAAAATATAGGATTATCCGATGTGGAAGTCGACGAAAAATCCTATCTGATGGCTCGACTTTCTTCGAATACCGATAAAAAAATGCCGGTTGTGGGGTTTATTGCGCATTTGGATACCAGCCCCGATTCGTCAGGGAAAAATGTAAACCCGCAGGTTGTGTATCATTACGATGGAAAAGATATCATCCTGAATGAAAAAGAGAAGGTGATCATGACGACATCCGATTTTCCGGAATTGTTGGAGTTTATTGGTAAGACCTTGATTACTACAGATGGCACAACTTTGCTGGGTGCCGACGACAAAGCCGGTATTGCCGAAATTGTCACGGCGATGGAATATCTGATTCAGCATCCGGAGATTCCTCACGGGGAGATCCGGATTTGTTTTACTCCGGATGAAGAGATTGGCGAAGGTGCCGATTATTTTGATGTGGAGAAATTTGGTGCAGATTTTGCCTATACCCTCGATGGTGATGATCTGGGGGTGATTGAATACGAAAATTTCAATGCTGCATCGGCAAAGGTTGCTATAAATGGGAGGGTGGTACATCCGGGATATGCCAAGAACAAGATGAAGAATTCGATGCTGGTGGCTCATAAATTCATTTCGATGCTTCCTGAAGCTGAAATCCCCGAACGGACTGAAGGCTACGAAGGTTTTTATCATCTGACCGAGATTGAAGGAACAGTCGAACGCACTGGGATGGAGTTTATTATCCGGGATCATGACCGCAATTTGTTTGAGAAACGAAAAGAACGGATTCTTGAAATTGCTGCAGAACTGAATCATACGTTTGGTGAAGGAACTGTCGAACTGGTATTAAAGGATCAGTATTACAATATGCTCGAGAAGATTGAACCGGTTAAATATGTGGTTGACATTGCCTGCGAGGCGATGGAAGCGTGTGGCATTCAGCCTCGGATAAAAGCTATTCGCGGAGGAACCGATGGCGCCCGGTTGTCGTACATGGGGTTACCTTGTCCTAATATTTTTGCGGGGGGACTTAACTTTCACGGCAGGTTTGAGTTTATTCCCGAGGATTCGCTGATGAAAGCAGTTGAAGTGATTTTGAAAATTGTTGAAAAAGTAAATGCGATGAGTAAGTAAAAGATACGAAAAGACATCGATGCGGAAATATACCCATAGGAAAGTCCCGCCTCCCCGGGACTTTCCATTTCAGACCGCTCATGTAAAAAGCAATCCTCACTTAAACTAAATAAACTAACGCTGATTTTTTACTCCTCCGAAGTATTCTTTACTTCTTTTTTATTAACGACATTTTATAGAAGAGATACCCTGAAATGCAGACCGGGATTTTTGATGGCCAATCCCGACTAATTGGTAAAGGTTTCCTAATCTTTGTGTTCCTGTCTAATTTTGTTATCTTTCCATACAATTGTTCTGATGGATTGCAAATCAGAACCAGCCGGAATTAAATGAGAAAAATGCAACTTTTGAACAAATTCAAAATGCTGCAAAAAAAATATATAGAGATTATCCGGAAATATTAAAAGCATTAGAATTATAAAATTATTAAAAAATGGAAATAGTATATCAGGTTTCAGATATTTGGAATCAATTTCAGGTTGAAATTCTTACCCGGCAAGGAATTAAAGCAAAAGAGGGACATAATAGTTTGCATTTAAAAGAAAAAGAATATCTGTCAGTTGAAAAATTCTTAACGGAATGGAATATTAAGCCATTCAAATATCCATCTTTCTCTAAAAAAGAATTGGATAATGCAACCTATTTATCGATGGAAGGTATCCGGGATTATGGGTACCCGCAACCTGATGACGACCTCGATTATCGTTATCAGGTATATTCCCATATTTGCCCAAAATGCGGAGTTGCCGAAACCCAGGTGAATCCTTTTTACATAAAAGGGGAGCCCAAATGGGGTAAAAGCAAGATATTCTCATTAACATGGGAGCTTGAAAAACTCTTTGTTGAAAAGGAATTTTATCTTGAAATATTTAAACCATTAGGTGTCGAATATCTTCCTGTAATTATTCACCGTTCGGGCAAAGTCGCAGAAACAGTGGTACAACTAAAATTACCAGTAGTGGAAGAAATGCTGGATATGACTGGTATTGCTTACAAAGAATGCCCGGTTTGTTCAAAAAGAAGGTATGAATCAGTTGTTTTAGACTTTCTGCCTGGTTTCAAAAAGAAAATTGATTATCCAATCTTTCTTAGCAATGAATTTTTTGGACCTCACTACTATGGTGGTTACCGTAGAATATTTGTTTCACAAGAGTTCAGGTCGTTGATGACAAAACTAAAGCAAATTAATCCGGAGCGATATATACCCACAAGGTAATGAGGTATTTGCTGGTTCTATTTTTAATTCGAGGTAGTCAAAGATGCTTATAATGACGAGTTTTTGTCTGCATAGAAATCAGGAAACTGAAAATTGGCTGAATTGGTTATTGATTTGTTCAGGGTTTCCTGTCTTCTTCTCGCCTCTGGTGTTTTTAGTCCCAAACATATAAATGACACTGGTCTGTAAATGCAGCCACCCAAACAATGGATAAACAGGGATAATGCCATAGGGCATCATTCGTCGGCAAAATGGATGGAAAAAGGTCCTGGGAAACAGTATGTATAAAATCTTGTTACTTTTGGAAAATGTTTTTTTGAGAACAAAGATGGGCATTGTTTGTGATTTAATTTTGACATCAACAGAAAGGATCATTGCATCTATGAAGGCATTACAGGTTACGTTGTTCGTTTTTCTGGTAAGTTTTAGCCTGGTTCAGGCTCAAAAAACAAAACCCGATTCCTTTCAGTATAAAATATCACTGACCACTGAAAAAAGTGAATATGCACTGGGGGAACCGGTTGTGATTAATGTTCTTTATTCAAATGGTTCCGATGCATTATGGAAACTGCACCGACCCGATTCATCATCTTATAACTCTTTGAATTAT
>DAOQAB010000009.1:9818-53658 GCA_035353695.1 Prolixibacteraceae bacterium
TAGCTCTTTATTTAAGAAAAATCTGTGGGTGGTTTTGTTTTTACTTATATCATTGACAGGATTTTGTCAGAAGTGGGTTGCTGATACAATCGTTATTGGATTGGGAAGATGTGCTGATGTTAGGCGATTAAATTTTGATATAACAAGAGCTGTTGACCATCGAAAAATATTTCCGGAATTTATTTCAGTTTATGAGCGCAAAAAATGGCTCTTCCTGCCTGTAGATCAGATTGTAATAACACCACATCCTATTGCTTCCTGTATGGAAAATAAATTTCGTTCCGATTTATTTTATGCTACAGATTATGTGGTAGATATTCACGAGTTTAATATCAGTAATTCAACTTTTTTCTGGCGGCGTAATTATACCTTATTTGCTACACTGGAACTTTCATCAGTAAGTTATAATCAAGACTCCTCTTTTATAGGTACTTTTTATTACGAATGCAATTATTCTCAGAAAAGGAAGGAAAATATCTCGTCTGGCTATGAGGAACTAATCGATCGTTGGAGTAAACAGTTTGAGAATGACTTAATTTGCGTTGAGAAGAACTTTGATAAGAATTTTCACGATTTGTTTTACTATTATCGGCCCGGGCATAGCGCTAAGAGAAAGAATTTTTATGTAGCATCTAATTTTTTTATAGGCTCTCATTTTTGGGGCTTGGAGGGTGAACTTTGGTTTGCCGAACCAGAAGGACAGCGTCTCTTTAAACGTAATTCAGAGGTGATGCGTTTTGTTAATCACGATGATTTTCAGGCAATAGCCATGGGGCGTACGGTACGGCATTTGAATTATCGCCTAAACGATAAGCTTTTACTGACTAATAAATTTACCTTTTTGATAGGAGTAAATAGATGGAAGGATATGGATGTTGTTTCTCATAAGTTGGAGGAAATTTTATTTTTTGATTTTTCAATGTCGCAGCGTATCAATTTTAACCCTATTGATCAATCGGGAATTGTTTTTGGGTTAGGAACAATGGAAGATTTATACTATGTTGTTTATCATAAAGTCAAATTTGAGCTAGGACTTTCATTTAGCTTAGCATATAAATTCTGATCATGAAAAGGTTGATTGTCATCCTATTGTTTTTTTGTTCGGGTGTTGTTATGGCGGAAAAAAAGAACTTGTCGGGAATAATCAGTGATGAGAAAACCGGTGAGACATTGATTGGAGCTACTGTTTGTGTGTTTGATAATCAAACCAAGGGAACCGTAACGAATGCCAATGGTTTCTTTACTTTACCCGACATGGAGCAAGATAGTATTTGCCTGAAATTTTCTTTTATAGGATATGAAACGCTGGTTCGATGTTATGATTTAAAAAACAAACGAGATCATTTTCTTGAGGTACGGCTTCTTCCATCCAAGGTAGAGCTTGAACAGGTTACTGTAGTTGCACCTGAGGTTGATCGGATTGGGGATAGGGATGTTGAAATTAGTGAACATCGATTATCCCCGAATGAGATAAAGTTGATCCCATCTGCCCGTAAGGATGTTTTTCGATCGATGCGATTTATGCCGGGGATACAACCAACCGAACCTCTTTCACCACTGGTTTCTGTTCGTGGGGGCGATCCGGGCGAGAACCTGATTATGCTTGATGGTGTAACAATGTATAATCCCTATCATTTCCTTTCTTCTTCGGGAATTTTCAATATGCAAACGGTGAAAAATGTCGATGTGTTGGCAGGTGGTTTTGGGGCTGAATTTGGTGGTCGTAATTCTTCGGTTATCAATATCTTAACAAAGGATGGAAGCCGCGATGGCTTGCATGGGGAGATTACTCCAACGACCTCAGAAACCAGTGTTTTTCTTGAATTCCCGGTAGGAAAAAAATCGACCATGATGGTTGCCGGGCGTGCCCATTATGACTTGATGGGGAATTTTATTCTTTATAGTCGGAACTTTTTCTTTGACGTAAATCTTTCCTTTACGACTCGTCTCAATCAAACGAACTGGCTTACATGTAAGATTTTTGGCTCGCAGGATAAGACAAACCTCGATTTTGCAAGTGTTTATAAATACATTGGGAATTCTGTAAACATGGAAGAGTATTTTAATGACATGAGTTTGCGGTGGATACATCATTGGAAGAGCAACATTGCTACCGTAATTTGGAAATCGGCATTGTCTTCAAAACTCTTTCTGAAAGCACAAACGTTTGTTTCAATGCACGATGGTAGCAATTATTCCGAGATGTCCATGCGAATTAATAATATGGTCTTTAATACTTCATCAAATTTCATATCCAGTGTGCGAGATCTGAGTGCAATTGTAAATTTTGAGTATAAGCCGTTTTCCTGGGGCGAGTTAAAGGCTGGGATGACTCATAAGATCTATTTTTTTCTAATAATTCGGAGTTGAATACGGTGAATTATGGCTCTGTAGAAAAAAATCCTCAGTTGTTTTCTTTTTTTGCTGAAAATAAAATTTCGTTGGGAGGTTGGGTGGTTAGACCTGGTTTGAGGGTCGCCAAATTCGATAACAATCGTTATTTGCTGGAACCCCGGTTGAATGCGGTTTTAAACTTTCAAAATGGTTTTAAGTTGCAGGCGGCATGGGGAAAATACCTTCAATACATTGTTAGCATGAATACACAGGATATAGAGCTGAATCAATTCCTTGACTATTATTATCCGCTGGAAGAAGGAAAGGCTCCTAGTTTGTCTTATCATTATATGTTTGGGGCAGAGAAGAAAATTGATTTCCAAAATTCCCTTTCTTTCGATTTGTATTATAAAAATATTGCTCGGACCTATACTTTTGACCTGTTACACGATCAATATGAGGTTTCTCGTTTCTCGGATCGAATTGTTGCAGGGCAAGGCCGTTCGTATGGCGTTGAGCTGATGTGGAAGGGAAGTTTTGATCAATTTTCAGGATGGGCTAGTTATGGGCTTTCAAGGTCAACACGTTCTTTCCCTCATATCATGGATGGAAAGGAATATGATTATGATTATGATCGTCGTCATTCAATCAAATTTGTAATGACCTATCAGGCTACGAAACGGATTTCGTACAGCACTTCGTTTGTTGCGCAAAGTGGCACACCTCGTTCCATTGAGAATTCCCTTCAGCTATTTTATATGTATGATCCTTTATCGGGAGAAATGATTTATAGCCCACAGTATATCAATGATCAAAAAAATAGCGTAAGGATGCCATGGTCTGTTTATCTCGATTTGGGACTTCGGAAGGATGTAGTAAGTGGTTTCGGGAAAAACCTGGCTGATTTCTTCCGCGCTTCCGATTCCTATTTGACGGTGAATGTATATAACGCTCTTTTCTTCTATCGGAATATTCTTTATTATATCCCGGTCAGTGGAATAACGAAGATGATTACCCTTGGTGATAATTACTTTCCAATCATTTCAGCTGGTTACACAATAAAGTTTTGACAATGAAAAGATTGATGTTTTTCTTGATGATTTTAACATTCTTTAGCGGGTGTGTAAAGTTTGGCGAGTATTATGCCGGATTAACCAAGCAACCCAATATTTCAGAAGCAGATGTTCAATCGGGGCTGAATGTTTATGGTATCATAAAAACCGGACCGGCAATTGATGTGAAAAACCACTACTTCGAAGTACAGCGAATACTATTTGTATGGGGTGACTATGATTCGCTTTATGTGAATAATGCGGATGTTTCGTTGACAAGGGTTCCATTGTCTGGGATCGTCGAAAATTATGAACTGAAATCCGGAGGATGTACTTATTCCAATAATGCAATCCAAACGGCCCCGGGTGATCGGTGGTTCTATCGGTGTAGTTACGATACTTTTATTGTGACGGCTTCGTGTCTTGTCCCAAATGAACCTCAGTTGTCTGATCTGGTTGTTCGTGCTGATTCCGGTTTAGTCGATTTATCCATATCCCCTGATTCAACTGCGTTTATGTATAATGTGTATCTGCTCAGCGACAGTACCCATTCCTATATCGAGAAAAAAATACCAGTAAAAGGTGTTGAAACAGATTATCGTATTAAACTAGACTGGGATATTCGGGGAAAAATGCTTGTATTGTTCGTTTTTGCTTATGATAAAAACCTTGAGAAATATTATACTACATCGAACATTTTTTTCAAGCCCAATGCTTTTAGGCCTTATTTTTCAACAGTTGATGGTGGGTATGGAACATTTGGCGCGGTTTCGAGTACCATGGTTATTCTGCAATGATTGGTTATTGATTGTGGGTGAATCAATGGCGTTCAAAAAAAATCCCCGGGAGGAGGCCCGGGGATCGTAATCTAACTAACGAATGATTACACTACTAACTAAATATAATAATAATCGAAAATTCCTACTAGAAACCAGGGTTTTGTTCAATAATACCACCCATTAAATTGAGTTCTTTTATTGGAATTTGGAATAAACCTTTTCGTGCTGCAAAATTGTTTCCGTCAACATCCAAACTTGAGGTTTCAAGGGAATTTGAATAATCACCTCCATCGGTATCATCAACATAGGTTAAAATGTTAACCAGTTTGGAAAAATCACCCTTGCAGGAACGAAGGATGTCGTAATATCTCAGACCTTCACAGGCTAATTCCAATCTTCTTTCTGCCATAATGTTATCGATAGAAGCAGAAGAATAATTGTGTGCGTTATCGCCGAAAGCACGTTCGCGCACTTTGTTGAGGTAGGTTAATGCCGTAGCATCACCCGCGCCATTCACCAACGATCGTAATTCTGCCCCCATGAGCAAGACATCCGCAAAACGGATCATCATTACATCTTCAAAAGCTTTGGTTTGCCATGATGTTCCTCCGGATGCTTCCACTTCATTAGCCGTGCCAATGGCTGAGATCATATATTTTTTGGTATTGTAGCCGGTGTACTGAGCTTGTTGCTGGGTAATGTAATCGTATGTATAGCCTTCGTCATCCCAAGAAAGGATTGTTGCTTTTTTTCTTGTATCAGCATTATCGAATAATTTCCACAATGTTGGTAAAACAGGAATTGCGCCCCATCCTTGTCCGTAAGGTTCTTTATTGGTGTTACGCGGGCCTATCATCCGCTGCAATTTGTTCAGGCTAATTGATGATTGAATATCATAGGTAACCGACCAAACACATTCCGAGTTCATTTCACCGGCATACTGAGAGATCCCTCCCAGTTCAGACTTTGAAGAAACCCTCCAGAGACTGGCATATTTAGGAACCAGTGCATGGCCACTATTGTTGATACAGTCTTCTATATAGGCAAGGACACTGGAGTTGGTGTATTCTCCTAATGATTCCTGATTGTAATAGCCGGTGTAATATAAGTAGACCCTTGCGAGTAAGGCTTCCGCAGCCCATTTGGTTGCCCTGCCCCAATTGCTGGTTTGCATGGATGGATAGGTGTCGGAAAGTCCATTTTCGATACAATACTTTAAATCATCAAGAATGATGGTGTAAAGTTCGGCTGCAGGTGTTCTGGGTGGAATATAATCCGGAGAATTGATTGTTGTGATTGCTGGTACTTCCCCAAACATCTGGGCCAGGTAGAAGTGGTTATAAGCTCTGAGAAAACGGGCTTCAGCAAGATATTGTTTTTCCAGTTTTTCTTTTCCAGTCCAGTCAATTTGAGACTCATGGGCAATAAACGTGTTGGCACGATAAATTGCTCCATAACAATATTCCCAGGGTTCTTCATTGGCCGTTATTGAGGAGTGTGTAATGCCCCGGTCAAAAACCTGGTAACCACCACCGTCGCCTGATCCGCCTCCACCGGCACAATCGTCAGATGCTTGCTCTGATAAGATAAACTTACTCCACCAGTCTTCATACAGCAACATGTTGTAGACAGCGGTTAATGCTTGCTCACCGTCTTCTGGTGTTGAATAATAATTTTCAATTACGGATGATGTGGTAGGCTGTTTGTCAAGGAAGTCATTGCCACAGCCGGTCATCAGTAACACAAACAGCGATAATATGATTGTTCGTTTCATGATCTTAATTTTTTAGAAAGTTACATTAACACCAAATAAATAGGTACGCGACGATGGGTAGAAGCCTACATCAATTCCTGACGCATAGGCATCAACCACTTTGCCCGATGAGTTGGTCGATGATCCATAACCAATTTCAGGATCCCAGCCATTATAGTTGGTCAGGGTGAGAAGGTTTGTGGCCGAAACGTAAATCCTGAATTGTTTGATGTCTGTTTTCTTGAGCAACGATTTTTTCAAATCGTAGCCAATGTTTAAACTTTTAATTTTCACGTAGTCTCCATTGTAGATGTACAAATCGCTAAAACTTCTCCAGTTTTTATTCGATTCGTCAGCTAAGGTTACACGGGGGTACTTATTCGTTGATCCTTCACCGATCCAGCGGTTGAGAATTTCCGTTGAGTAGTTGTAATAGTATTGTTCCTGAGCGCGGTATGATTGCACAATCTGATTCCCGGTTTGTCCCTGAATGTTCATGGAGAAATCGAAGCCTTTATAAGCGGCGTTGATACGAAAACCAAATATGAAATCGGGGTTAGGATCGCCCAGCATCACTTTGTCGAGATCGGAAATTTTGCCATCGCCATTTACGTCGGTTCTTTTTACATCACCTGGTTTTGCTGATTTTTGGTAAAGGACACCTTTCTCGTTAACGTAATTGTCAATTTCTTCCTGATTCTGGAAAATGCCCGCATTTTTGTACCCAAAGAAGTATCCCATAGGTTTTCCCTCTGAAATGCGGAAGAATTCATCGCATCCGTTATATAGCAGACTGGTAGAACCATGGATAATGCTATCGGGCACATCGGTTACGATGTTTTTATTGAATGACCAGTTTGCACCCACATTGAGGTAAAAATCGCCAAAACTTTTTTCATACCCCAGATCGAATTCAAAACCTTTATTTTTCACGTTACCACCATTAATGTATGGGTTAGAACTGCTGACACCTGCAATACCTGAAATGGCTGCAACTTCTTTCTGCATGATCCAGTCTTTGCTGTTTTTCAGGTACCAGTCGAAGGTGAAACGTAGATTATGGAAGAAACGGGAATCAAAACCGATGTTGGTTTGGGTAGAAGCTTCCCATTTCAATTCGGGATTTTCAAAAATAATTGGAGAAACACCGGAAGTTTCACCTGTTCCAAATTCGTAGGAACGTCCGCTATTTCCGACCTGGGCCATATAGACAAACTGATCGGAAGGTTCTTTACCATTTTGGCCCCAGCTTGCACGTACTTTCAGAAAATCGACCCAAGAAGCTGCTTGCATGAATGTTTCTTTCGTGATTACCCATCCGGCTGATGCGGAAGGGAAATATCCGTAACGGTTGTTTTTACCAAATCGGGAAGAACCATCGCGGCGTAAAGAGACTGTTGCCATGTATTTTTCGTTGTAATCATAGCTAACCCGGCCAAAGATGGAGCTGCGGCTGTCGCCATCGCCATAATCGCCATATATGGTATAACTGGTAAGCATGGTGTCGGCTTCGACATTGGAAAGAACAGGAGCGGTATTCGCAAGGTTTCCCTCTCTTAACGACCGCATGTTGAAATATGTCCCATCCTGGGCATTCATACCGACCATTACCAATAAATGGCTTTTTTCAAAGCTTTTATCGTATGAAAGAACATTGTCGAAGTTGAAGTTGAATGTTCGGGACATATTTTGTTCATAGTCGGCTTTGTAGTTCGAAACATTCTCGGTTACTGTAAATGTATCCCGATAAGATGAGTAATTGCTGAAACCTAATGTAGCACCAAAGTCTGTTTTGAATTTTAATCCGGGCAGAATTTGAATTTCGGCAAAAATATCGCCAATAATATCGTCGTATTTGTTCACCCCGTTGTTGTTGTAATGCATCACAGCCAGTGGGTTTATCTGATCAATTACATCTCCGTTTTGTTTATTGGCATTTACCGGTTTCGCACGGCCATATCTGTCGTATTGGGCAGAGTCGTAAGCAGAGATTAACGGGCTGGCTGACATCAGATCGTGCAGGAAGTTGTTGTACATGTTCCCGGTTGACATTGCAGTGCTTCTGCGATGAGTATAGGTAATATTTTCACCAACTTTCAAATATTTCTTTACCTGATGTTCTGAATTGACCCTGAAACCCAACCGCTGATATTTTGATTTGTCTTCGTAGTTAAAGATTCCTTCTTCATTGGTATATGAAAGAGACATAGAATAGGTCGATTTTTCATTACCCCCACTAATGCCGAGCGAATGGTTTACGGTAGGCGAATTACTTGACAGCGCTTCACCGATCCAGTCGGTTCCTTCGCCTAATGCGTCAATATAATCTTGAGTATAGGGTACCACCTTTTTGGGTTTCGAATTGAATGAAGCTTCGTTCATGATGGTGGCATATTCTTTTGCATTGAGCAAATCGATTTTTTTTGCCAGGTTTGAAATACCAAAAGAAGCATCGTAGGTAACCAGCGCTTCACCGGTTTTTCCTTTCTTTGTAGTAACCAGAACAACGCCGTTAGCAGCACGTGAACCGTAAATAGCAGCTGAAGCAGCATCTTTTAATACGTCAATGCTTTCAATGTCGGAAGGATTGAGCAGGTTAAGACTGCCAGGTACCCCATCGATCAAAACCAACGGAGAGTTTCCGTTGATTGAGGATAAGCCACGAATGGTAATGTTGAATTCAGAACCAGGTTGCCCCGATTGTTTAACAATTGACATACCCGGGGTCATCCCCTGGAGTGCATTTTCAATTCGGACAGAATTGTTTTTTAAAATGTCTTCATTTTTTAATTGTACTGTAGCACCGGTTACCAGTTTCTTTTTCTGGACACCATAGCCTACCACAACCACTTCATCGAGGTCTTTTACATCTTTATCGAGGCTAATGTTAAAAGAACTTTGGTTTCCCACTGCGATTTCCTGTGTTTTATACCCAACATAGGCGATGGAAAGGACCGCATTCTTTTCAGGAACTTTGATGGAAAAATTACCGTCGATATCCGTAATGGTACCTCTGGTTGTTCCCTGAAGCAGGATGTTTACTCCAATTAGTGTTTCTCCGGTAGAAGCATCTTTTACTGTTCCCGAAATGACTCGGTCCTGGGCAAACAGTGAAAAGCTGAAAAAGAGGTTTGCAAAAACAAATGCAATCATCCGTTTTGACAAAATCCTTTTTCGGAATTTGAATTTTAGTGTTTGTTTCATTAGATATTAAATTAGTTCAGATATATTAGCTTAGTTATTTAATAGAAAACCAGTCTTTTGCTTCTTGGGTCAGAGGGTGTTTTTTCCTGTAAAATTTGTTGAATTTTTATCGGTAATGATGGATAGAAAATGGGCATATACCATTTTGCTCTCCGATTAACGAATCATTCATTGTTTGTAAAATATGAAGCATAATTACTGAAAAATGGCACAGAGGCGCTGTTTCATTTGTTTCTAAAAAGTGGTTTATTTGTCAATAGAAGTAGTGATAACGCTTAGAAAAAGAGTTGAAAAAGTTGCAGTTGAGTTGTCAATTCTATGCTCAATTTGTCCCCCCTTTGGGTGAGGAGTTGTAAAAAGAATATGGGGTTATTTAACCGTCAATGTTTCAATTTTGTACATTAACGATACGATTTGGTCGCGGCGCGAAGCCAGATAATTGCCGGGATTTACCGGATTATATCGTTGGGGTGAAGGAAGAGTTGCCGCAATTAATGCTGCCTGGCTATCGGTTAAACCAGAACAACTCGTATGAAAATAATTTTGGGCGGCTTTTTCAACCCCGTAAAAATTTTTCCCGGTTTCGACCACATTGAGGTACACTTCCATAATTCGCTGTTTCCCCCAGATCCATTCGATCAGCAGGGTGAAATAAAATTCGAGCCCTTTGCGAATGATATTACGTGAAGGCCATAGAAAAACGTTTTTGGCGGTTTGCTGGCTGATGGTACTTGCCCCGTGGGTGTTTTTTCCTCTTTTATTGTGTTCGATGGCTTCGTCTATGGCTTTGGTATCTATTCCCCAGTGATTGACAAAACGGTTGTCTTCGGCAGCAATCACCGCTCTGATCATTTTGGGCGAAATATTTTCGATGGGCACCCATTTCTTTTCAAACCGGGCATTCTGCCCTTTGATAAGGCGTGAAGTGGTTTGATAAGCCATAAATGTGGTAATGGGTGGGTTTACAAAACGGTATAGCACGACGAATAAGAGGGTAGAGGCAAAAAAAGCAATTACGCACCATTTGACGACGGTTGTGATTTTCTGAAAGAGTGAACGTTTCTTCTCAGAATCTTTATTCCTTTTTTTTCTCAGCAGAATCATCTTTTGCCGATTTTGCCTTTTTACCTCACAATTAATTTGTCAACACGGTTTCCATCCATGTCGACGATCTCAAAATGTTTTCCTTTTACTAGGAACTTGTCACCGGTTCTGGGTATCCGGTTGAGTTTATACATGGCTAATCCGCCAATGGTATTGATGTTAACTTCTTCTTCACCTTCGTCGAACAATGATTTCAATTCGAGAAGGTCCTGAACATCTTCCAGGATCATTGCTCCGTCGATCAGATAGGAGCCATCATCCCGCTGAAAAACCTCGGGCTCGTCGGTGTCTTCAATTTCCGGCAGGTCACCCATGATATTCTCGGTAACATCATGCAGGGTGATGATTCCTTCCATTGAGCCATATTCGTTGACCACAATTCCAAAGTGATTTCTGGTTTCCCTGAACATTTCCAATACTTTGGTGGCAGGTAATTGTTCGGGGATGAAGATGGGCTCTGTAAGTATGGCGTTCAGATCGACTGCCTGATGGTTGATGTACCACGACAGAATATCTTTTACCGCAACAACCCCCTTCACATCGTCGATCGATTTGTGGCATAACGGCATACGGGAGAACGATGATTCGAGTGCGGCTGTTAATATGTCTTCGGTTGTGTCGCTGGTGTCAATCCATCTTACATCAAGCCGGTGCGTCATGAGGGAACAAGCCCGCTTATCGCCAAAGCGGATCACTTCGCTGATGATTTCAGACTCTTCTTTTTCGATGATCCCGTTTTCAGATCCTTGTTTCAGCAAAATCCTAAGTTCTTCTTCTGTAACAGGGGGCTCATCCTTTATTTTTATTCCGAAAATTTTGATAACCAATTTGGTCGAAACACTTAGGAACCAAACAACCGGATAGGTGACCATTCCAATGAAATACATGGCCGGAGATAGAAAGATTGCAATGGCTTCGGGGTTGTTCAGTGCAATGGTTTTTGGCACCAGCTCCCCAATGATCAATGAAAAGTAGGTGATCAACCCCACTACGATGATCATCGCCAGCGTGTGGGCGTATGGGGCGAGCGACGGTATTCTCTCAAAATAGGGGGCGATGTCTTGAGCAAATGCAATTCCTCCGTAAGCTCCCGAAATTATCCCGACGAGTGAGATTCCTACCTGAATGGCTGAGAGAATTTTCTCAGGTTCTTCCAGAAGTTTGACGGCTCTTTTCGCTCCGATATTTCCAAATTTTGCTTTCTCTTCCAGCCTTGACTTCCGGGAAGAAACAAGGGCGATTTCGTACATGGCAAAAACCCCGTTTAATAAAAATAATATGGTAATAATGAGTATCTCCATTGAATCGCAAAGATAATGATCCTGAAAATAATAATGAAAATAAGAAGGGCCAATTAATCGGCACGGCTCATTGCCAGTTTCCCATGCAGCATGCCTTTTATGCTGATCAGGCTGTCAGATAAAGCGGTGAGCCTTATGGCAATCCCTTTCACGGCAACAATCTCAAGGCACTTGTTTTTTTCAAGCATAAACCGCTGTGTCGACATGATTTCCTGATAAAAATCTTCCTGAATAGATGCAATTTGGTTTAATATTTCACGCTTGTGGGGATCATATATCAGGGTGATAGATCCTGCTACCTGATTGTTGCATTGCCATTTGTGCTCCACAATGTTGCGGCTGATCAGCTGCCTGATCGCTTGTGACCGGTTTGAAAACTGGTTTTCTTTGACATATTCATCAAGTGCTTCAAGCAGCTCTTGTTCAATGGAAATTCCAAAACGGGTAACGGACATAATTTTCTATTTATAACAGTTCGATGACCTGATAAAGTTAGTATTCTGCCTCAAGTATTGACTCTTTCGATTATTAATTTTAACTTTTAGCTGATTTTTTTCCCCATATGGGCTTTCACATTAGTTAAACTTAAAACGAGTGTTATGAAAAAATTATTAATTGTCAGTGTTTTATCGTTGTTGTATTTGAGTATTTATTCTCAAAATGTTGATAAAAAATGGGCTATTGGAGTTGGTGGAGGTTATTATCATAATTTAGTAGCATCGGGTGCTGACGGGTTATTAGGCGAGGCTTATTTGAGCCGTTATCTTTCCTCTTCTTTCGATTTGATGGCCAATATGAACCTGGGATATAAATTTGCGTCCTTTTCTGATGATAAAGTAAATGCCGATATTGGTAATCTGTTCCTTAATTTGCGCTACAAATTTTATAACGGCAAAATCCTTCCGGCGGATAATAAAATTCAACCGTATCTTTTTGCTGGTCCGGGGTTTTTATCGGACAATAAAAGTTCGGGATTGAATTTTGATGCTGGAGTTGGAGCCAAACTGATGCTTAGCAAAAGTTGGTCGTTATTTGCTGAGGCCGGATATATTCACGGTATTGATGGGCTAAGGGCGAATAACCTTGGTGTTGATGAACCGTGCCACGATAATTTCATTAAGGCATTGATTGGCATTGAATGGGCTTTCTCTCCCAAACTTGATTCGGATAAAGATGGCGTTGCTAACCACAAGGATAAATGTCCCAATACACCCAAAAAGTACAAGGTTGATAAAAAAACAGGATGTCCTGTTGATTCCGACGGAGATGGCGTGTTTGACGAAGACGACAAATGTCCCAAAGAGAAGGGATTGGCTGCTTTGGAAGGTTGCCCTGATAAGGATGGGGATGGAATTATTGATAAAGACGACGATTGCCCTGATGTAAAAGGAATTGCTGAATTTAAAGGTTGCCCCGACACCGATGGCGATGGAATTATGGATAGCAAGGATGATTGCCCGAAAGACAAAGGTTTGAAAGAGTTCAAGGGGTGTCCCGATACTGACGGCGATGGAATTGCGGATAAAGAGGACAAATGCCCGGCTGTTGCTGGTTTAAAGAAATTTGACGGTTGCCCCGATACCGATGGTGATGGTGTTGCCGACAATGTTGATGCATGTCCCGATACCCCTGCTGGTGATGAGGTCGATGATAAAGGTTGTCCGAAGGAAGAAGATATGGATAAATGGTTAAAAAATAATAAAGTAAATTCCATCTTCTTTGGTACTAACGAAAATGAAATTACACAGGATTCAAAAGGCCGGATGGATAAACTGATCAAACTGATGAACAGCAATCCACGTGCAAAAGTAAAGGCCAGTGGTTTTGCCGATCCTCGCGGGAATGCCGATGCCAATATGCAATTGTCGGTTCGCAGGGCAAATGCCGCAAAGCAATACCTCGTTTCAAAAGGAATTGCCACAAACCGAATTTCTACCGAAGGGCTTGGAGAAGAAAACTCGGATAAAGAGAGTCAACTTTCTACTGAAGAATTGCAGAACTCGCGAAGGGTAGATTTTACGTTACATAAATAAATGAAGTAAAGAAGGAAAATAAAAAACGGGGAATAATTTGGTTTCTGCAAATTATTCCCCGTTTTCTTTCATATTAGTAACGTTAGCTCTTCCGTGCTAACCATTCATCCATATTCTTTTTGATGAAATCGACAATCAGTTGGTGTTCTTCTTTTCCTGAACCTTTTATTTCCATGGGTTCTCCAAATTTGATGTGAATAGGTTTTTTACGGCGATTGATGCCCAGGTCTTTTACCAGTTTTCCATTTTCCCAAAAGTCGGTCTTAATGGCCATGGGAACCACTTTGACCCCTGCTTTTTGCGCAAGTTTGACCCCCAGTGAATTGAATTCTTCCGGGATAAAATTGTTGCAACGGGTACTTTGTGGAAAAATGATAATTGACGTGCCTTCTTTTAGTTTCTGCTGGCCATCGGTTAATACCGTCATTAAATCTTTTCGGGAATCGCTTCTGCCCACCGCAATTGGGTTGCGGGCCCGCATAATTGGGCCAAATAATGTATCGGTAGTTAAGGAATCTTTAACAACGAAAGCAACTTCTTTAACAGGAGCAATTAAACAGGGGAATACCATGGTTTCGAGGGTGCTCATGTGGTTACTGATGAAAACAACCGGTTCATCTTTTACCTGATCGACATAATCGAGTCCGGTGATGTGGTATTTACCGCCACAATCCTGCGTGAATTCAAAGATTTCATAGGAACTCTGAGCCCAGCGTTCGGTGCCATAATTGTTAGCCAAGGCTAAATTTCGATTCTTGATGAGGTTATAAAAGAACCGGATTTTGAAATAGACACTTGTACCCAGCGATAAAATATCTCCAATTGATCGTTTATAGTTGTCGGGAGTGTGGTATTCGTTTTCCGGAAAATACTTGTTATACATACGAATTGTGAAATTTAGAAAACATTTTTAGTCTTTCATTTTTCAAAAAAATGAAAGACCAAAGATACAATTCTTCCAATTATTTGAAGAGGTACATTTTTCGTATTTGATCGTCGGGTTTACCAATGATGTGGTTGAGGTAATCTTTTACCTTCTTGAAATTTCCCGATCGCTGGATGAGGGCCGTTCCTTTGGGCATACAGGTGCCCCAGGTTGTCGACTTTTGGCAGTCGTCGAAACTAGTGATTTTAACTAGCGTATAGCTACCAACCGTAATAAAGGTTTTGCTATAATTTTGGGCTTCCTGCAAAGCATCTTCCATGTTTGACTGATTGATTGTAAGGGTTTTGTTGGCAGTTTTTTCAAGTTCGGCTGCGATTTGTGGAATAGGTTCGGAGCCCTGAAGCTTCTCGGGATCAACCTGTATGGCCCCATTTACAAGGCTTTTTATCTTTTCATGCTTCTTGTTTTGGGTACAGGAAAGATCAAATGCAACAATTGCAATCAGGAGAATTATGATTGAATTTTTTTTCATGTTTAAGTAATTATGGTTTAGCGTAAAGTAACTTATTTTTCGGTAAATAAAAAAGCCATCCCGTTTCCGAGATGGCTTATTGAAATATGTTTTTGTGTTGTTTTTATTTCAGTAATTCTTTTACCTGATTGTAAACGTTCTGGCCATTGAACCCGAGTTTTTCATCCAAAACTTTGTAAGGTGCTGAATAACCAAACGATGGTAATCCGAAAACAACACCGTCAGAACCAACTAATCCTTCAAGTGTGACTG
The DNA here is from genome assembly GCA_035353695.1 of Prolixibacteraceae bacterium. Lineage (GTDB taxonomy): Bacteria > Bacteroidota > Bacteroidia > Bacteroidales > Prolixibacteraceae > CAYMTR01. The sequence continues at coordinate 25,049 of DAOQAB010000009.1, forward strand.
GCAGACCTGCAGTCATGCCGAATTTCTTAACACCACAAGGTAATACCGATTTTTGGTATTCTTTGCTTTGTGCGCGGAAAAGGCCTTCGGAAGGAACTGATACAATGCGGCATTTGATGCCTTCTTTTTCCAAAAGTTCGGCACCTTCAACCAGTGTGCTCACTTCTGAACCACTTGCCAGAAGGATTATATCAGGTGTGCCTTCGCTGTCTTTCAGAATGTAAGCACCTTTTGCTGCATTTAATGCCGTTTCGTAGGTTGTTACATCTTTAATGTTTTGACGGGAAAGGATCAATGCCGTAGGTGTATTGGTGTTTTCCATCGCCATTTTCCATGCAACAGTGGTTTCGTTGGCATCAGCCGGACGAATAACCAGCATGGAGTTTTTGTGGCTGTGGTTCTGGAGCTTTTCGAGCAGACGGATTTGTGCTTCCTGTTCAACTGGCTGGTGGGTAGGTCCATCTTCACCTACACGGAAAGCATCGTGTGTCCAAACATATTTTACAGGAAGTTCCTGAAGAGCAGCCATACGGGCAGCTGGTTTCATGTAGTCGCTGAATACGAAGAACGTTCCGCAGGCAGGGATTACACCACCATGCAAAGCCATGCCGTTCATCACGCAGGCCATGGTCAATTCAGCTACACCAGCCTGAAGGAATTTTCCGCTGAAATCGCCTTTTTTGAAAGCTTTGGTTTTCTTTAAGAAACCGTCGGTTTTATCGGAGTTTGAAAGGTCGGCTGAAGCAACAATCATGTTTTCGACCTGTTCGGCATAAGCCGTTAAAACAGTTGCCGATGCGGCACGGGTAGCTGAGCCAGCTTTCTGTTCAATTTTGCTGTAATCAAAAGCTGGAGCTCTTTTTGAGAAGAACATCTTCAGTTTTGCTGCTAATTCTGGATTTTCAGCTTCCCATTTAGCCTGTTCAGCTTTTTTTGCCGCCGCCGCTTTGATAAGTTCTTCGCGACGTTTGGCATACAATTTCTGAACTTCAGGGAAAATCTGGAATGGGTTTTTCGGATCACCACCTAAGTTTTCGATCGATTTTTCGAACGATGCACCTGCTTCGCCCAGAGGCATACCGTGAGTGGCACATTTGCGTTCGTAATTCGATCCGTCTTCTTTAACAGCACCTTTGCCCATAATGGTTTTACCAATGATGATGGTTGGGCGTTCTTTTTCTTCCTGGGCAGCTTTCAATGCGGCGCGGATTTCGTTAGCATTGTTTCCGTTGATGGTCATTACGTTCCATCCCCAGGCTTTGTATTTCATTTCGGTGTTTTCACCGGTTACTTCTTTTGTTTCGGTCGAAAGCTGAATGTCGTTTGAATCGTAAAACATGATCAGGTTGTTCAACCCAAGGTGGCCTGCCAGACGGCCAGCTCCCTGTGAAATTTCTTCCTGAACACCACCGTCTGAGATGAAAGCGTAGGTTTTGTGGGACATCCATTCCCCGAAGCGGGCTACCAGAAAGCGTTCGGCAATTGCAGCACCAATGGCCATTGTGTGTCCTTGTCCAAGTGGTCCCGATGTGTTTTCAACGCCACGTTTTACATCTACTTCGGGGTGCCCCGGAGTAACACTGCCCCATTGGCGGAAATTGGCACAATCTTCCATGCTGTATTTCCCAATAAGAGCTAACTGAGCATAAAGCATTGGCGACATGTGGCCCGGGTCGAGGAAGAAACGGTCGCGGTTGATCCAGCTCATATCACTGGGATCATAATTCAGGAATTCGGAATAAAGAATATTCATGAAATCGGCGCCGCCCATTGCACCTCCGGGATGACCCGACTTGGCTTTTTCAACCATCGATGCGGCTAAAATCCGAATATTATCGGCTGCTTTGTTTACAATTGCGTTGTTCATTGTTCTGTTATGATTTAATAACTTAGGTAAAAATTGATTAACATTTTGTTGAAACGGAGAGCAAAGATAAAACTATTCGTTAACCAAAAAAAGCGAAGGGAAAACCTTTACCTACAAAAACATTTTTTTGATGGAGAGTTAACCTTTATGAATATTCAAACTCAATTTCTATGACTGTTCTTTTCGGTTTGATATTGAAGCCATGAAATTTTAATGGCATAATTATTGGTTAAGTCTCATTGCAACCTTTAACCCAAAATTCAGTCTTTTTGAAAAAACCTTTAATTCTTATGATCAGAAATTTCTTCTTAGCAGTACTGCTGTTTTCTTTTTCCATTTCAGTTTTTGCTGGCAATGGTCTCACCGAAAAGAGGTACACTTACCTATCGTTGGGTACAGGCTATTCTCAATTCCGGATGATTGACAGAAAAGTTAGTCCTTTGATATACCGTTCTGGGCAGTCTCCAAATTGGCTTTCATTTGCCAACTTTACCGAGAATTCGATTTTCAAAGCAAACCTTAATTTTGTGTACAGTTTCACATCTCCTGATGAATTTAAAGAAAGGAGTTTTTTAGTCTCTTCACCAAATCACAATGGCACTCTGCGAGAAGGGACAATGTCATTTTCGAAAAGCAGCCTCATTCAGGATGAATTAACAGTTGAATACCTGCGCTTAATCAATACAACAGAAACTGGTAAATTGAAACTGTATTTTGGAGGTCAGTTCAAACAATACTTTTCATATTCTTCCACCGATGCGCCGGTATTTGTTTTCAGTGAAATGTCGTTGAATCCGTCGCTGTTACTGAGATACCGTTTTAGTGATACCTTTGAATCGCAAACGGATCTTTCAGTGCCCCTGACATCGTTAATAACGCAAATGCCTTACTCGAACGACCCCACCGATGGAAAACACAGTTATTTTATTTCTTCCTTTCGGATGGGGAGCCATCTTGCAAGCCTGAACCGTTTTCAGCGGGTCAATTTTCAGCAATCGGTGCAGAAAAAGATTAACCACCGGTGGGCTGTTGCCCTTGATTACAATTTTTACTGGTTTCACTACCGGAATGAATGTGATATCAATGCCTACGACAATTCAATTATCGCCAAAGTATTAATCCGTTTAAATTCGAAAAAATGAAGACAATCAAAATATTTTTTGTGATCGCTACACTACTTTCGCTTGCTGCCTGCGACGACATGTTGCTTGGCGAAAAGGAGCCGAACAATCCCGTGAATAATTTCGATGTTCTGTGGAATGATGTTGACAAAATGTACGGTGGATTTGCCGTAAAAAATATTGACTGGGATTCGTTGTACAACGTTTACAGACCACAGGTGAACGATAACACTTCGGATGCCGAATTGTACACGATCTTTTCCAAATTGCTCGACCATCTCGACGATAATCATGTGTCGCTTATTCCCACGAATACAGGGTTTCCGGTTTATCAGTCGGGTATTGTTGGTCGCCTCGGAACATTTACCGATTTTCGACTTTCGGCAATTGCAGATAACTATATCGATTCGCTAAAAATTTATAGCGGTACCATCCTATACGGAACACTAAAAGGCAATGTAGGCTATATTCTTTTGGGCGGAATGGAAGAGGGGATCGACACTTATGAAAAAGCCTTCGATTTTTTGCTCGATTACCTGAAGGATACCGATGGCATCATCATCGATGTGCGAAATAACCCCGGAGGTATCGATCAGGAGTCGGTTTACATTGCTGGCCGGTTTGCCACCGAAACAAAAACAGGTTTTAAGTTCAGGCTTAAAAATGGTCCTGAGCACGATGATTTTACACCATTCTATGAGTATACAGTCAGTCCACAAGGGAAAACCCAATATACAAAAGGGGTGGCCGTAATGACCCACCGCTTTTCGATCAGTGCGGCTGAAACTTTTACGATGGACATGAGCCAATTTGACCATGTAACCATTGTGGGCGATACAACTTCGGGGGCATTTTCGGATATGACTTCACGTGAATTGCCCAATGGATGGGTGTATACCATTTCAATTGGCGATTGGCGCTCGGCCGATGGTACCAGCTACGAGGGTATTGGTTTTCCGCCCGATGTTGTTGTCCAGAATGATTCCACCGATGTTGCCAATGGTCGCGACGAAGCACTTGAAACGGCAATATCGTTGTTGACAAGAAAGTGATTTGGGCTGATTGTCCGTTTATTCCTGTTTAATTATCTGTTTTAAAAAAATATTGAGCTCTTATATCGATTTTTGTTTCTGAAGATAATTTGAAAGAAAATTTATCAAAATCGGGTTTACAGGTTCCTTTGAAAAGGTAGTTTGAGAAGCCAAATCCTTCACTTGGCACGAAAAGATGGTAATCCATTTTGCCGTTTTCGTTTTTATCATCAATCAGTGCAAGACCATAAGTGCCTGGCTCTAAATCGGAAATTGTAATGGTGAGATTTCCGCCTTTCATACCGCTCTTTTCGAAATGGTAGATTTTATAAGGCGTTTCGGCTTTAAATGTTTCCTTATCGCGGTAAGCTGAAAGCAGAATTACTCCTTTGTCGGTACTGATTCCCGAGATTTCAACAGTAAGGTGCTGTGAAAAAGCTGGAAATGCAGACAGTATAAGTAAAATAGAAATTAATAGTTTCATACGTTTCAATTTAAGAAACCCACCTCAACCCCTCCACGGAGGGGAATTGTTTAGCATATTTTCGATCCAGTATCCCCTCTTTCATTGCATTTTAGTTGGGAGTCAGTGTCTAAGCTCAAGTGCTTAATATCCAGCATCGAGCATCCAGTATCACTTTTCAATCATCGCTGGTGAGAACTGGGCTTCGGAAATTTTCGATCCCAACTGGAATTTGTCGATGGTCATTACCGAACGACGATTGTTTTTTACATTTTTCATTTCCATCAAAAAGGCAAAATAGCTGCCGTTCGACTGTTTTTTGTATTCTTTCATGCTTTCAACCTTCGAAAGTTCTCCGCTCAAATCGTAGTATTCCATCTTGTAGGTCAGGTAGTTTGCTTTGTCGACATAAATTACCCGTTTGCTGAACCCGTATTGGTCTTGCTGATCTTCCGTTTTACAGGTCGATTCAACTTTCCAGCATAGATTTCCATCAATCGTTTCATCACCCAGAAGTTTATAGTTGAATTCATCGAGGTTGGGTTTGCTCATATCGGCATTGGTGAATTCGCTACCCATGAAGTTTTTCCCTTTTTCGCTGCTCACAATGCGACGGGTTTTCCGAAGTGCGGGCATATAAATCCACATGTCGTCGTCTTTATCTTCGTAATCGAAAACTAAAAGGGTCGTTCCTCTAACGTCAGCAGGTTCAATAAATTTCATCATTGTTTTCGATACATTGTCGAATTTGCGGGTAGCTGTCGACATGGTCCGGGAGCGCTCATCGCCTTTCGCACTGCTGATTTTTAGGGTTGAGACCATCTCCATCGCATCGAGCTGGATGGCATTGCTGGCTTTTTCGCTGATTTCACGGGCATCCTGAGCCTTTAGTGTAATGCAGGCAAAAAGGATTCCAATTGTAAAAATAAGTGTTTTCATATTTTTGATTTACTGTGAATTACTGAATTACTGAATGAACTGAATCTTGTTTTTCACTTTCCGGGTGCAAAGGCATATCTTTTTCTTCTAAAAAGAGTGTTGTCTCTTCGTTTTGGGAAATCATTGCCGGTTTCCCCAGGAATGCTGGTTTAAAAACGAGGCAGATTGCCGGAATCAGAACCAGGGCGCAAATCAGGCATAAAAACAGGGAGAGGATAATCAGGAAGCCAAATGATTGTACCAGCGGGAATGCCGATAGCAGTAAGACCGAAAAGCCAAGCATTACGGCAAAGGCGTTGATCATAATTCCGCGACCAATGGTCTTTAATGTGATTTTTACACTGGTAGCATAATCGTTTCCGTTGGATAATTCCCATTTTATACGCCAGAAAACCTGGATGGTGAAATCGACTCCAAGCCCGATGGAAATGGAAGAGAGCAAGGCTGTAGCCATGTTGAGTTCAAGCCCAAGCCAACCCATCAATCCAAACGTGCAAAAAACGGCAAAGGCAAGAGGCAAGCTTCCGATAAACCCCGCTTTGAAACTTTTAAAAATGATAGCTATTAATATAAGAATGGCAATAAAGGCAAAAATCAGCGAATGGTTTTGCCCGGTAACAATTGATTCGCTCATCTCTTTTTCAACCAGGCTATATCCTCCAATTACTTGTGAGAGAAGGTTGTTTTTGCCGAGTTCTTTTAACCGGTTGAGTACCGTATTAATTTCCACAATTTTTGAAGCCTTGTATTGAACGGTCAGCAATGTTTTGGTGTAGTCGAAATTGACAAATTGTTCCAGATCTTCGGGATCACCATTCATTGAATACAATTCGAGGTATTGGGCTACTGCGTCGCGGCTTTCAGGAATTTGGTTATAACCAGCGTCTGTGGGATCGTTCAGTGCTTTGCTCATTTTCTTTACCATTGTTGCCAATGAGGTTACACTGCCTACGTTGGGTAATTTCTTGAGTTCTTGTTCATACTGGTCCAGTTCTTCGAGAAGTTTGGGATCTTTTGCATCGCCGTCGAACATCACCGAAATGGTTTTATTCCCTCCAAAATATTGATCGGTTACCGCAACAGCCTGATTGAACTGGTTTTTCTTTGGTAGTACATTGTTGGAATCGGGAGCTACTTTGAAAAAGAATAATCCGGAGGAACAGACAGCAAAAAACACAGCAAACGAAATGATTACCCTTTTCGGATGTCGTGTGACCCCATTGCCGGTATGATTGAGCAGTGTGGAGAAGAACCCTTTGTGCTGACCTAATAGATCTTTGTGTGGTTTTCCTTTTTTCAATGCAGACAAAATTGCCGGAACGAACAGAAGGCTCGCTGCCAGTGCAAAACAGATTCCAATGCCTGTTACAACCCCCATTTGCCGGGCAGGGATCAGCAGATGGGCAACCAGGCCGAGAATCCCAACAATCGTTGTCAACCCGCAGAAAAGAACCGGCATAAAAAGGTAGCTAAATGACCGGGTTACAATTTCGTGCATCGAAAGGTTTGGGTTTGAAGCATTCAGATCCTGGTAGCGAGCAATAAAATATACTCCGTAATTGTTGGCAATGGCCAGCATCATAATGGGAACCAGTACTCCAATGAGGCTTAGTTCCCATCCAAAAATGGGGATCAAAGCCATGCAAACAGTGATTGAAAAAATAACCACGGAAAAAGGAAGTAAAACACCCCGTATTTCGCGGAATGAAATCCACAACAGAACGAACATGAGCAGAAGCCCAATTGGGAGCAACACCAGTATATCGCGGCTGATTTTCCGGTTAGCTTCGTCGCGAAGAATCGGTTGTCCCGAGATCATTACCTTTTCCGTTCCTGGATATTTTTCGAGGGTTTGATTAATCATTCCGATCAATTCCTTATCCTGTACCGTTTTGTTGGAACTGAGCATGATGAGCGCGTAGTGAAAATCGTCGGATACGACCATTTTATAGGCAAGGTCGTTTGATTTGATTTCGGATCGAAGTTCCTCGGTTTCTTCAGAAGTCTCTGGAATTTGCCTGATTACAGGGTTTACCACCATTGATCCTTCTTCGGAAGTGATATTTTTTGCCTGAAATAGCGAATAAACCCTCTTAAAAGCCGACATCCTTGAGAACGCTTTGCTTAGTTTTTCAATTCGTTGGAGCGTAGTGGGGTTAAACACATCCGAACTTTCCATCACAATCAGAACGGGCTCTTCTTTGCCAAAGACTTCACTGATGAGCCGGTCGTTTTGCTTCGAATACATCGTATCGGGCAGGTACGATTCAAAATCGGGGTTGATATGGATTTTGGTCAAGGGAACCACACATAATCCCACACAAATGATCGTTGCAAGGATGATTACCCAGCGGTAGCGTATGATAAAATTTTCTCTTTTCATTTTTTTTAAATTTTAACACGAAGACACAAAGTCACGATGTAGTATTTTTTTAGATATTTTTTTCTTTGTGCCTTTGTGTCTTCGTGTTTGATGTTAGAAACTTGCCTTAAATTCAATAAAAGCTCCGTTCATTATGGGGGCAGCGTAATTAAAGACCGATTTGTCGGGACCTTTCATATAGGAATAACCAGCTGTGGCAGTTAGTACACTACCGATTTTCCATGAAATTTTAGGCCTGACGAGGTATTCTTCCGATTTAAGATTGTAATAACCGGTCAGTTCTGTATTCACTGTTTCGTAAGCAAAATCTTTCGACACCGAGACCGAAACTGCATGGTTCATTTTCTCTTGCTGGTGGAATATTTTCCGGTTAAATGAAGCTGATTCGTATCCGATCATTTCGTTGGCATATTGCAGTTGTGCCATCAGGTTGGTTGGGGCGGCCAGTACGGGTTCTGTGAGATCGTTGAAATCGAGGGTGTATTTTCCAACGTATTGAACAATTGTTACAACTCCGCCAAAAGAGTGTTCAATAGCAGCCACATAACTGATGTCGTCGTTGGGGATGAAAATTTTTTGTTCGTCGTTTTGGGTCAGGTTTAAAGCACCTTCTCCCCGGATGATCCAACTCCCGAAGGGCTGGGCAAAATCGACTCCCAGCGTGTTTTTTCGATAGAATGAAGGAATGTAGGTAATGATGGGGCTTCCGGTGCTGAAGTCGACATTTTTCAGGTCGAAGCCATAAAAAGGATCATATCCGCTGAACCACGATGCCGAGAGACCTATTCCCGGAAGTTCGACATTCAGCTTTGTTGCCAGCGACCCGTTTTTGAAGGTTTTATCAGGCATAACGGCATTGGTAAACGATACATTTTGGCCCATATTGAACAACTCGTACCGGTAGATTGATGGACGGAAGATCGGGATGGCAATGATTTCCCAATTGATTTGCGGAGAGAACCGTATGTTGGCTTTCATCAGAAAGTTGGGGATTTTCTGATCATCGGGGTTCGAAGAGAAGAAAAAGTAATTGTTTGGGGTAATGTTGTTGGTCGGGTTGAAGCCATCGGTCCGGCCCCAGTTAACGATTTGTTCACCCAGTGTCAGATCTAATTTATTGGTGCAGATTCCGGCATAGGCTTCTTTTAACTCCATTTCGGAGATGGTTTCGTTAAAGTTGGATCCACTCCGCAGCCGGATGTCCGACTTCATCAAAAACTTCTCTTTTTTCAGGTTGGTTTTCAGGCTTACTTCTCCAAAGGCGTTGGTAAAATCGTAGGTCTCGCCGGCGCCAAATAGGGAACCGCGCACATAACCGTTCAGTGTAAAACCCGAATTGCCTTCCGTCTCTTTGGCGTTTTCTGAAGCCGATTCGAACAAGCTCTGTCCGTAGGATAAAACCGAAAAGGTTAGTCCGGCAATAATTACGATAACTTTCTTCATGGTGTTTGTTTAACCATTCAAAGTTATGGAGATGAGATGCCACACTGGGTTCGTTTTTTAAAAGTCGGACAGGCTGGAGTAGTTCGATTTTATAAAATTGAAAAGTTGGAGTTGTACTCGATGCGTAGATATGGAATGAAAGAATGAATTGAGAATCTGGATTTTGTTATTTGAATTTTGGAATTTGGGTTTTGGAATTTGTTATTTGAATTTTGTATTCCATCGGTGTTTGTTCGGTGATGTTTTTAAAAACCGAAAAAAAAGTTGATTTGCTGTTGAACCCGCACTCGTATCCAATGGCTTCGATGGAGTAGGGGTTTTTCGGGTTGGATAGTTCCTTTTTTACCGCTTCAATCCGGTATTCGTTCACAAACTGAAAGAAATTTTTCCCCAGGTTTTTATTGAGGACATCGGTAAGGTGGTGCTTGGGAATATTCAGTTTTTCAGCGAGCAGGGTCATGTTGAGATCGGGGTTGAGATACGGTTTTTCTTTTTCGAAGTAGGTTAAAAGTTTTTCCCTGATTTTTTCAGCATTCTCAGAACCGAGTAAAGCACTTTGGAGCTTTACCGGATTTTCACTTTTGCTTGTTCCATGAGGAAAAATGTCGCGTTGTTTTAGCCCGTAAAACCCGAAAATATAAATGAAGAACAACAAAATCGAATAATTAAAAATGGTGATTGACTCGGTGGTGAAAACAATGACATTGAAAAGTCCCCAAAGGAAAACCGAAATGCAGTAGAGAATGTAAAAAATTACCACAAACATGATCCAGCCAATCTTTTTGAACATGTCGATGGAGGAGAATTCATTCTGAAGTTGTTTGCGATGGCGCGTTAAAACAACCCCGGTCAGCCAAAGGTAAACGCCCCAGGAAATGATACCACAAATGCCAAATAATAGCCTGTACCAAAGTGTATTGTTTTGAATTAAATAGGTTTCGAACGATTGGGGCTCCTTAATTATCCAGGAAGAAATTTTGAAAAACAGGTAAGGAAGCAGATGGAGTAATTGGATCCATTTTGGTTTGAAGGTTTGATCAGCTAAAGAGCAGGTATACAAGTATAAAGCCGGATTGAAAAGTAGGAATGAGTTGGCAAGAAAGATAAAATTGGGATATACTTTTGATTCTACGCCAAAAGTCAGGAACTCAACGGCCAGCAAAAAAAGCCAAGCCGAGAGGAGCTGGTCCGAAATGCTTTTCTGTCCTTTGGTAAGGGTTAATATTCCCGAAAACAAAGCCTGCGAAAATCCTATCCATGCAATTACTTCCATGTCCTAAAGTTAGAAAGTAAATAGTAAAGAAGAAAGCCTGAGATGAGGTTTTAGTTGAAAATGAAAATATTTAAGGATTAACCGGTTTGGTGTATTTATTTTTGAGATAATCATAAATAGCCAGCTGAGCCTGAATTTTTGGCTGGTCGTTTTCAATTCGTGTGTTTTCGCCTCCGGAGCCAATTTCACAAGCTTTTACGTTGTCGGAAAGCTGAATTTTCAGCATGTCGATGATCTCTTTTTTGATAGAAGCATCAAATACCGGGAAGACACATTCGATTCGGACATTGAGGTTTCGTTTCATCCAGTCGGCAGAGCCAAGCAAAACCGTTGGTTGGCCATTGTTGTGGAATACATACACCCGTGAGTGCTCCAGGAAACGGTCGATAATCCGGATAACCCGTATATTTTTGCTGTATTTTTTGCCCGGTTTCAGGATGCAAACACCACGGATAATCAAATCGATCTTAACACCGGCTTCACTGGCCCGGTAAAGCATGTCGACCATGTGCGCATCTTGCAGTCCATTCATCTTAAGTAAAATGTATCCTTTTTTGCCTTGCTTTACATTTTCAATTTCGCGGTTGATCAATTGTCCAAAACGTGGAATCAAATTGAAGTTGGGAACCAGAATGTGTTTGAAATGGATTTCTTCTTCTTCCTGTTCCTCCAGGAAAAAGAACATTTTCTTTAGGTCGGAAATGATTTCCGGATGGGAAGTAAACAGTCCATGATCACTATAAATTCTGGCCGTTTTCTCGTTGAAATTGCCGGTTCCAAGGTAGGCCTGGTCTCGTGATCCTGGGTATTTCTTTTTGTCCCGGATAACCAGCGCAAGTTTGGCATGAACCTTCAAACCGGGGATGCTGTATATAATGTGTATCCCGGCTTTGGTCATTTCTGCGGCATATTGCAGATTGGCTTCTTCGTCAAAACGAGCTTTCAGTTCGACAAAAACGGTTACTTTTTTCCCGTTTTCTGCGGCATTCATCAATGCATTAACCACTGCTGACCGGTCGGCAACCCGGTATTGGGTGGCTTTTATCTCGGAAACGGAGTCGTCCTGAGCAGCCTGCTCCAGAAACCGTAAAAAGTAATCATAGCTTTGATAAGGAACACTTAGCAGGAAATCTTTTTTGTTGATGGCTTCGCTCATCCACTGATAACTATCGAGTTGGGGAATACGAAGAGGCATCAGTTTTTCATTTTCCAGTTGCGGGGAGAGCGGATTGGGAAAATTGAAAAAGTCCCTGAAATTGTGGTATGAATCGCCCTGAATTAATATGTCATTACCAACTTTAAAGGTTTGGAGCACGTAATTCAGAAATTTGTGCGACATTTTTCGGTCGTACAAAAAACGGTTTGGCTTTCCCAACGTACGTGACGAGGAAATTTTCCCAATGGCGTTGATCAGTTCTTCTTCGTCAAATTCGTCGTATTCAAAATCGGCATCGCGGGTCAGTTTAATCGAATACCATTCCTCGACCGTGTATCCCGGGAAAATTTTGTTGACGTGGCGCATGATCACATCTTCAAGAAACATGAGGTAATGGTTCCCGTTACTGGGTTTGAGTTCAATAAACCGGGAAATATTGTGGTCGGTTGGAACCTTGATCATGCCGTAGCGCATCCTTGCTTTCGACTTGGTATCGTTTTCCGACTCTTTCACCACCATTTCGAGGACAATATAACTTTGCCCGGTTTTTAAAAAAGGCCTGATTCGCTTTTTCAGCAACAATACCGGTTGCAGTATACTCAGGATTTCGGTCATGAAAATCTCTTTCACTTCCTTTTCCTGTTCCGGTGTGAGCAACGAATTCCGGTCGAGGAGGTTAATGCCGTATTTGCTGAGTTCAGGGATGATTTGATTGTCGAATATATCGTTGAATTCCAGTTGGTATTCGCTAACCAATTCGTTAATCTGGTGCAGGATGTTTGCGGGTTTAACTTCTTCAATTTTTGCCGGGATCAAATCGGCATTTTTCAGCAACTGGCGATAGTAGCTAACCCGTACCTGAAAGAATTCTTCAAGGTTGTTGGAATAAATAGCCAGAAACCGGATCCGTTCGTAAAGCGGAACTGACGGGTCTTTGGCTTCGTCGAGAACCCGGTGGTTGAACGAAAGCCAACTAATGTCGCGGTTAAAGTATTTGTAAACGGTCACCTTTCGATTTTAAATTTCCCGGAGAAATTAGATTCTCGTTCTATGCCAAAGTAAGAAGTTTTGAGGAAAATCCAATATTTTGGTTGGATAAAAAAGAAAAGTTTAAGTTTTAGATAGGATCGGCGTTTGGTAAATGATTTGATTATTAATTGGTTTTTGTTGCATGAATTATTGGGATTTTTTAACCTCAAATTTTTTGGGTTTACATACCTGTTCTTCTTTTTTTGCCAGTCGTTCGCATTTTTCGCAAATATATTTTGGCTCCAGGGGCGGTAAATAATCTTTCTTTTTACACCGTTTTTTACTCATCTTTTTTTCGATCCATTTGTTCTCTGTGAATCAAAACCACATTGGCCGTGAAATTGTTTTCAACCCAATGGGCAAACTTTTCAGCATGGTATACCGAGCGATGCTGACCCCCAGTGCAACCAAAGTTTACACTCAGGTGGCTGAAGCCCCTTTCGAGGTAATTTTTGATGGAAATTCCAACAATTTTGCGGACCTCATCCTGAAATTCTTTGACTTCGTCAAATTGTTCGAGGTAATCGATAACCGGTTGATCACATCCGGTAAATTGTTTGTATTCTTTCAACCTTCCCGGATTGGGAAGCCCCCGGCAGTCAAAAACGAATCCACCACCATTTTCCGACGGATCAAGCGGGATTCCCTTTTTATAGGAAAAGCTGGTAACCCTGACGGTCAGTTGGTTGTTGGTTGGTTCGTATTTTTTAGCCCATTCCGATTGGGAAAGATCATTGATGATCCTGAATATCTCGGGCAAATCAACTTTAATGAGGTTTTTATCGGTCAGGAATTTCAGATTTTTTATGGCCGTTGGGATGCTGCTCCTGAAGTTGGGTTTTCCTTCGATAATTCCTCGGAAGCTATATGCACCCAATGCCTGAAGAACCCGGATCAACACAAATCCGTAGTAGTAATCGATGAATTGTTCTCGGTCGAAATCGGTGTAGTCTTCGAGGTGGTTCAGGTAGAGCTCGAGCATCACTTCGCGCTGGGTGTCGTTTAACCCGGTTTTTGGGCTATAAAGCAGCGAGGCAAGGTCGTATTGCAGCGGACCTTTTCGTCCGCCCTGATAGTCGATGAACCAGAATTCTTTGTCCTTCATCATGATGTTACGCGACTGAAAATCGCGGTACATGAAATAATCCGTTGGTGCCTCTGTCAGAAAATCAGCAAGTTTGTTGAAGTCGTCTTCCAGCGCCTGTTCATCAAAAGGTAAGGCGGTCAGCTTCAAAAATTCGTATTTGAAATAGTTGAGATCCCAAACCACCGACTGACGGTCGAAGGCGTTGCGGGGATAACATTTGCTGAAATCGATGGCTGTAGCTCCTTCAATTTGGATTTTCAAAAGAGACGGAAGAAGTTCTTTGATCAGACAGAGAGTGGTTTTGCTTTCGCTGTTTTTGCCGTTCAATTGAATCCGGTCGAACAGGGTTTCCGGACCCAGGTCGCTGATCAGGTAGTGCTGCCTGTCGGGCGCGATGGCCAGAATTTGAGGAACGTGGATGCCCAATTGAAGAAATGTTTGGGTGAAGCTGAAAAAGGCTTCATTCTCTTTTATATCAAGATTAAATGCGCCAATAACTGATTGCTCATCAGCTTTTATTCTGAAATAGGAACGATCGGATCCGGAACGCGGAAGAGGTTCGATTATCGCTGGTTTTGTTTTGAATGCAAACTCAAAGAGTGATGTGAGGGTTTTTATCTCTATATCCATGGTCGATTTTGTTTTAGCTAAGGTACAAAAATGGACTTAATAAGTCCATTTTTTGTTCAATGATCCCATGATTCCTGATTCTTCGTTGGAATTGAAGTTGTCCTGCTGTAAAATCGAGTCTTGTTCTGGGCATCTTGTCAAAACATTTCCCGGTGAATTTTTTCCCGCATCAGAGTTGACAGGTCAAACGGTTTCTTAACTTCATCGGGATAACCAATCGCGATGACCGAAAGTACCGCTTTCTTTTCGGGGATACCGAGCAATGTTTTAATGTAAGCGTCGGCTGTGGTTGTTTCGTCGTGCTCGCGGTGAAGAACCTGAACCCAGCAACTTCCCAACTCCAATGCTTCGGACTGAAGCTGGAGAATGACGGATGCAATTGAACAATCCTCAACCCAGGTATCCGATTGTTGCGGGTCGCCGACAACAACTACGGCTAAAGGCGCTACGGCTATGAGTTTGGCTCCGTGAGGTTTGCATTCTGAAAGCTTTTCGAGTGTGTCGGTTGCTTCGATAAAGATAAAATCCCAGTGGTTTTTTTTCTTCCCGGTAGGCGACATAAGTGCAGCACGGATAAGGGCTTCAATTTTTTCAGGTTCCACTTTTTGCGCAGTGAATTTGCGTTTGCTGCGCCGGTTTTGTAAAAGCTCGGTAAATTCCATCGTTATTTCAGTTTTTTCTTGTATTCAATAATTTTCAGCAGATCGGGGAGTTGTTCCATCTGCTTCATTTCGACCAATAGTGGCAGTAATTTGCCAATGGCTTCGCGGTTGTTGAAGTTGTCGATAATTGACTGGTCGACACCTAATTCGAAGATGCCGGTGCAATTTTTTTCCGTAAAGTAGAAGGTGGTTTTAAAATAGCCATCCCAGGCCGACAACCAGAAAACGGTTTTCTTCTTAAATACGACCTTACAAAGCCAGGCTTTCCCGTCGTTGTAGTAATGCCAGTCGAACGCCAATCCAATAGCAGGATCGGTTACTGTTTTTATCAGTTTGTCGAAAACCGGGTATGAATCGCCCAATACCCCTGCCAGCACTTCGCTGGTTGGAAGGATTTGCGGGTCTCTTAATTGTATTGTCTCCATTTTATCTTTTTTAATTTACTTCTCATAAAAACGGATAATTCCTCCGGCACAACCTATATAAACCGAACCGTTGGGGCCAATTGCCAATCCTGAATAGTGGTTGTTATACCTCACGTCATCGCCACCCGCTTTAGTCTGAAACTTTTTTGATCCGGTATTTAGGTCGAGGCCGGTCAAATACCAGCCATCTGTTTCCTTCGTGTAGGTATAAACGGTATTGTTTCCCATCGCCACCTTTGATACCAGTGACGGTACGATCACATCACTTTCCCATTTTACATCAAAGTCACCATTCGCATGAAAGTCGATCCTGGTCATCCCCGGTTCGGTGAATTTCCCAACAAAATCGACAGCTTTTTTCGTATATCCGTAATTGTTCTCAACAATGATTGAATTGTGAAAAGCGATTAATGAATTCTCGGTTGCCGATGCATTCTCCGTAAAAACAGGAATTTTGCACAAAAGTCGATCACCTTTCACATTCTGTTGCCGTTTGTAAACCAACACGTTCATTCGGGGTTCAGCATTGTCGGTTATCGTAACGTATTCATCGCTGATGAGTGTTGGGGTTGTACCTGATCCCTGCGTGAATTGTCCCTGTTTTTGTTGTGTCCCGCGGTCGTACTCTTCCCTCCAGAGGATTTTTATTTTTTTACTCGAATCAGCAATCAAACTGTATAACGCGTAATCGGAAACTACAAATACCGCTCCGGTTTCGTCAACGGCAAACGAATTTCCAATTTTCTCTTGAACAATAGTACCGTCCTGAGTGTGTGTAAGTGAGATAAAATTGATAGTTCCATCTTCGGTTATAATCCCTGCGATACCTTCTTCGGTTAAAAACCACATATTGCCCTTCCAATCGGGCAAAACCGAAATTATGTGGCACGGGTCGGGTAACGCAGTGAGATCGTAATCTGTTTTGAGTACAAATTTTGAAGGATTACCTTCAATACCAAGTTTGTAAATGTGTTTATTGGTGGTAGGAACAATCATCTGGTCGTTATTATCCAAATAGAAATAGCCGGCACCAGAGGCGCTCAGGTCAGTTCCGGCAGGTAATTCATACGCATCGATCATTTTCATGCTGTCAGGGTCGAGCAGATAGGCTGCCCGTTTGCTGTCGCCTCCTGTCCCGAGTGAGATAATTCGTCCCTGACGATCAAATGCAATGGTGATGAAAACTCGTGGTGTAGTAAAAAAAGTAAGTTTTAAGTTGTTGCCTTCCGGACCAGAAAGCGTATACGAATCGGTCATGTAAGAGTCGTTGTGCACGTTGTTCCTTCCGTTTGCAGCGAGATAAGGGTGTTGACGCGGCTCCCAGTTTAAAAGCTTTTCTTCTGAATCGTTTTCTGATGAAGAATTGCATCCGGCTATCCCAATCAGAATTGGGATAAGGAGAAGGATTTTGAAAAAAAGTTTTGTGTGAGTTTTCATATTCATATTTTGGGTTGATGAATGATCTTCATTTTGGATTAATCTGTTTTTTACAGAAATGGAAATAGTCCAGTAATTCTTTTTTTCTTTCAGGAGATAACTGGTGCCAGCGGATTCCCTGAATGGCTCCTTCCAGCGCATAAAGCATGTTGATACAGGCTGAATCATCAATGGTTGCCAATCGGGCAAAAGCCTCCTCTGCACCTGTTGCTTTTAATTGGGTGCCTGTAGAAATGCCAACTGATTCAAGTTGCTGTGCCAGTATTTTACCAAGGTTCGGAAGTGTGTTTAAATCGTTCATTATTTTATAAACAGGTACGCAAATACAATCGCAAAAACCAATGCTGGCAGCATATTCACCACTTTGATTTTTTTTATTTCCATGATGCTGAATCCCAAACCAACGAGGATCAACCCGCCAACTGCCGACATTTCGTCGATTACAGGAGTTGGCATCTGGTTTCCCAGCCATGCTGCAAGCAGGGTAAGGCCACCCTGAAAGATCAACAAAGGGATTACCGAGAAAGTTACACCGATCCCCAGTGCGGAAGCCAGTGCCAGTGAGCTGAATCCATCCATCACCGATTTGGCAATCAGTAAATTGGATTTGCCCATGGTGCCTTCTTCAAAAGCTCCAAGTATGGTCATCGATCCCATACAGAAAAGCAGAAACGCGGTGACCATCCCTTCCGAGAACGTTTCGTGTTCCGATTTGATCTTCCCTTTTACCCAGTCGCCAAATCGGTTGATGTATTGGTCAATGTCGATCCATTCGCCCAACGCAGAGCCAAGCACCATGCTGAAAATCAGAATGAGTATCTGACTCGATTTCATGGTCATGACAATTCCTATGTAAATCGTGAAAAGACCAATGGCTTGAAAGATGATTTTTGCAATCCGCTGCGGAAGTTTTGAATGGAAAAAGTATCCCAGCAAACTTCCGGCAACAATGGCACCTGCATTGACAATGGTTCCGAAAAGGATCATACGTTTTGTTTTGTTACGGGAATCTGTTATCTTCGGCAGATTCAACTTATGGCGAAGATACAAAAAATACGATCGTATGTACTGAAAACCTTGCGGGTGTTCCTGCTGGTTTTTGGTGTTTTCTTTCTGTTGATTGTGATCCTTGCATTCACCTCGCTACCATTTTGGGCTCGTTACAACCTTGGAAAATCGGAAGCTTTTGTACCCAAAAACACGCAAACCATTCTGGTGATGGGAGGTGGAGGCTTCCCCAGTGAGTCGGTTCTGATGCGGTTGTGGTACTCCGAAGAACTGGCAAAACAGTTTCCCGGGTCGAAGGTGATCATCGCTACTCCGGGCGACACTCTCGATCCCCAAAGCACGGTTTGCCAAATGGAAGCGCATCTGGTTGCTTCCGGTGTTCGTACCGAACGGATTATCATTGAGTCGGAAGGTTTGAATACCCGATATCAGGCTTTGAGGGCTCGTGAATTTTTTCAGAAAGGACTTTTCCGGGAACCATTAGTTGTTGTCAGTTCTCCCGAACACATCTATCGTACGGTGCTAAGTTTTGAAAAAGTGGGTTTTAAGCAGGTGAGCGGGCGCCCGGCCATGGAGGCAATGCTCGAAACCGACCTTAAATTGAAAAACAAGAAGTTGGGTGGAAATGAAAATATTCCCGATGTGGGAAACTCTATTTCGATCCGCTATAAATTCTGGGACTACCTGAAATACGAAATCATTGTAGCCCGTGAGTATTTTGCAATTGCTTACTATAAGGTGAAAGGGTGGATTTAGCAGGTAATAATTAAACAATTATTAAGATTTGATTAAAGATAAAAACCCTATTTTTGGTTTTTGTTTTAGCAAAATTCACAAACCTTGGAATGAAACGGATCCTTTCCTTTTTTGTAAAATATTACCTCTTCTGGTTCTGTTATTTTATCTTTTTCAAGATCTTGTTTCTGTTAGCAAACTGGGATAACACGATTGGACTGGGATGGAAGGATTTTTGGGGCGTTTTTATCTTCGGGTCAAAAATGGATCTTTCGGCAACCGGATATTTTACCCTTTTACCGGGAGTAATCCTGTTTCTTTCTTCGTTTATTCAGCCCAGGATTATTCAGCAAATTATTCGGTGGTATACAACTTTTTTTCTGGTTGTTGTTACTGGTTTCGGGCTTGCTGATATTGCACTTTACCCGGCATGGGGAAGTCGTTTAAACGCACAGGTATTGCCTTATCTCGAAAATCCGGCTGGAATCATTGCCTGTGTAAATGGTTGGCAAATTATACTTTTCGTTTTTTCTGAAGCGGCCATTGTGACTTTGTTTCTTTGGCTTTATCGCCGTTTTGTCGATGCTAACTATTTTGACGGGAAGGTCGTTCGGTGGTGTGTTTCACCGGTAATGTTGTTTTTAACGGCCGCTCTCATTATTCCAATCAGGGGAGGTTTTGGTACTTCACCGCTTAATTTCAGCAGCGTCTACTTCAGTACCAATCTGTATGCCAATCAGAGTGCCTATAATTTCTTCTGGTCGTTTAATTACGGGATTTTGCATAACCAGGTGAAGTCGAATCCGGTGAACTATTTTAGCGAACAGGAGTGTGAAGCGAACATGAAAGGTGTTGATTCTTTTAGTTTGGCCGAGTCGCCTGTTTTTATCAAAAACCATACAGGGAAGCCAACCAATGTCATTCTGGTGATTTTGGAATCATTTTCCGATAAAGTTATTGAACCAATGGGCGGATTGGCAGGAATCACACCAAGGCTAAATCAGTTCTGCAAAGAGGGGATCTTTTTTCCTTCGTTTTATGCCACCGGAAACCGTTCCGATAAGGGGCTTTCTTCCATTATTGCATCTTATCCGGCATTGATCCAGGCTTCATCAATCCTCTATTTTTCAGATAAAATGAAGTCGCTTCATTCTTTTCCACAGCAATTTAAGCATGAAGGATATCATTTCTCATTTTACTACGGAGGTGATGTGAATTTTTACAATACCCGCATGTTGTTAATGCAGGCCTGCGCCGATAAAATAATTTCCAGCAGCGATTTTCCTCTTCAGATTTCTGGTTTGCAAAAGTGGGGCGTTCCCGATCAGTACCTTTATGACCGAATGTTCGATGATCTGAAAATGATGCCGCAACCTTTTCTCAGCATGGTTTATAACATCAGCAGCCACGAGCCGTATGATATTCCTTCGTTTAAACGGATTAAGGGGAATCGGAGTTCTGATGAGTATTGTAATGCAATTGCCTATTCTGACAGTTGTCTTGGCCATTTTATCGATCAGTTGAAAAGTAGTCCGTTGTGGGAGAATACGTTGGTGGTAATTACTTCCGATCATACCTCGCTTGAACCTGATGGTACAGCTTATGACGATCCGGCTTCGTACCGGATTCCGCTTTTGTGGCTTGGCGGGGTTATCGACACGGCCTTTGTTTCGAATACAATTGCCATGCAAACCGACATTGGATCAACATTGATCCGGCAAATGGGCTGGACGCCCGAACGATCGTACTTCTCAAAAAACATTTTCGGTCCGAAACAATATGCGTTTTTCTTTCGGGATGAAGGGTGGGGCTTTTTGTCCCCTGAAACGGGTTTCTTTATGAACCTTGAATCAGGCCAGCAGAGATATTTTTATGGAGAAGAAAATCCAGCAAAAGATTCCCTTCTCGTTTTTTCAAAATCGTTTACACAATATCTTCACCATGATTTCTTGTCAAAGTGAACGATTATTTTGCAGGTAATTTTTTTGATTTTTCTCCTTTTATTATTCGTTTTACAGCTGAAAAAGGTGAATTAACCGGTAACATAAGGCAAATAAAATCGATCCTCTTTTTATTACTTCATCATTTAAGTTATTTTTGCCTTTCTAAAATAGGAAAATAAAATAGATATGGGATTTACACAATTTCTAAGTAAGATGTTCGGAACCAAATCCGATCGTGACATCCGGGAGATTGCGCCTGTTGTTGAGGCAATTAATGCAGAATACAAGCGCATTTCAGGGATGACCAATGATGGTTTGAGGGCCGAATCGGCACTGGTTAAGCAGAAAATAAGGGATTATATACAAGCCGAGGAAAACGAAATAGCCGAATTGCGCGAAAAGGCCGAAGAGGTGGATATCGAGGAGAGCGAACAAATGTACGATCGCATCGATAAGCTTGTTGAAATAATTGATGAAAAGCTGGAGGTCATATTGAAAGAGGTACTTCCGACCGCTTTCGCTATTGTGAAAGATACGGCCCGCCGTTTTTCCGGAAGTGAAATCGTCGAAGTTACAGCTACAACATTCGACCGCGATTTGGCTGCAAGGCATGATTTTGTCGATATCGATGGCGAAAAGGCGCTTTGGCACAACAAATGGATTGCCGGAGGTAACGAAATCACCTGGGATATGGTTCACTACGATGTTCAGTTAATAGGTGGTGCCGTATTGCACGAAGGAAAGATTTCTGAAATGGGAACTGGTGAAGGTAAAACGTTAGTGGCTACCTTGCCGGTTTTCCTCAATGCATTAACAGGCAAGGGGGTTCATGTGGTAACAGTGAACGATTACCTGGCCAAACGTGACTCCGAATGGATGGGGCCAATTTATGAGTTCCACGGGCTTTCGGTCGATTGTATCGACAAACATCAGCCAAACTCGGAAGCCAGACGTAATGCCTATAATGCCGATATTACCTTTGGTACCAACAACGAGTTCGGTTTCGACTACTTGCGCGACAACATGGCAATCAATCCCGAAGATTTGGTTCAGCGGAAACACCACTATGCCATCGTCGACGAGGTTGACTCGGTGTTGATCGATGATGCCCGTACCCCGTTGATTATTTCCGGTCCGGTAAAGCAGGTTTCTGGTGATGAATTGTTCGACGAATACCGGCCCAAGGTGGAGAAACTGGTGAACGAACAGCGTAAAATGGTTACCCAGATTCTGGCCGATGCCAAGCGTTTGCTCAATAGCGATAATCCTTCTAAAAAGGATTTGGACGAAGGTGGATTGATGTTGTTGAGAGCTCATAAAGGGCTTCCCAAAACCAGTGCGCTGATCAAATTTTTGAGTGAGGAAGGGAACCGCTCCCTCCTGCAGAAGACCGAGAACTTTTATATGCAGGACAATAACAAAAATATGCACATTGTTACCGATCCTCTCTATTTCATCATTGAAGAACAACACAATTCGATAGAACTTACCGACCTTGGTATCGAATTGATTTCGCGCGACATCGATGATCCTGAATTTTTCGTTCTGCCCGATATGGGAGCCGAAATGGCGGTGATCGAAAATGATAAAGCCGATGCCGATGAAAAGCAGGCCAAGAAAGATGAGTTGCTCTCAGAGTTCAGCGTAAAATCAGAAAGGGTTCATGCATTGAACCAGTTGTTGAAAGCATATACCCTGTTTGAAAAGGACGTAGAATATGTGGTGATCGATGGTAAAGTAAAGATTGTCGACGAACAGACCGGTCGTATCATGGAAGGCCGTCGTTATTCCGAAGGGTTGCACCAGGCTATCGAGGCAAAGGAGCGGGTAACCGTTGAGGCTGCCACTCAAACTTTTGCAACCATTACGTTGCAGAACTATTTCAGAATGTACCACAAACTTGCCGGTATGACCGGTACTGCCGAAACGGAAGCAGGTGAGTTCTGGGATATTTATAAACTGGATGTGGTGGTTATCCCAACGAACAGGCCAGTTATTCGTGATGACCGTGAAGATTTGGTTTACAAGACCAAACGCGAAAAATACAATGCCATTATTCAGGAGATTGTTGAACTGAATGCAAAAGGGCGTCCTGCTTTGGTTGGTACAACGTCGGTTGAAATTTCGGAATTGCTTAGCCGTATGCTCAAAATGAAAGGCATAAAGCACAATGTGCTGAATGCCAAATTGCATCAGCGGGAAGCCGAAATTGTTGCCGAAGCCGGTAAATGGGGGAGTGTAACAATTGCTACTAACATGGCTGGTCGTGGTACCGACATCAAGCTTTCGAAAGAGGTTGTTGCTGCCGGAGGTTTGGCCATCATTGGTACCGAGCGGCATGATTCCCGCCGTGTCGACCGCCAGTTACGCGGACGTGCCGGTCGTCAGGGTGACCCGGGTTCCTCGCAATTCTTTGTTTCGCTCGAAGACGATTTGATGCGTCTGTTCGGAACCGAAAGGATTTCCGGCATTATGGATAAGCTGGGATTGAAGGAAGGTGAAGTGATTCAGCATTCCATGATTTCAAAATCGATTGAAAGGGCACAGAAGAAAGTTGAAGAAAATAACTTCGGTATTCGTAAACGGTTACTCGAGTACGACGATGTGATGAACTCGCAGCGTGAGGTGATTTACAAACGTCGTCGTCATGCTTTGTTTGGTGACCGACTCGAAGTTGATATCATGAATAACATGTACGATGCGGTTGAAGAACAGGTGAACCAACATTATGGGAATAGTTTTGAAGACTTCCGTTTCGAAATGATCCGCATGGCTTCGATGGATCCAAGTATCACCGGTGAGGAATTCAGTCGGAAGAAACCGGAAGATGTTACGGAAGAAGTATTTCATCAAATGCTTGAAAATTACCAGCGGAAGATCGACAATATTGCCAAACAGGCCAATCCGGTCATCCGTAATGTATATGAAACGAAGTCACATCAATATAAAAACATTGTGGTTCCATTTACCGATGGGAAGCGTTTCTATCAGGTAATCACCAACCTAGAGAAGGCGTACAAAAACAATGGAAAAGAGGTTGCCCGTTCGTTCGAAAAACAGATTATCTTGTCAGTAATTGACGATGCATGGAGAGAACAGCTTCGTGAAATGGATGATTTGCGCCAGTCGGTTCAGAATGCTACCTATGAGCAGAAAGACCCGTTACTGATTTATAAACTCGAATCGTTCAACCTTTTTAAAGAGATGGTGAACAAGGTGAACAAGAAGATTGTATCCATCTTGGTAAAAGGACATATTCCAATCAGCGATCCTTCGGAAGTGAAGGAGGCTTCAGAGCGGAAACATACCGATATGAGCCGGATGCAGACAGGCAGAACCGGCGGAGGCATACCGGGGCAGGAACATCAGGGAAATACCAACGAACCGCCGCCAAAACCACAACCGGTCAGGATGGAGAAAAAAGTTGGCCGTAATGATCCATGTCCATGCGGGAGCGGAAAAAAGTATAAGAACTGTCATGGTGTTGGCCTGCCAGGGTAATCATTTAAACTAGATACCGATGTTTGATTTGCTAAATTACGTTCACTGGAATTTCAATCCCGATATCTTCCACCTCCTTGGGCGACCTGTTCGCTGGTATGGGTTTATGTTTGCAATTGGTTTTGTGATCGGCTATAAAATGGTCGAGAAACAATTCAAATACGAAAAAGAAAATCAGAAGTGGCTCGATGCCTTGTTGATGTATATCATCGTAGGAACGGTTGTGGGTGCTCGTCTGGGGCATGTTTTTTTCTATGGTTGGGACTATTATTCACAGCATCCGGCAGAGATCATCATGATCTGGCAGGGAGGTTTGGCCAGCCACGGAGGTGTGATCGGGGTTTTCCTCGCATTACTGCTTTTTTCGAAGAAATATACCAAACGGAATGTTTTCTGGATCATCGACCGGGTGGTGATTCCTACCGCTATTGTAGCGATGCTTATCAGGTTGGGAAATCTTTGCAATTCTGAAATTTACGGGGTTCAAACTTCACTTCCATGGGGTTTTATCTTTGAACGCAACCACGAAACGGTACCCAAACATCCAACTCAGCTTTATGAGGCGCTGGCCTATTTGATTACTTTTTTTGTGGTGAACCGGCTGTACTGGAAAACTGAAGCCAAAAGCAAAACTGGTTTAATCTCCGGGGTTTTCTTTATGATGGTTTTCACTGCGCGTTTCCTGATCGAGTTTATCAAAGAAGATCAGGAAGCTTTTGAATCGACCATGTCGCTGAATATGGGGCAATGGCTTAGTATCCCGTTTGTGTTGGGAGGTGCTGTTCTGGTGTTTCTGGCGCTGCGGAAAAAGAAAGTCGTTTGAAATTAGCATTAAGACAAAATATGAAAAGGAATCCGGGATAACGGGTTCCTTTTTTTTGAAGTTCACCTGAGTATTGTTCTTTCTTCTTCCTAAATCTTCTGAATTACTTTATTTTTGATCGGTATAAAAAGAAATGGAGATGAGTGATAGAATAGTTCTTGTTGGCTTTTTGCTTTTGATTTCGGTGTGTAGCTTTGGCCGTGAAGGGATGTGGATTCCTTCCCTGATAGAGAACAATATTGCCGAAATGCAGCAAATGGGTTTCAAACTTACTTCGGCAGATATCTACAATGCCGACAGTGTGAGCATGAAGGATGCCATTGTGCATTTTGGTGCCGGGTGTACCGGTGAGCTCATTTCACCCGATGGATTGCTGGTAACCAACTACCATTGCGGCTATTCCAACATCCAATCGCATAGCTCGCTCGAAAACGACTACCTGACCAATGGTTTTTGGGCGATGAGCCGTGATCAGGAACTTCCCAATCCGGGCTTGAGTGTTACCTTTTTAATCCGGATGGAAGATGTAACCTCGCGGGTTGTTGAAGGAACCGATTCGCTGAAAACAGAAAAGGATATTGAGGCAATAATACAGGATCATATTTCGACGATTGTTTCAGAAGAAAAGCATAAAACGGGCTATAATGCAGTAGTTGAACCGTTTTTTGAAGGGAATCAATATATCCTTCTGCTTACCGAAACCTTTACTGATGTAAGGTTGGTAGGAGCTCCCCCTTCTTCCATTGGTAAATTTGGTGGAGATACCGATAACTGGGTGTGGCCCAGGCATACCGGCGACTTTTCCTTGTTCCGTATTTATGCCGGAAAAGATAATAAGCCGGCAGTTTATTCGCCCAATAATGTTCCATATCATCCCCGGAAGTTTTTCCCGGTTAATATTTCGGGCATAAAGGAAGGCGACTTTACCATGGTTTTTGGCTATCCGGGTACGACGCAGCAGTACATTCCTTCACATCGGATAAAAATGATTCTGGAGAACAGTGACCCCAATAAAGTGGCAATCCGTGATTTAAAGCTGAAAATCCTTGCTGGTTTTATGGAGAAAGATCCGCTGATTCGGATTCAATATGCGGCAAAATACGCCTCCATCAGTAATGCCTGGAAAAAATGGCAGGGCGAAATGTTAGGACTAAAACACCGTGGTGTGGTTGCGATGAAAGAACAACAAGAGCAGGAATTTATGCAGTGGGTAGGGGAGAGTGAAAGCCGAAAGTTGCTCTATGGGAATATTTTGTCCGATTTTGATCAATCCTATTCACAAATTGCACCCTATCAGAAGGCTTACGATTATTATACCGAGTGTTTTTATCGTGGTGCCGAGGCTTATAAAAATTACCTGACCTTGTCGGCGATGTCGGCATCGAACAAGCTGTATAATGTGAACAAATATCTCAGTAGCACGGAAGCTTTTTTTAAAGATTATTCTGCGGAGGTTGATTTTGAGCTGTTTGTTCAGTTGATAGAGAAATATAATGCCGATCTGTCACCCGAATACCTGCCAGCTGAGATGAAAAAGATTTTTTCAAAAGGGAAAGAACGCGATTACTTCGAAAAGATCTTCCCCAAATCGGTCTTGACCAATAAGGAAAAGATGATGAAGATTGTTGCTGATTCTACTTCTGAAAACTGGAAATCTTTTCAGAACGATCCATTGTACCGACTTTTTGATGCAGTAACGAAGCAATACAACAATACTGTTCGCGACACGTATAATCAACTGGATCGTCGGGTTGACAATATTCAGAAAAAGTATATGAAGGCTTTGCTGGAGATGAAAAGCGGACAGATGATTTATCCCGACGCAAATTCCACGTTGCGGGTTAGCTATGGGAAAGTAGAAGGTTTTAGTCCACGCGATGGAGTAATTTACAACTATTATACAACGCTTGATGGTGTTCTTGAAAAAGAGGATCCGGATATATCTGATTATAAGGTGTCTGACCGGTTGAAAGAATTGTGTCGTTTGAAAGATTTTGGCTCCTATTCTTTACCGGATTCTACGTTGCCGGTTTGTTTTACGGCATCAAACCATACGACGGGGGGAAACTCGGGTAGTCCGGTAATCGATGCCAATGGATATCTGATCGGGATTAATTTCGATCGTGGCTGGGAAGGAACCATGAGCGATATCAAATTTGATACCGCGATCTGCCGGAATATCTCTCTCGATGTCAGGTATCTGCTTTTTATTATCGACAAATTTGCCGGTGCGGGATATTTGCTCGACGAAATGAAAATAATCCGGTAAGGCAAGTTTAGTGGAAAATACTTCTTTTCGTGTCGAAAACCCTCAATGCTTCAGGGGCAATAGTTACTTTAACTGGTCCACGGAGTTTGATCGGGTCGCCATCGATGTGGTACCATCTGGTATAAGGCTCATCGAAAACAATTTCTTTACACTGATAGGTCGTAACATACGGCGAGCTTTTCATCTTCTTGGTCATCATGTAAAAGCCTAGTTTCAATGAGTGCTTTCTAGGAAATGGCTTGATAATTACCAGATCAATGAGCCCGTCATCGTATTTCGCGTCGGGGGCAATATAGGCATTGTTCCCAAACTGCCGGGTGTTGGCAAAGCTGATCAGAAAGGCTTTGGTACTAATTTCCTGTCCATCCATGTAAAAATGATAGTCGAGTGGATGGTAGCAAAAAAAGCTTCGGAGGATAATCAACAGATAGTTGAACATCCCTCGGGATTCCCTTTTTTGGAAACGTTTGGCGATGGTGGCATCGTAACCAATTCCCGATACATTGATGGAGTGGTGATCGTTCAGATACAAAACATCCATTTTTTTTGTATCACCTTTTACCATAAGCCTTACGAGGCCTAGACCAATGGGTGGAAACCCAAGTTCGCGGGCACATCCATTACCCGACCCGGATGGCAAGATGGAGAAAATCTTATCGGTTCCAATGAGCATCCCCGCAACTTCGTTGGCGGTTCCATCGCCTCCAACGGCAACAAAAATGTCGTAGTTATTCAGATTAGCCTTTACTATCTCCGGTGCATGTCCGGCATATTCTGTTTTGACAATATCCATGGTAAGGTACCGGCTTCGCAGAATTTTTAATACATGAGAATTGATCCATCGCGCTATTTTTTCCCCCGAGATTGGGTTAACGATAAAAAGGACTCTTTTTTTTGTGTACCCGCGTGGAGGATGAAGGAAATAGAGGTTGATCCGTTTTCTTTTATAAATATTTCGCAAGTCGGTTAAAGGCATAATTTTAAGATTGATCTTAATATAGTCGATTGTTAGTTGTTTTTTAATCACTTATCGATCATTAAGTGACCCTTTAATCAATCATAAGCCAATGAAGGTTTATCTGTTTATAAGAAAAGTTGATCCATGGCTATTGATCAAATTCAAAGGCGAACAAAGATATTGGTTTTTTTCTTTTGTGCGATGCATTTAAAAGGTCTTTCGATT
Organism: Prolixibacteraceae bacterium; assembly: GCA_035353695.1. Lineage (GTDB taxonomy): Bacteria > Bacteroidota > Bacteroidia > Bacteroidales > Prolixibacteraceae > CAYMTR01. The sequence goes on from DAOQAB010000009.1 coordinate 53,457, forward strand.
TTATTAACGCGAACGATCTTTCTTAAACGTTAACGAACTGATTGATTTTTTGTTTGAACATAAATTAGGGAATATGCAGGAAAATGGTTTTGCAATTGAAATAGTTTTTTAAATTTGCAGCATCAATTGCGGGAGTAGCTCAGGGGTAGAGCATCAGCTTCCCAAGCTGAGGGTCGAGGGTTCGAATCCCTTTTCCCGCTCA
>DAOQAB010000010.1:0-53653 GCA_035353695.1 Prolixibacteraceae bacterium
GGATAAAATGTGTTGAAAAAGCGCTTATACTAGGGTAAATAAAAACTTCCCTGCCAGGATTATACATTTAAACGCCAATTAATCAAAGATATTTTAGTTTATAGAATATTTTGATACGTTTTTTTTCAAAAAACACAATCGTTCGTTAAAGGACTGTTCCATTGCAGGTTTATTCAACTCCTCCGGAGTTGTTGTGCGATATGGGAATTCCGTTATCCCCCAATGGCCATTGGGGGTGATTCATATTGACCAGCCTCCGGCAGGTCTACTCACTGTCGTTGTTCGATCAATAACTCTGAAAGAGTCTAATTTTAATCACCCCCGAAACATTCGGGGGACATTCATTTTCTCTCATTTATCAACCCCGACTGGGGTTGAATATTTCCTAAAAACATTTTATGTCTCCGGGATATTTTTCTGAACCTAAAGAAACCAAGATAGTCGGTATGTACCACTCTAAAAAAAGAAGCCCCGCATTCCGGCGAGGCTTCTTTTTATAATATCGTTACAGAAACAATTACAACTCATATTTATAGGTAGCCTGATCGGCAACCTGGGTGCCACGGATGAATTCGCCATGGCCATGTACCACCTGACGGGCCATCTTATTGTAAACCTTTGCCGATTTGAGGTTTTCCATATCGCGGTTTGCATCCAGAATAAGCAGGTAGCTCATAATGATATTTGCGGCCATTTCGACCAAACGGCGTGCATGGAAATCGATGTAGTCGTTATCCCTGGTTGATGTGACCCTTTCAACCGCTTCGGCATACTCTTCGGTGAGGCCAATCAGAATACGGCGATACTGTTCCAGTTCTGGTTTCAACTGAACTTTTTCGTATTCGCGGATCTGAGCCAGATAACCACCGGTGGTCACCCCACGGATAGCAGCTACTACCTGCAACTGGGTGGTACCTTCGTAGATGGAAGTAATACGGGCATCGCGGTAAATACGTTCAACCGGGTAATCTTTCATAAAACCGGAGCCTCCGTGGATCTGAATGGCATCGTAGGCATTCTGGTTACAGTATTCCGAAGCCATGCCTTTTACCAGCGGCGTATAGATATCGGCCAAACGCTGGTAGTTTTTCATCTCCTCTTTTTCTTCCTTACTCAGCGCCTGCTCGTTCGACAGGTGATAGTAGGATTTGTACATATCGACAAAACGGCCGGTTTCGTAAAGCAACGAACGCGAAGCATCGAGTTTCGCTTTCATCACCGACAACATTTCGTAAATAGCCGGGAAGTGGATAATTGGTTTACCAAACTGTTCACGGTCTTTAGCATACGCCAACCCTTCGCGATAAGCAGCCTCGGAAATCCCTACCGACTGAGCGGCAATACCCAAACGGGCACCGTTCATCAGGGCCATTACATATTTGATCAAACCCATGCGGCGCTGGCCAACCAACTCGGCTTTGGCATCCTTGAAAACCAACTCGCAGGTAGGCGATCCAATGATACCCAATTTGTGTTCGATGCGGCGTACCGTAACCCCGCCATCGCGTTTATCGTAAATGAACATCGAAAGCCCGCGGCCATCGTGGGTACCTTCTTCCGAACGGGCAAGAACCAGCGAAATGTCGCCGTCGCCGTTGGTGATAAAGCGCTTTACTCCGTTCAAAATCCAGTAGCCGCTCTTTTCGTCGAAAGCCGCTTTCAATTCGACCGACTGAAGATCGGAACCAGCATCGGGCTCGGTGAGGTCCATGGCCATGGTTTCACCTTTGCAGACCCGCTTCAGGTAACGTTCCTTCTGATCGGCATCGGCAAACTCGTGAATGGTTTCGGCACAGTCCTGCAATCCCCAGATATTCACAAACCCGGCATCGGCACGCGATACCATATCGGCTGCCATAATGTAAGGGACAATCGGGAAGTTTAACCCATCGTATTCGCGGGGAAGAGTAATCCCCAACAAACCCGCTTTGTTCAGGGCATCGAGGTTCTCCTGGGTTCCGCGGGCATACTGTACATGTCCGTCAACCACTTTCGGGCCTTCGATATCGATGCTTTCGGCATTGGGGGCAACCACATCGCCACAAATTTCGCCAATCGCTTCAAGCACTTTGTCGTAGCTGTCCATTGCATCTTCAAAATCGAAAGGTGCATAATCGAACTGATCCTTGTCGGAAAAGTTTTTTTCCTTCAACGCCACAATTTTCTCCATTAACGGATGCTGGAGATGGAATTTCAGGATTTTATTATCGCTATAATAATTTGCCATAATCTTAATAATTAGTCATTCGGAAAGATCCCTTCATTAGCCACCGGTAATTTACTTTTACCAATGACCAATGATTTTTTCCTACTTGCTGTTTGCTTTGTAATATTTTATCATTTTAGGAATTACTTCCAGCACATTACCGTTAATTACATAATCGGCTATCGAGTTAATCGGAGCTCCGGGATCGGTGTTGATGGCAATAATCTGGGCAGAATCCTGCATACCAGCGCGGTGCTGAATCTGTCCCGAAATACCACAGGCGATGTAAAGTTTTGGGCGAACCGTAACCCCGGTCTGACCAACCTGGCGTTCGTGGTCGGCAAAGCCGGCATCCACCGCCGCACGCGAAGCAGCCACTTCGCCACCAAGCACTTCGGCCAATTCATATAGCTGATTGAAGTTCTCCTTGCTGCCCATGCCATAACCTCCGGCTACAATAATCTGAGCTACGCCCAGGTTCACTCTCTTCTTTTCGATGTGGCGTTCAATAATTTCGACCACGAAATCTTCGGGGGCAACCATCGAATTGACATCGATTGGCTTTACTTCACCGGTATAGGAAGCCGAACGGATCTCTTTCTTCATCACCCCTTCGCGAACGGTAGCCATTTGCGGCCGGTGTTCGGGGTTGATAATGGTTGCAATGATATTTCCACCAAAAGCAGGACGGATCTGATAGAGCAGGTTTTTATAGACCTTTTCTTCTTTCTTCTCTTCGTGGTCGCCAATTTCGAGGCTGGTACAGTCGGCAGTTAAACCACTGTAGAGCGCTGATGAGACACGGGGACCCAGGTCGCGGCCAATGGTTGTGGCACCCATGAGTGCAATTTGTGGTTTCTCCTGTTGAAAAAGCTTTACCACAATGGATGAATGAGGTAAGGTTGTATAAGGAGCCAGCCGTTTGTCGTCGGCAACATGAACCACATCGACGCCATAAGGGTACAACTGTTTTTCGATTCCGCCCAGATTAGATCCGATGGCTATTGCTTCGAGTTTGCATCCCAGCTCATCGGCGAGAGAACGGCCTTTGGTCAGTAACTCAAGACTGACATCGGCCACTTTGCCCTCTTCTATTTCGCAATAAACAAATATGTTATTCATTTCTTTTTTAGACTTTAGATTTTAGACATGCGTACAAAAACCGCCATTAACCAATGGTGTGGCTATCGATTAATTCTTTCATCAGCAGATTGATTTCTGCATCCGAAGGTTCAATCTTCCGGGCATCTTTCGCCTGAAGTACCACGTTGTCGATCTTTTTCACTTTGGTAGGAGAACCTGTAAGCCCCAACTGAGAAGCTTCGACCACTACATCGTTTACGGTCAATTCCTGAATGTTCAGGTAAGGACGGTCGCTATAAAGGCTCAAGTAATCTTCGTTGGCATTCTGACGCTCGGTTACGGTTTTTGCATGTTTGTATTTCATCAGCAAACGGGCATTGCGCGAACGGCAGGGAGAAGCGGAACCGGTAATGGTAATGACCGAGGGGATAGGAGCTTTTACCACCTCAACCCCATTTTCCAACCGGCGCTTCAGGGTGATACTTTTTGCATCGACCTGCTGGATCTCTTCCACATAAGTTATCTGTGGCAAATGAAGTTTTTCGGCCACCTGCGGCCCCACCTGTGCGGTATCGCCATCGATTGCCTGACGTCCGCAAACGATCAGGTCGTACTCTTTAATTTTAGCAATTGCCCTCGAAAGAGCATACGAGGTGGCCAGTGTATCGGAACCGGCAAAAGCCCGGTCGGTTAACAGATAGCCATCGTCGGCACCCCGGAACATCCCTTCACGGATAATATCGGCAGCACGGCCCGGCCCCATGGTCAAAATGGAAATGGTCGATCCCGGGAACTGATCTTTAATACGTAATGCCTGTTCCAGTGCATTCAAATCCTCGGGATTGAAGATGGCAGGCAGAGCAGCCCGGTTTACAGTTCCATCGGCTTTCATCGCATCCTTGCCCACATTGCGTGTATCAGGAACCTGTTTCGCCAAAACTATAATCTTGAATGTCTTCATTATATGATACTTTTGATATGATTTCTTTTTTCGGCACAGGAATCTCAAACCAACCAAATGGGCTCGGGTATCCTATAACCGATTAATATTTCTATGCTATTTTTTTTAAAGCCAACAAATATAAAGAATGGCAGGTGACAAAACAAAGTCACAAAATTCAGCAATGGCTTACTATACGCGGGTTTTGAGCTGTTCGAGCCCCTCCTTCCGAGGATCTGGCCCCATGAAAACTTTGTCCTTTCGGAGTTCAAAACAATTAACCTGATGATTCAAATTTTCCCTTTTATTTTTCGCCATCCCTTTATTTGGAATGATTTCAGATAAGAAAACCCAAATTCGTTCTGTTCCGGTAAAGGTTAAAACTCGAACTCCTTCGATTGATCCAGCAGTTTGATCAGGGAGACCATATTTTCCCGGGTGGAACGTTTCAGTTTATATTCTGAAACCAGACGCCTGATTTCCTTCTTTTTTTGAGGGAATACGGAATAAAATGAGCGCATCCGGGGTTTAATCTCTTCGGTTTTACCGTTGACCGTTACGTAAAAGAATGTCCTCGAAAACACCTTATTCTTTGAATTCGACTCGGTAGCTTTCACGATGTCGGCCTTATGACGGATAAAAAAATCCATTCGTTTCCCGTCATAAAGCATTTGAATATAACTGTTGCTATCCAGTTTAAACCGAATGGGTTCGCCGGAATATTTTACAAAAGACATGGAATCGCTCCGGCCTGGATTGACCACAAACGAATCGATGGTGGCTTTATCGACCACAAAGACCCGTTTTAACGTTTCGTGGTAAAAGAGTAGCTCATCGGTTACAATATCCAGCCGGATCCGGGTATCGCGGGCCACTTTCCCGTTCTTCAGAAAAATAGTTCCGCTCAGCCAATCATCGAATAAATAGGGGCTTCCTTCGAGGCCCATTGGCAACGCATAATACTTTCCCACCAATTTTACCGTTTCCTGGGGAGCCGTTAGGGCAGCAGATGCCCCATACGAGAAGATGAGCAGAATCAGTACGAAAATGCCCGGTATAATGATATTACGAACTTGTTTCATCGATACAAAAATTATAGTAAGAGACAGATTTTACCTATTCAAGTTTGAATTTACAAACCGCCCGCTGAACCGTTCCATCGGCATCAATCCCCTCAACAACGGCTACATAAGATCCCTTTTCATAAGAACTGTTTACGCTTAGGGTGCACGTTTGGGCAAAAGGTTCCAGCAATGGTTTCCAATAGAGAACATCCCGGAAATCGGCAAAATTCTGCCCCAGTCGAAAATGGTTACCGGGGAACTCCACCGGCAGGTAGATGGTTTGCAACGAAGTGCGTATGGCATTCACAGGCAACGGAATATCTTTAAAATGGCCATTGGATGTAATAACTGAAACAGCCCCTTCAATCAGCAAATCACCGTAACACCTTAACTGTGCTTGTGTTTCAACTCGTTTAATCTTTGGCGAATTTAACGGCGACAGTTGTTTCACATCGTACACCGGAACCCCATCGACCAACAACCAGGGGTTATCAAAATTGATAAAATTGGTAGGATCGACAATCCGGCAAAACTCTTTCCCTTTTTCTTTCCGGATACGGCACAAGGGTAAAATTTCCTTGGCGATCTCTTCAAAATCGTTCAATTCAATATACTTCCCGGGGAAGACCATATTGGAAGCCACACCATAAAACGGATACCGGAACGAGTTTTTTTCAACCGGTTTCTCTTCCTGCAACGGATAAGCTTTTTGTAACTGAGCCCGTTGAATGGCATCGGCCACAAATTGACTTTTTTCAACCTCGCCGGGAATGTAAAACGGGATTTTGGAAGGTGGGTTTAAGAAACCGGAGAAGAGGGTAATTTCATACTCCACATTTTTCGTATAGGTTTGAACAATCACATCCTGATCGCCGTAATATTCATCCAGATCGAAACAGAAAACACCATTCGAGTCGGTTGTCGCATAGTTTATCTGGGGAATCGAATCGGGAACCGAAAAGAATACCCGTTCATCAGCCACCGGTTGTTTACTGATCTTGCCAGTAACTTTTCCGCACAATGTCAATCGGTTATAGATCTTCAGCTCATTCGTGCCGGCATACTCAACTTTCGTTTCGTACGTATTTTGGCTGACAGCTGAATCGCCCGATTCGATTTCCGGCACTTTATACACATTGAATGAGATCCCCGAGGGAAAAACGGAACTTCCTTTTTCAATGCGGCACTCTATTGGCTCTTTGGTTTTGAAACTTTCTGAATTCACAAAGGCTTTCAATCCGTTTCCGGAAGATTGGGGCACCCGATCGACTAAATTCAACGGTTGGTAATGTGGGTTTTCTTTCCGCCGCTGGTTCCCCTGGTTATTTCCAAACCGGTTGATAATAGTTACCAGTTGAGTTACCATAGCGGAATTTCCGTTGTAATCGCCAATGTAAGCCCGCAACAGGTAAATTCCGGTTTCAAGAGAATCGGGAATCACGATATCCCCTTGCCAATGCCGGTTCTCACGCTCCAAAATCCGGGACGAAATGACAGAACCCTCCCCACAAAGATCGACAAACAGAATATTATTGTGTTCGCTTTTGTCGCCAGACACCAGAGAATTCTTGAACCAGATTTTCTCGCCCGAAACGAACAGCGATTTGTTAAGCTGAAGCTGGAATACATTTTCACCGGGCAATAATCTTGCCTGAGCAACCGAAGTAAAGCCCACCAGACCGATGAAAAGGAAAATAGATATTCTTATCTTATTCATTTTGTTCAAGTTTACATCAATACCAGAAATCAGGACTTACCCATTCATAACAATCCTCCTCCTCCTTGGGAGAGTCGGGCATCATGCTAAATGTTTTCACACCCTGGTGTGAATTACCAACAATTTGGACACCAATTACTTTATCGGTAAAAGAAGCGGCATTGAAACATCCGTAAGCAACTTTGGAAGAATCGGAAAAGCAGTAGATATTTCCCTCAATCCGTTCTTCAACCGCATCGAATAATTTGCCGGTTGCCTCGCTCTGATTTTTAACGGTCCGCCAGAATTTTGAAGCATCCTTCGAAATCGCATATTGCCGAAGGTGATAATAAAAACTGGTACTGTACACTTCAGCGATCGGAGCTTCAAACCGGGATGAATCGATCGGCAACGGGCTTAATCGTTGAAACGAAAGCGAATGGATATCACTAATCGGCAATTCATTGATGTAGTCGTCTTTCACATATTCATACACATAAATCTGATCGGAAGACAACTGTTTCCAGCAATAATAATTGAAATCGGTGCCATCTTTGAAAGCCCTTACATAATAGTTTACCAGTGCGTTCCACTTGTAAAGATAACCAACCTCTTCGCCAGGATTTTCGTGCGGAATGATCGAAAACGTAATGCCACCATAATCGGACACCACCGGGTTGCCCCAATAATCGTAACTAACATCCCTGAAAATGGAATCCGACAGATAGATCGAGTCGATAGGGGTATACGACATCATCTTTTCAATTTCAGAGCGATATTCGTCTCCTGCAGAGGTTACTATTCTCACATAATAGCCTTCACCCACCTCTGTTGGTACCGGATCTTTTGTTTTATAAACCCCACTTCCCGTTTCGCTGGCAGGATAAGACAAGCCGCTTTCCGACTCAATCGAAACCGTAGCCTTATGCTCCGGATAGTAATAAGACTGTTTGTTGAAAGAGACCGACCGTGTCAGTTTGATTTGAGTAAAATCGTTCTGATCGGTCAACATACCCTCAACCACAAGAACCCCGCTCACATCGTCGATATCGGGCACATAATAGGTTTCACAACCCGATAAGGCAACCATCAGAAAAAGGAAGATATATAGAATGTTTCGTTTCATAATCCATCCAATTAAAACCAAAAGTTATAGGTAAACGAAGGGATCGGCACACCAATCACCGAAAATTGATAAAGAGCATACGTCTTATAATCGTTGAGCCGCGAAGGAGTTTCCTTGCTGTAATAGACCGAGAATGGATTCTTCCTTCCATATACATTGTAAAGAGAAATGGTCCAGCTACTTCTCCACTTTTGATGCTTCAACAAACTTCCTTCATAGGTCAAAGCCATATCGAGACGGTGGTAATCGGGCAAGCGGTATTTATTCCGGTCGGAATAACTCACGATTTCGTAACCACCAATGTAATATTTGCTTTCGGGCAATGTTACCGGCCTACCGGTACTGTAGGTAAAGTTGGATGAGAAGGTAAAACGCCTTGACAATTTGTAATTGATCACAACCGTTAAATCGTGCGGTTTGTCGTAATTCGACGGGTACCAATCCCCTCCATTGATTTTTTCCTCGGCAAAAGCCCCATCAATTTTCTTGAACGAACGGGAGTAGGTATAAGCCAGCCAACCGGTTAAATCGCCTTTCGATTTCTTGATCATCAATTCGGCGCCATAGGCCTTTCCAATACCGGGGATCAACACTTGCTCTATATTCTTGTTCAAAATAATCCGTCCCCCATTTTTGAAATCGACTTCATTCTGAACATCCTTGTAATAGATTTCGAGAGAGGTTTCGTATTGGTTGTCTTTAAAATTCTTAAAAAAGCCAACCGCTAACTGATCGGCAATTAATGGTTTCAGGAAGGGATCGGCTGCCTTCCAGTAATCGGCCGGGGTGATGGATGTGCTGTTGGATACCTGCCGGATGTATTGCCTTGTACGGTTGTAGCCCAGTTTAACAGAGCTTGAATTTCCAAATTCATACCGGAGAGCAATCCTTGGTTCAACTCCCTGATACAACTTAATGATTTCGCCACTTCCGTAAGTTTTCGAACCCGACACCGTATTCTCGCTTAAAGGAGAACCATCGTAATAGGTATTGACAACTGCAGCCCCAACCTTCGCAAAGCCCGAATAACGCAAACCGGCAATTAATGCAAGTTTCTGCACCAGTTCAAATTCATCCTCCACATACAACGCCGACTCAAAACTGTGCTCATTATCTATATTGATAAACGATGCCGCCGAATTGTCGGAATGTGGTTTCGAATTGCCCGGTTCGGTCACGTATCTGATCGCATTAAAGCCGGCCGTGATTTTATGGCGGGGAATAAAATTCGTTGAAAAGTTGTAAGCCAGTTGTTCCTGCTCGATTGAGGTGTTCAAATCATATTCGTAATTTTTGGTGCTGTAATCGACCAAATCGGAATTGAAACGACTGAAATTCAAGCTAAGGGATCCCGTGGTTGACCGGTTAAAAATGTGGTTCCACCTGGCGGAACCAATTTGATTGCCATAGCCATATTCTGCTTCCTCGTAATAGTTGAAATAGTCGCTACTGCCATAACCAAAAACACTGAGCCGGTTTTTCGGATTGATGGTATAATCCAGTTTGGCATTGAGGTCATAAAACCGGACAGAGCTTTGCTGCACCTGGTAATTCTTGACCAGTTTCAAGATCCAGTCGGAATAAGTGGTACGGAAGCCGGTCGTAAAAGTCAGTTTATCCTTAATGATCGGACCTTCGACCGATAACCGGCCGTTTATGAGGCCAATGCCCCCGTTCACTTTTATCTTCGACGATTCACCCCGTTTCAGGTCAATATCCATCACCGAAGATATTCTGCCTCCATACTTCGATGGAATACCGGATTTATAAAGGGTTACATCATCGATAATGCCGGGGTCGAGCATGGAAAAGAGACCAAATAAGTGGGAAGTATTGTACACCGGGGCATCCTGAATAAGAATCAGGTTTTGATCGATATTTCCGCCACGAACATTGAATCCGGAAGCATTTTCACCGGTCGACTGAACCCCCGGCAACATGACCATACTTTTAATAATGTCGGCTTCACCCATCAGTACCGATAGTTTTTTTATCGACTTGGCAGAAAGCTTTACGGCACCCATGGAGGTAGAACGGTAATTATCTTCCGGGCGATCGGCCATAATGGTTACCTGGCCAAGCGAGGTATATTTCTCGAACAGTTCGATTTTGATTTCGCCATCGCTGTACACCAGTAGCTCTTTCACTTCATCGTTTAATCCAATAAACGAGATTTTGAGGCTGTTCTCACCAACCGGGAGCTCCATCGAAAACTTGCCATCCTTATCAGAAGTGGTAACTTTTGAAAGGGCTTCGCAGAAAATACTTGCACCCGGTATGGGTGTTTCTGTTTTCCCATCGAGGACAAGACCTTTTACCGTAGCCTTTTTGAATTTACCCTTAAACAATGGATTACCAACAATGCTATACCGCTCTTCGTTATTCGTCATTGCCACCTGCTGCCTTCCCGGCATGACCACCACATTTCCCTGATATTCGACATAGTGCAGGTCGAGTGGCTGAAGCATCTGGCTTAAAAAGTTAGACAACAAAACCGTGTTATCGATTGTTGGGGTAACCAAACTATCGATCCATTTGTCATCGTATAACATCCTGATTTGATAATTTGCCTGTAATTTGCTGACAAATTCTTTAAATGGAATTTGACTATATCGCTGGTCAAGTTGCACGGATGAAATTTCCTGCCCCGAAACACGAAACAAAAAAAACAGAAACACAACACAAAGAAAGTGTTTATTCACAGTTCTAAAATTTAGTTAGTTAGCTATGCCAGAATGATCTCTTTCTCAAATACGAAGAAGGAAGCAGATTCAAATACAACGATTTGAACCTACTCCTTTTTCTTTAAAAAATTCCCCTATTAAATAAAATTTCCCCCTTCTGTTAAGAATTCGATAACATAAAGACGTTTGTTTAGATGAATACCCCACCCAAAAGTTTAATCTAAATCAAAATATTTTAAAAAAAAGTTTGAAGGAAAAGTTCTCCATTAAAAAAAGAAAAAGCGCTCCTGAAAAAACAAGAACGCTTTACGCTTACTAAGATCTAACTAAACCTTATTGCAACAGTGAACGTACCTTTTGAGAAATGACTTTGCCATCGGCCTTTCCGGCTAATTCTTTGGTGGCAATTCCCATCACTTTTCCCATATTTTTCATGCCAGAGGCACCACAATTTTGTATGATTTGTTTTACAGCCTGCTCAATTTCTTCATCAGAAAGCATGGCCGGAAGGTACGCGTTGAAAACGGCAACCTGTGCAAGTTCCACATCGGCCAGATCCTGACGGTTCTGACTTTTATAGATTTCAGCCGATTCGCTACCTTGCTTGGCCAGTTTGGAAATGATTTTGATCGATTCATCATCGCTCAGTTCATCGCCGGCACCAGCAGCAGTTTTTGCTTCGAGCATTACTTTTTTGATTCCCCGCAAAGCTTCGAGCCTCACCGAATCACGGGCTTTCATCGCCTCTTTAATATCGTTGTTGATTTGTTCAAAAAGTGTCATCGCCTTACAATTTTAAATGAATACTATTTTTCCCGTTTCAATCATCTTCGAATCAATCGACTTTATCGTGCAGATAAGGATTGTTCTCGCTCAGAAATATCCCGTTACTATCGTCGGAAGAGAGAGAAAACCGCGAGACTTTCTTTTCTTCCCCATTATCGCGTGGTTTCATATTGATTTTCCGTCGCATATAAGCCGGCATGTTTTCAATGTGGTCGATATAATCGTCACCGGCGCCATAGAAATCGGTATTGAACGAAATTTTCTCAACCGGTTCACTGGGTTGAGCCGGTTCATTTCGCTTTACATTGGCATATAAGCTATCAAAATCGTTTGCCGGTCTTTCCGAGCTGAACTTGAACGACTCCTGCCTGGTTGGGGGCTGTTGTGTTGTATGGGCCACAGGCCGTTGCATTTTAGGCTGAGCCTGCTGAGCTGCTACCGGAGTTTCAGTTAACGTATGGTACGATTTTTCGACCTTTTTATTTGCCAGCACTTCCGGAATTGAACTTGAGCTAAATCCGGTGGCAATGACGGTTACGGCAATTTCGTCGCCCATTGCTTCGTCTTTTCCGTTTCCCCAGATCAAATCGGCATCGTAACCCGCACGGGCCTGTACATAGTCGGTAATCTGACCAATCTCGTCCATTGTGATTTCCGTATTGCCCGAGGTAATATTCAGCAGGATATTTCGTGCCCCTTTAATGTTGTTGTTATTCAACAGCGGCGAATTCAACGCTTCTTCAACGGCTTTAACGGCACGGTCGGCGCCTGAAGCTCTTGCCGAACCCATCAGCGCTACCCCACTCTGCCTCATCACCGTTTCCACATCGGCAAAATCCACATTGATATATCCATGAACCGTAATGATTTCGGCAATTCCTTTGGCCGCAGTAGCCAACACATCATCGGCCTTGGAGAATGCTTCGGAGATTTTGAAGTCACCATACATTTCTCGAATCTTCTCGTTGTTGATCACCAGGAGTGAATCGACATGGCCTTCCATTTCCTGGATTCCTTCGATGGCCTGCTGAACCCTGCGGCGCCCTTCGTTGCGGAAAGGAATGGTTACAATGGCAACGGTCAGCAGATCGAGTTCGCGGCAAGCTTTAGCGATTACAGGCCCGGCACCGGTGCCGGTACCACCGCCCATCCCGGCCGTAATAAACACCATTTTGGTTCTGGATCCTATGGCTTTCTTTACATCCTCAATGTTCTCGATGGCTGCCTGGCGACCCACTTCGGGTTTATTGCCGGCTCCCCTACCTTCGGTTAGCGATGCTCCCAATTTCACCTTCGTATTCACGGGACTGCTTTCAAGCGCCTGAGAATCGGTATTGCATACGATGAAATCAACATCTTTGATTCCCTTTCGGCACATGTGGTTTACGGCATTGCTGCCGCCACCGCCAACTCCGATTACTTTGATCATAGCCCCTTCGTTGAGCGGCATATCGAAATTTGTTAAAATATCAGCTTCCATGATTTGGATGTATTAAAATTTGAGCTAATCGAAATCTGAACTATTTTCTTCAAACAAGTTGTTAAACTGGCGCATGAACCAGTTGTCAACTTTGGACTCTTTTGGTTTTGCCCGTTCTTTTTCCTTCTCCTTCATCTTAACGGGCTCATTAACGGAGGTTGGCCTGCTGTTGTGATTCCGCTTAATGGTTTCAGTCGTCAGGTCAATTTCAACGGTTTCCATTTCATCGTCACGAATGGGTTGGCTCACCTCGAAAACGGGTTCATTCACTTCATAAACCGGATCCCTCCGTTCAAAAACAGGTTCTCTCCGTTCAGAAACAGGTTCTTTCTCTGGTTTCAATTCAAATACTTCGTTCGGTTCCTTTTCATATTCCTGCATGATGGCCGAAGGATTGACCTTAAAACCGGTGGCAATAATGGTGACACTGATCTGCTTATTGAGCTCGGGGTCGTAACCATTACCCCAAATGATATTGGCATCCGATCCAGCGGCTTTTTGTAGATATTCGATAATCTCGCCAATCTCACCAATGGTAATTTCATCTTTTCCTGAAGTAATATTGAGCAAAATATCGTGAGTCCCGTAAATATCGTTGCTGTCGAGCAGTGGTGACTCAAGGGCCTTTTTCGTGGCAACCAGTGCCCGGTCATCGCCCTCGGCAAAGCCGGTCCCCATGATGAAAACCTTGCTTCCCGACATGACGGTATGTACATCGGCAAAGTCGATATTGATATTTCCGTGAAGGGTAATAATTTCAGCAACGCCTTTGACGGCAGTAGCCAGAATTTCGTCGGCTTTTGAAAATGCCTGGGTCGCCGGCAGGTTGCCAAAAATCTCCCGAATCTTCTCGTTGTTAATAACCAACAGGCTGTCGACATGCTCGCGAATCTTTTCAACCCCCTGAATTGCCTGCTGATATCGTTTCCGTCCTTCCGACTGGGAAGGAACAGTTACCACCGCAATGGTCAGAATGTTCATTTCGCGGCAAGCCTTTGCAATGACCGGTGCGGCACCCGTTCCGGTTCCACCGCCCATACCGGCTGTGATGAAAACCATGTTGGTATTTTCCAGTACCGCTTTCACCTCGTCGATGCTTTCGATCGCTGCCTGTTCGCCCAATTCGGGCATATTTCCTGCACCACGTCCCATGGTAAGCGTTTCACCCAATTGGATGGCAACAGGTACCGGACTGTTTTTCAACGCCTGGGCATCGGTATTACACACAATAAAGCCCACATCGGTGATACCCCGGCGAAACATGTAATTTACCGCATTACCGCCACCTCCACCTACGCCGATTACTTTAATATTCGAGGTAAGATTGGTATCACAATTGAAATTCAATAACTCAGCCATAATTTGCTTTATTTAAAATTCTGAATCCTGATCTTCGTTAAAAAACAACGAAAGTTTCTGTACCATCGCTTCACCGAAGGAAAATTTCTGTTTTTCTTTTACTTTCTTTTTCTTCGGGATCATCTCGTCGTTCTGAGCATTTTCATCGCGGAAAGCTCTTTTCAAAAGTCCAAAAGCGGTTGCATATTGTGGGCTATCGAGTGTTTTTTCCTGTTCGAAAGGTAGTTCCACAATGGGAAAGCCAACCCGGACATCCATGCCGGTTTTGAACCGGACTAATTGCCGCAGACCTTCCAGCTTGGCACCACCACCGGTGAGGACAATGCCTGCTCCCAGTTTGTCGGCACAACCGCATTTATCGATCTGGAAGCAAACACTTTCTACGATCTCTTCCATTCGGGCCTGAATGATATAGGCCAAACTTTTAAATGATATCTCTTTGGGTTCCCACCCGTTAATCCCGGGGATTGTAACCATTTTATTGGCAGGGACAAAATCGCCCAACGCAGCCCCATACTGAACTTTCAGCGACTCGGCCTGGCGCAGCAGGATGTTACACCCTTCTTTAATATCCATGGTAATTACATTTCCTCCGAAAGGAATAACTGCCAGGAAGCGCAGCACATTTTCGCAATAAACCGAAACGGATGTCGTGCCTCCCCCTAAATCGACCACCACAACACCAGCCTCTTTTTCTTCTTCATCGATGACCGATTCGGCTGCAGCGATGGGGCTTGCAACCAATCCCACCACTTCAAAACCCGCATTGATCAGGCTGGTGCGAATCTTCTCCTCGTACATTTCGGGCCCGACAATCAACCGATATTCAGCCTGTAACATCGAACCGGAAGTACCTATCGGGTTATGGATACCTGTTTCATCATCGACCGTATACGATTGATTGACGACATGGTACACTTTATCTCCGGGTTCCTGCTCGCTGGAACGGGCGCCATCGTAAAGCAGTTTGATATCGGCTTTGGTAATGATTTTTCCCGCTTCAATTGCTTTTTTCACGAGCCTTTTTTCCGTTCGGAGTTTTTGGCCGGTTACATTTACATACAATTTTCTGATCTCCACATCGAGGCGTTCGGAAGCTTTGAAAACAGCTTTTTTTACAGCCCCGACAACTTCGTCGATGTTAAAGATTACCCCGCGCCTGACTCCGGCAGAAGCAACAATGGAATTTCCGATCACTTCCATTTTGTTCTCCTCGTTCAAACACCCAATGAGGCATACCACAGTATTGGTACCGATATCGACAATTGCTACAATTTTACTTCGTTCACTCATGATAGGGGTCTATTTAAGTGTTAATGATTTTCTCAATTTATTTTCGTGTACAAACAACCAAATTGTTATATTTCACTGATACTTTCCGGTATTTTTCCCAGCCGCCGTCCTTGAAACCATCTTCGTACAGCGCCATCAGGTTCCGGAATTTCTTATCCAGGTTTTCGACCTGGCCAATTTCAATCAAATGCCCGCCCAACCGGGGAACCAAAACCAAATCGCCATCGGGCTTCACAAAAATCTGTTCGATCTGGGCTTTCCAGAATTTATCGTCATTGATGTAATTGATAAACTCCATCAGCTTTCCGTGAATCATTTCGTTGGTTACCCAGCCGGAACAAACCACCACTTTTGCGGTATTGATGGGCGAAAAGGGCATTTTGTTTCCCTCTCGGTCCACATAATAACCGCCCTCGCCGTGCATAACCCGAAAATAGGGTTCACGCTGATCGATAAAGACTTTCAGCCTTCCTGCAAAAAATTTACTATCAATCTTCTGATAACCAATAAAAACTTCGGCTTTTTTTACCCAGGGAAGTTTTTCGATATTGGCTTCGATCTTTTCGGTATTCAATGTTTTCAGTTTCCGCGATTTCAGGTTCTTCACACTGTTGTACACAATGTATTCGATATCCTTGCTCGGAATAAACTGTTCATCTTCGTCGAAAAACACATCAACGCCGGTGCATGTTGCCTTCTCCCGTTGTTTCGAAATAAAAACAGCCGAAACAACGATCAGGGCAACTAAAAAAATAAGCCCAAAAAGCATGAAGATAATCCTACGCTTCATGTGCCATTGTTTTAGTTTTCAACATTTCACAGATCGGATCAATTAACCGGTCGATGTTACCGGCCCCCATGGTCATCAGAATATCGAATTCTTTTTCCCTGAGGGTTGAGACAACCTGACCGACCGTACAAAGGGACTTCGCCGTCATTTTCATCTGATCAAAAATGATATTCGAAGTAACCCCCGGAAGCGGAACTTCACGTGCCGGATAAATATCCAGCAACAGGAGTTCATCAAGCAAATCGAGGCTTTGGGCAAAACCCTCCGCAAAATCGCGTGTACGGCTAAAAAGGTGGGGCTGAAAAACCCCCAATACCTTTTTACCCGGATACAACTCTTTTACCGAATTCACAGTAGCTTTAATCTCTTCGGGATGATGAGCATAGTCGTCGATGTAAATCACCTGGTCGTTTTTAAACCGGATATCGAACCTGCGTTGCACACCTTTGTAGGTTGGAATGGTTTGTTTTATCGACAAGGGATCGGCTCCGGAAAGAAGCGCAGCTGCCGAGGCAGCCAGAATATTTTCCACATTCACTCTTCCGGGGTACTCTAACCTCACATCCTTTATGACAAGATGGGGCGCAACAATATCGAATTGATACGCCCCATCAACTACCTTCAACCGTTTTACGCAGAAATCTGCTTCTTCGGTTGCTGAATAAGTAAAAGTATTTAAACGAATTGATTGATTCGCAAGAACATTAATACCCTTTTTGTGGAGCAGGGTTCCTCCGTCAACTATATTTTGAACGAATTGATTGAATACTTCTACTACCGATTCATAATTCCCGTAGATATCGAGGTGATCGGCATCGACTGCGGTAACCACCGCCAGTGTTGGCCTCAGGTGCAAAAACGAGCGGTCGTACTCATCGGCTTCGGTAACCACCAGACTATCCTTTTCCCTTGGGAGAACCAGGTTTGAATCAAAGTTACGGGAGATTCCACCTAAGAAAGCAGCGGTGTCGATCCCCGCTCCTTCAAGCAACAAAGTGGTCATGGTTGAAACAGAAGTCTTACCGTGGGTTCCTGCAACAGCAATGCATTCGCGTCCCTGTGTCAGGAACCCCAGTAATTCACTTCGTTTCACAATCTGGTAGCCATTCTCTTTAAAATACTGAAGTTCGCTGTGAGACTCAGGAACAGCCGGAGTTCGTACTACCAGCGTATTAACACCTAAAAATTGAGAGGGAAGCTGATTGATATCTTCCGTATAATGAATTGTAATACCTTCGTTTGAAAGTTGTTCGGTCAATGGGGATTTTGTCAGATCGTAGCCGGCAACCCTTTTGCCTGCCGAATTGGCAAACCTTGCAAGAGCGCTCATCCCGATTCCCCCGATCCCGAGGAAATAAATGTTTTCTATGTTGTTAAAATCGATCATCCTTTTTTTGCCAACCCGATTACCAATTTTGCTATATCGGTTGCGGCATCGGGCTTTGCCAGCAACATAACATTCTTCGATAAATCAACTAATTTTTCATCATCCCTGCATAAATCCAGGGCCACCGGGAACAGCTCTTCCACCGCTTTTGCATCGGTAACCATCATCGCTGCATTTTTTTCGACCAGTGCCAGGGCATTTTTGGTCTGATGATCTTCGGCCACATTGGGCGAAGGAACCAAAACCGACGGTTTACCCATCAGACAAAGTTCAGAGATGGTACCGGCACCAGCACGGGAAATAACCAGATCGGCCACGGTATAAGCATAGTCCATTCTCGAAATGAATTCGCTGAAATGAAGATTGGGGCAATCGACATCCTGCATCCGTTTTTTGATCTCCTGGGCATAATAGTTGCCCGTTTGCCAGATTACATCGACACCGCTTTCCCTGATCCGATCGATTGAAGCCAGAACGCTTTCATTCAAGGTTCGTGCGCCAAGGCTTCCGCCAACAACGAGGATCACCTTCCGGTCGCCCTGCAATCCGAAATATTCGAGGGCCTCTTTCTTCATTCCACTGGCTTCTACCAGATTTTTCCTTACAGGATTTCCGGTGTGGACGATTTTCGCAGCAGGAAAATAGTTCTCCATCTTATCGTAAGCCACACAAATTAAATCAACTTTCCGGGCCAGTAACCGATTGGTTACCCCGGCATACGAATTCTGTTCCTGAATGATAGAGGGGAACTTTAATCTGGTAGCTACTTTTAAAATAGGGCCGCTGGCATAACCGCCCACACCCACCACAACATCGGGATTGAATTGCTTAATCACCCGACGCGCAAGTCGCATACTTCGAGCCAAATCGATAAAAAACTTAATTGTATTGACCCCTGGTTTGCGGGGAAATCCCATCACAGGTAAACCAACAATATGATATCCGGCAGCAGGCACCCGCTCCATTTCCATGCGACCTTCGGCTCCCACGAAAAGAATTTCGGCTTCCGGGACAAGCTCCTTAATTGCATTGGCAATTGATACGGCCGGGAAAATATGCCCCCCGGTACCGCCACCACTAATTATTATTTTTAACTTCTCATTCATGAACTGTTTCGTTTTGTCTATCAATAACCACTAATAGTCCATATCCGCAAAAGCGTGATCCTCTTCCGGAATTTCATAATATTCATCTTCCCGCCGGGCATCTTCTTCTTCAAGGGTGTTCTGGTAACTTACCCGAAGAATACAGCCAAGGGAGAATGCCGTGAAAAGCGTTGATGTTCCTCCCAGGCTAACCCACGGAAGCGTTTGCCCGGTAACCGGGAACAAGCCCGAAGAAACACCCATGTTTATAAACGCCTGCATGACAAACATGAGGCTTAGTCCCGCGACAATAAAGGCGGGAAAGGTTCGCTTACATTGTCGAATAATGACCCCGGCCCTTCCGGCAAAAACCACATATGCCAGCACAACAAGGAAACTAAGCCAGCCATACTCTTCGACCATAATGGCAAAAATGAAGTCGTTATAAGCCGCAGCCATATGATTTCGTATTTTACTACCTCCAGGGCCTTTACCTGTTTGACCTCCATGATAAATGGCCATTTTTGCATAATCGGCCTGGGTAAGACCCGTATCGGAACTGGGATCGCCATGAATAAACCGCTCAATCCTACCCCGTACCGTGTTAACACGCCCGATATTGAGTGAGCCAGCCAGAAAATAAATTGCCACAATCAAGGCAATTCCCCCAACCATGGTCAATAGCAAATAACGCATCGGAACCCGGCCAATAAACATCAGCACCATGATGGTAACAAACAACAAAGCCGCCGTCGAGAAATTGGAAAGGGAAATGGTCAGGCATACCACTCCGGTAATTCCCAAAATCCACATAAAAGTCATGAGCGAAGGGGGATTCTCGCTATCCTGATTGTTGGCCAATATTCGCGATACAAACAAGACCAACGAGATTTTCACTAACTCAGCGGGCTGGAACGAGATAAATCCCAGGTTAAAGGTTCTACCGGTTGCTCCGCCATCGTTTACCCGAAGCACCAGTGCTGCAACCAGCAAAATAAAGGAGACAACCAGCATAATGGGCGAAAAGACAGAAAGATATTTCACCGGCACATGCTTAACCACCATCGCAATAACGACAAAACCCAATCCCAGCATAATAAATTGCTTCGCCAAATAAAAGAAGGTGTTGCCATTCATTTTACGAAAAGCAAGTGCTCCCGTTGCGCTGTAAACAACCAGCAACGAGAAGAAGGAGAGAAGGATCAAAACGATCCAAATCACCCGGTCACCCTTTAATTTGCCTAACAATTTCTCCATTCTATAAATTTCTTACCGCTTCTTTAAACTGTTTTCCACGATCTTCGTAATTATTAAACAAGTCGAAACTGGCACAAGCAGGCGATAGCAAAACGACATCACCCGGTTCAGCCAAAAAGTAAGCCGATTTCACGGCATGATCCATGCTCTGTGTTTCAACAATCTGAGGGACAATTGAGGAATACGCCTCAATGATTTTAGTATTGTCCTTCCCAAGACAGACAATCGATTTCACTTTTGATTTCACCAAACTTTCGAGTTCACTGTAATCGTTCCCCTTATCAACTCCTCCCACAATCCAAACCACCGGCCGGGTCATCGATTCAAGAGCATACCATGCTGAATTGATATTGGTTGCTTTTGAATCATTGATAAACTCAATTTCATGCACAGTCAAACATCTTTCGAGCCGATGTTCAACCCCTTGAAAGTCGGAAAGGCACTCCCGGATAAAATCACTTTTAATATCTGAAACCATTCCGACAATAGCCGCCGCCATCGAATTACAAGTATTGTGCTTGCCTTGTAAGGCTAAATCATGAATTGACATTTCGAATTTCTTTTCGTTATATGCTACAATAATTTTCTCGTTTGAAACCCATGCTCCATTACCCGTTGTGTTTTCACCAAGGGTAAATGGCATCATTTGCGACTGAAGAGTTCTGCTTTCTAACTCCTTACAGGTTACCGGATCGTCGGCAAAAAAGACAAATACCTCATCTTTCCCCTGATTTTGAGTAATCCTGAACTTGGAGTTGACATAGTTCTGCATCTGGTAGTTATACCGGTCTAAATGATCGGGGGTAATGTTCATCAGAACGGCAACATCGGCCTTAAACTGATACATTCCGTCGAGCTGAAAGCTGCTCAGTTCAATCACATAATAATCGAAATAGCATTCAGCAACCTGACGGGCCAGGCTAAAACCGATATTCCCAGCCAGCCCCACGTTTAAACCAGCTCGCTTGAATATTTCATAAACCAGGGTGGTCGTTGTTGTTTTTCCATTACTCCCGGTAATGCAAATCATTTTGGAAGTCGAATAGCGAGAAGCAAATTCAATTTCAGAAATAATGGGAATACTATTCTCTACCAAATGTTTTATAACCGGGGCCTTATCTGGTATTCCGGGGCTTTTGATAATCAAATTGGCATTCAGGATCAACTCCTCGGTATGATGTCCCTCTTCAAAATCAATTTTCCGGGAAAGCATCTCGTTACGGAAATCTTCTTTAATGGTTCCTGAATCAGAAACAAACACCTCAAATCCCTGTTTTACACCAAGAATTGCTGCACCCACGCCACTTTCACCGGCGCCTAATATGACTAAACGATCCTTCATTAACGAACCTTTAATGTTACAATACTGATCACTGCCAGCAGAATGGCTACAATCCAAAAGCGCGAAACAATTTTAGCCTCCGGGATCCCCTTCTTCTGGTAATGATGATGGAGCGGTGCCATCAGAAAAATCCTTCGGCCTTCCCCATACTTCCGCTTCGTATATTTAAACCAGGTAACCTGCGATGCCACCGAAATACTTTCGATGATGAAGATTCCGCAAAACAGGGGAATCATAATTTCTTTCCGGATGATGATGGAAAAAACAGCCAGGATACCGCCCAACGCCAAACTTCCGGTATCGCCCATGAACACCTGGGCCGGATAGGCATTAAACCAAAGGAAACCCACGGTTGCCCCGATAAAAGCGGCCATAAAAACGGATAGCTCGCCAATGTTGGGGATATACATGATATTCAAATACTCGGAGAACATCACATTACCACTCACATAAGCGAGCAGCCCCAACGTTCCCGCACTAATAGCCGTAGTCCCCGCCGCCAGGCCATCGAGCCCATCGGTTAGGTTGGTTCCGTTGGAAACCAAGGTGATAACGAAGATAATAACCAGCATATAAAAAATCCATGCCGCATTTTCCTCAATACCATCGGGCAGAAATTTCACAAACCAGCGGTAATTAAGCTCCTGATTCTTCACAAAAGGAAGGGTTGTTGCCGTTGATTTAACATCTTTGGTTTGATAAATTATCTCCGGTTTCCCTGTTTTTGGATTCACTGTCGTTTCGGTAATATACTTGCCTTCATCATCTTTCACTTTCTCCCTGACAACCACATCGTCGTTAATAAAAAGTGTAGCAGCAACAATGACACCCAGGGAGACCTGCCCAATGACTTTGAATTTAGCAGCCAAACCTTGTTTGTCCTTCAGGAAAACCTTAATATAATCGTCGACAAAACCAATCAAACCAAGCCAAACCGTCGTGATAATCATCAACCATGTATAAATGTTATCCAACCGTGCAAACAGAAGGGTTGGAATCAATATCGATCCAAGAATGATTAAACCTCCCATGGTAGGAGTTCCCTTTTTCTGCATCTGGCCTTCGAGTCCCAGATTTCGGATATCCTCGCCAATCTGCTTCTTCTGCAACAACCGGATAATTTTCTTACCAAAAATCATGGTCATAACCAGCGAAAGGATAATTGAAGCCGCAGCCCTGAAAGAAATATATTGAAGTACCCCCAGTCCGGGAATATCCAACGCTTCGATCAATTTATATAAATGGTACAGCATCTCTTACAAATTAAGGATTTCAAATATTTTCTTTACTTCTTCCCGATCATCGAAATGATATTTCACGCCCATAATCTCCTGATAAGGCTCATGGCCTTTCCCGGCAATCAGGATAATGTCACCGGGAAGAGCAAGCATCGAGGCTGTTTTTATGGCCTCGCGCCGATCCGAAATTGTCAATACTTTCTTACGGTTTACCACATTAACCCCAGCTTCCATATCTTTCAGGATTTGTAACGGGTCTTCGGTACGTGGATTGTCGGATGTTAGAATGATCTTGTCACTCAATTCACAGGCAATCGCAGCCATCTCGGGGCGTTTGGTTTTGTCGCGGTCGCCACCAGCCCCAACGACGCAAATCAGTTTCACATTCCCCGAACGCACGTCATTAATTGTTGACAAAACATTTTTCAGGGCATCGGGAGTGTGGGCATAATCGACAATGGCATAAATCCCGGTTGACGAACGGATCACTTCAAAACGGCCATCCACCGGCTGCATATTGCTCAACTCCTTAAGGATATCTTCCTTTTCAAAACCGAGAGAAAGGGCGGCGGAATAAACCGCCAGCAAATTGTAGGCATTGAATTTCCCCACAAAATGGGTCCACAATTCAGCACCATCAATCATTATCAAGGTACCATCGAAGTGGCTTTCCAGAATTTTGCACTTATGATCGGCCATTCCGCGCAGGGAATAGGTGATTTTTTTTGCTTTGGTATTCTGAAGCATTACATTTCCATTCTTGTCATCGACATTGGTGATAGCGAATGCTTCTGGCTTCAATTCATCAAAGAATTTCTTCTTTGCCTTAATATAGGCATCAAACGTTTTGTGATAGTCGAGATGATCGTGGGTTATATTGGAAAAAATAGCTCCGTCGAAATCCAACCCGGCAATCCGGTTCTGATCGATGGAATGGGAACTGACCTCCATAAAGCAATAGTCACAACCCGCATCAACCATTTTACCCATCAGTTGGTTCAATTGCAACTGGTCGGGTGTGGTATGGCTGGCAGGTAATTCTTCATCGAACACCATATACCGGATGGTTGAGATCAAACCGGCTTTATGCCCAAGAGCATTCATTAACCGGTACAACAACGTAACCGTTGTGGTTTTTCCATTGGTTCCGGTAATTCCCACCAGCTTCATTTTTTTGGAAGGTTCGCCATAAAATTTCGAAGCCATCTTACCTAAGGCAACCATCGAATTAGCGACCAGCACAAAGGTTACCCCAACAGGAACCGGTTCAGGCATCACCTCACACACAACGACGGTTGCTCCTTTTGATACGGCAACATCAATAAACTGATGCCCATCGTTTGAAACCCCTTTTATTGCAAAGAAGATAAAACCCGGTTCAACTTTTCGGGAGTCAAAGGCCAAACCCGAAACCACAAGGTTTTCATCTCCAACTATTTTCAGGAGATCAACAGGATCGATTAATTCTTTTAACTGTATCATATCTTCAATGCAATTAATTCATAATTAACTTAAAGAAAGACTAACACGCTGCCCACGCTGGCATTTTGTGCCTGGCTGAGGCGATTGCCTCAATACCCGTCCAACGCCATTGACACTTGCTTTCATGCCTGCTTTTTCAATCAGATAGACCGCATCGGTAGCTCCCATACCCAACACATTGGGCATCATGAGCTCCTGCAATTTTCGAGATTTCATTTCAACCGACTTTTCCCCTTCAATGGTTGTCACATAATCAGTTCCTCTCTCCGCCGATTTATAACGGATTCCGAGTTCACGGCAAACAGTTTTTGTTTCAGGATATAACCCATTCATGATTGAAGGCAACCGGGGTGATGAATCCGGTTTCTTTTGAGCAAAATCGAGTGTTAGGTCGGTTGCGTAGACACAATCGGCAATATTCCGGAATACCGGAGCCGCAACCGATGAACCGGAATAAGCTCCCTGAGGTTCAGAAATCACTACGATGCAGGAATATTTTGGATCGTCGGCCGGAAAATAACCGGCAAACGAAGCACGGTACTTCCCTTCGGCATAGCCTTTGTTCCGATCGGCGATTTTAGCCGTTCCGGTTTTACCGGCAATTTTGTATTTCGACGTATGGATTCCACTGGCAGTTCCTCTTTCGACCACGCCTTCAAGCATTCTCTGCATCCGCCGCAATGTCCGGTCTGAACAAATCGAATACTTCATGACATGCGTACTAAACTCTTGTTCAATATTCCCGTTCTCGGCAATCGCTTCAACAAACATGGGCTTCATCATCTTCCCATCGTTGGCTACCGCATTGTAAAATGTCAATATCTGAAGGGGAGAAAGCTGAATTTCGTATCCATACGAGATCCATGCCAGAGAAGTTCCCCACCAGTTGTCGTCGGTTGGATACTTTACATACGGTTTCGCTTCGCCCTGAAATCCTAAATCTAACTTTTCGTTAAACCCGAGACTATATACACGGTCGATAAAGTCCTTTTCATGGCCTTTATAACTTCTGTAAATGATTTTTGAAACGCCCACATTGGATGAACGTTCAAAAATTTGTTTCATGGTCATCTTCCCATGGGTGCCTTTGCCATAATCACTGTCATAAATTGTTTGGTCAAAGAACTTCCAGCTACCATCCCCCACATCGACCACATCGGAAGTGTCGACTTTTCCATCTTCCATTGCAATCATCAGCGAAACCAGTTTAAACGTGGAGCCAGGCTCGGTACACCCTTCATGCCCAATGGCATAGTTATAAATCTCCTGATATCCGTTACCGGTCTTGCCCAAATTCGCAATGGCTCTGATTTTACCGGTCTTCACTTCCATGAGCACCGCCAAGCCATATTCAGCCTGACTAAATTCGAGCTGCTTTCGCAGGTTGCTTTCAACGACATCCTGCAGATGAAGATTGATTGTTGTGATAATATCTTTTCCTTTATCAGGCTCATCGGCAACGATATTAACCCATCTCCCCGAAATATTTTGCTGGATTGCAACACCCGCATCGCCCCGTAGATGATCTTCAAATTGTCGTTCAATACCCGATAAACCAACATTTCCCTGACTACCATCTTCCGCACCTTTGCTTAGTAACCCAACGGTACGGTAGGCGAGTTTTCCGTGAGGCATGACCCTCATGTATTCTTGTTCGGGAATAAACCCTCCCTTAAATTTTCCTCTTTCAAAAATTGGGAACTTACTGGCTCGCACCAACTCATCATAACTGATTTTACGAGGGTGCACCAGATAATACCTTGCTTTATTTTTATAAGCCCTTTCCAATTCATTCTTAAACTGAGTAGCCGACCGGTCGCCGTACAAATGTGCCAGGCAAACAGCTAATTCATCAACCTGACTATGGAATACAGCCCTTACTGCCGGCGCTCCCAAGTCGAAACGAATTTGATAAGAAGGAACCGATGTGGCTAAAATTCCACCATCGGAAGAACAAATATTTCCCCGGTTGCCATAAATTACTTC
The DNA here is from genome assembly GCA_035353695.1 of Prolixibacteraceae bacterium. GTDB lineage: Bacteria > Bacteroidota > Bacteroidia > Bacteroidales > Prolixibacteraceae > CAYMTR01. The sequence goes on from DAOQAB010000010.1 coordinate 26,285, forward strand.
CGTTCGGTCATCGACGAATTTCAGTTTCTTCCCCCACTTTGCACCTCCGGTCAGCTGTATCAATACAACCTTAGCCATGATTGCAAAGGAAAAAAGGAAAAGCAAAACAAGAAGCAATCCATAACGGGATAATATGGTCTTTCTCAAATTCATTCGCTACTTTTTCACATATATTTTTACCGGAGGTTCATCCGACTGAACTAAGCCAAGCCCTTTTTTCTGCACATCTTTCATTACGGTTGAATACTGGGTACGAACCATCAACTCGGCTTCAATAGTTGCAGACTGAGAACGCAGATTTCTGACACTGTCCTGAACAACCACCATCTTCCTCAATATTTTCTCACCCCGGAAATGCGACGAAATCATTACCAACCCCATAAATGTAATTAGCCCAACAACCGGAAACCATTTGGTGACCCCTTCGGTTACAAGGATATTCCCCAGAATGATCTGCTTAAAACTAAGCTTCGTATGTTTTTTGGAACTATCAGCCATTTTATATTTTTTCTGCTATCCGCAACTTGGCACTCCGTGCCCTTGGATTTATTCTTACCTCTTCTTCCGAAGGGACAATTGCTTTTTTACAAACCGGTCGGAATTTTGCCTGTACATTTCCATAAAAGTCTTTCTCAGCCTCACCCGAAAAACCACCTTTTTGAATCAGGTTCTTCACCAAACGGTCTTCCAGCGAATGGTAACTTATAACCACCAACCTACCACCTGGTTTCAAGACATCAACCACATCGTTCAGGAACGATTTCAACACATCGAGTTCCTGGTTTACCTCAATCCGTAAAGCCTGAAAAACTTTGGCCAGATATTTATTGGCGGCTTTTTGAGGCACCAGCGGTTCAAGCACGCTACATAATTCCTGTGTGGTTCGTATGGGATTTCTTTGACGTGATTCGACAATAACCGAAGCGGTTTTCCGGGCATTCGATAACTCACCATAGTCACGGAAAATCATCTCCAAATCCTTTTCTTCATATTCATTTATAACCTGTTCAGCTGTTTTTAGCGCCGTTTGGTTCATCCGCATATCGAGTCTCCCCTCAAAACGGAAAGAAAACCCCCGGTCGGGCACATCAAAATCGTGCGAAGAGACGCCCAAATCGGCCAACACACCATCAACTTGCTCAAAACCATGATAGCGAAGAAAATTTTTAAGAAACCGAAAATTCTGATGGACAAAAATCAGTCGTTGATCATCAATAATATTGTATCGGGCGTCCACATCCTGGTCAAAGGCAATCAGCGTACCATTGCCCAATTGCTCCAATATTTTTCGGGAATGACCGCCACCGCCATACGTAGCATCGACATAAATTCCAGTTGAAGCAATTGCCAACCCTTCAATGGATTCATTCAACAATACCGGTATGTGATAATTGGTTTCCATGAAATGCGATTAAGAGTTAGTTCCGCCACCAAGGAATTCTTCAAAAAGATTACTAAATTCATCATCGGGCAACATAGCCTTCCGATATTCTTCAGCATCCCACAGACGAATGCGATCCCCCTGACCGGTAAATATCACATCCTTCGTGATCCCCTTTTTTTCGTAGTATGAATTGGGAATATTTAATCGTCCGTTCTCAGCTACTGAAATCTTCACAAAATTCTGGTAAAACCGATCCAAAAGCCGGCTTTGTTTGGGGTCGTTTGGATTCAATTTCGATTTGATAAATTCCAATCGTTTTTGCCAGGAATTGACAGGATATAAGTTCAGACATTTTTCGTATGGGTCTAATTCAACAGTCATTACCCATTCGAACGAATCGCCCAATTCACGTTTATAAGCGGAAGGTAAAACGACCCTCCCCTTATCATCAATCGTGGCATTATACTGATTCGAAAATTCGGGCATATAGATTTAGTCAAATAATGTTCAAAAATAAAACTTATTCCACTTTATTACAATTTTATTCCACCTTATTCCACCTTATTCCATTCCTTTTCCCAAAAACTTTTCAACAATTTGTTGAAAATCTTTTCCTGCAAGGAATAATAAATGATTGTTAAAAACCCTCGCCGAAGAAATTGATGCCCCGTTTCAGAATACACCCTATACCATAAAATTAAAATCTGATAACAAATAGCTCCTATTTGGGGACAGATCGGTTTTGAACAAAAAATTTTCGTATTTTTCGGTGCTCAATGAAAAAAGGATGGAAGGGGAAAACCAACAGAACAATTTCCAACCAATTGATATACGGAATATTATTAGCGGGAAAAATCAGAAACTCGCCAGAAAAATTCCTGGATTTGTATATCGTTGGTTGTCCAAAATTCTACATTTAAAAGAGTTAAACGAGATCATGAAAAACTATGGTCAGTTAAAAGGCATCGAATTTGTCGATGAAACACTCAACTACCTCAACCTGCATCATGAACTTTTTGGCATTGAAAATGTTCCTAAAGACCAGAAATTTATATTCGTAGGAAACCATCCGTTGGGAGGAGCAGACGGTGGCATTATTTTAAAAATTTTGAACGAAAATTTTGGCGATACACGTTGCCTGACCAACGATTTTTTGCTTGGGATGGTTCCGCCACTAAAAGATTGGTTCGTTCCAATCAATAAAGTTGGAACCCAATCACGCGATTCGTTGATTTTAGTTGAACAACTATACAAATCAAACGATCAGATCCTGATTTTCCCTGCCGGATTGTGTTCCCGCAAAATAAAAGGGAAAATTGTTGATCTTCAATGGCAAAAGCACTTTATCCAAAAGGCCGTCGAATATAAAAAAGACATTATCCCCATCTTTTTTGAAGGACGTAATTCAAACTTCTTTTACAACCTTTCAAAAATCCGTAAATTCTTTCGGATCAAATTAAACATTGAGATGCTGTACCTTGTTGATGAATTATTTAAGCATCAAAACAAAACTTTTAAAATCTACATTGGCAAGCCTATCTCCTACCGCACGTTTGATCATACGAAAAAGCCACTGGAATGGGCCAGCGAAATAAAAAAAATAACCTATCAATTGCCCCAACAGGTAAAATAGGTTTTATTAAAGAACCTAGTAAAAATTGAAAACTCATTTATATGAAGGAAATTGTTCCAAAACTCCCAACAGACCAGATCGAGTCAGAGCTTACCGAAGATAAATTTCTCAGGGAAACCAACAAAGGAGGCAACCAGCTGTATGTTGTTACCGCTCATAACTCCCCCAATATCATGCACGAAATTGGACGTCTGCGTGAGATTACCTTCCGGCATGCAGGAGGTGGTACCGGTATGGAAACCGATATCGACTTTTACGACACTTGCGAAATTCCCTATAAACAATTAATTGTATGGAACCCTGATTCGAGAGAAATTCTGGGTGGATACCGCTATCTGCTGGGGAATAATTTATCGTATAATGCTCAGGGGGAGCCCAACATTGCGACTTCCCACTTATTCCATTTTACCGAGAAATTTACAACCGAATATCTTCCTTACACCATCGAGTTGGGCCGTTCTTTTGTCCATCCTGATTACCAATCGAGTAAAGCCGGAGCCAAAGCCCTTTATGCTCTCGATAATTTATGGGATGGGTTGGGTGCCTTGTCTGTCGATCACCCCGAAATGAGATACTATTTTGGGAAAGTTACCATGTACACTCACTTCAACTTAGAAGCCCGGAACTATATTTTGGCTTTCCTTAACAAGTATTTTAACGACCACGAAGAGTTGGTTTATCCAAAAGAAAAATATTTGATCAGGATTGATTTCCAAAAATACGAGAAAGTCTTCACCAACAACAATATAAAAGATGATTACAAAATTCTTTCGAAGAAAGTCCGTAGTCTGGGTGAAAACATTCCTCCTCTTGTAAATGCCTATATGAACCTTTCACCCACGATGCGTTCATTCGGAACTGCAATCAATGATACATTTGGGGATGTTGAAGAAACAGGAATTCTTGTGACCATCAAAGATATCTATGATGCAAAGAAAGACCGGCATATCAAAACTTATCTGAGTAACCGGAATGCTTCAAAACTGGCGAGGCTGATTAAAAAGCTTCACCGATAAGATACTCAAAATTCAAAACGTTAAAGGTTAGCTCATCGAGCTAATCTTTAACGTTTTATTGTGTTAATTCTTTCAGCCGCAAAATCACCATCGGTTCCATCTCTTCAAGCGAAGCAACCCCCTCAAGGATATCGTTTGTGCTTTTTGCCCGTATCTGACGGATAATTGCCCTGGCAACAATTGGGAATTTTTGAAAAAAAGCTGTTTTATGATAATGAATGTAGACCTCATGATCACTTTTTTCTCCCTTTTCATTTATTGGATAACCAAAAATAAACGTTTCATTGATATCTTCAATGAGTAACTTAAAGTAGATTTTTTCCCATCTCCTACTCTTTTTTTCAAATCCGTCGGCAACAAAATTTTCCTTCTTGACCGTTGTATCAAGCTTTTTATATTCTTCCAGAATGTCGATTATATTTTCCATAAAATCATTTTTTTTGTTTTTGCTGTTTTTTTTAGTCCCCCAAAAAAGGAAAAGAAACCTTTTCCAATTCATGATTAATTTAAAAATTTATTTACTAAATATCAATATGTTATATGGAATAATTAATTAATTCTTTCATAAAGGGAAGAAAAAAAACACAGAACAATCAAAACAACTGGTAATCAGTAATCTATATCTAAATAGATCGGAAAAATACAACAAAAGGAATAAAGAAGAATCGTTCAACCGACTTGCCGATGGATTTGAGAAAGAAATGAAAATGAAAAGAACAAGAAACCGTCATAGCCCGGCTTTACTTTCATCGATTTCAGGCAAACTGATTAAATCATCAATAATGAATACGGAAGGAAATTCATTTTTAAGCTGGTTTCTCAATTTCAGAGCTTCGCTTTTTGTTCGAAAATCACCAACACGTACCTTAAAATCAGGAGATTGAAACAACACATACACCTTCATATTCTCATATGTCGAAAGGAACCTGGCTTTGGCCTGATAGGCAGCGTCTTTATTCCCCTGAAAAATCTGTACCCGGTAACCTTCAATTCCTGTTTTGCGGATATTTTCCTCGCGATGTATTTGGATCAGGGTATCGACACGGGGATCGCAATGAATCTTCAAATGGTCATCGGTAAAATTCTCGGTATTGGACTGCGGAACAGAAATTTGGGTATGTAACGAAGACTGACCTTGCATTCTTAAGGAAATAAAAACGACCGTAAGAAACAGGAAAACGACAACTATTTTTCTCATTTTCAGACAAAAAGTTAATTTCTTATTTTTTACCAATACAAAGATAATTGATTTTGTGTTGAATACTTAAAATTTCAAAAAAATGAAAAGCAGCACCGAAGATTGGTACTGCTTCCATCATTCATTTATGGATATTTATAGTTAACCGCACTTGGAATGGCCGCAATCTTTACAGGTAAGGCAACCCTCCTGATAGATTAATTTGTCGGAGCCACAATTTCCACATACCGCACCTTCGGCATAGGTGCCGTCGGGTATGTATTTTTTAAGGGCCCGGGCAACTCCGGCTTTCCAATTATTGATTGAATCATCGTTCAGCAAAAGGCTCGAAACCAGCTCAACGACCTTATGGATAGGCATTCCGTAACGTAATGTTCCCGAGATCAGCTTGGCATAATTCCAGAAAACGGGCTCAAATTTATAGTTAAGGCCTTCCATCGTTGTTTTGTATCCTCTTTTATTGGCATACTGAAAGTCGTAACGGCTTTCATCGCCATCTTTCCTCTTGATGATGGTACCTTTCGTTACCGATCGTGGGATTAGAAGGCCTTCTTCGTCATCGGCTAATCCGGTAAAAATTTCATACGGACGACCATCGATCAACCCAATAAAAGCGATCCATTTTTCACGGTTATTCTGGAACCGAACGACATCGGCTTCGAGACATTCCGGACGTTTGGTCGGGAAAATCGATTCCACCAACACCGGTTCTTCTTTCTTCTTTTTGTCGGAAATCAAAACACCGGCACGAGAACCTTCTCGGTAAACAGTCACTCCTTTGCACCCCGATTTCCAGGCTTCAATATAAACCTGATTGACCAAATCCTCGGTAACATCTTCCGGCATATTGATCGTCACGCTAATCGAATGGTCAACCCATTTCTGGATTCTTCCCTGCATACGAACTTTGCTCAGCCAATCGACATCGTTTGAGGATGCTTTGTAATAAGGTGATAATCTAACTAGTTCATCAAGCTCTTCCTTTGTATATTTCTTGTAAATATCGTGCCCGTTCACCTCCATCCAGGTAAGGAATTTATGGTGGAAAACACGGTACTCTTCCCAGCTGTCGCCAACTTCATCCACAAAATCGACCTGAACATCCTTATCGTTCGGGTTCACTTTACGGCGGCGGGTATAAGCCGGCAGGAACACCGGTTCAATTCCCGATGTGGTTTGCGTCATCAAACTGGTTGTTCCGGTGGGAGCAATTGTCAAAAGCGCAATATTTCGGCGACCGTGTTGCACCATTTCGGAATAGAGTCCCGGATCGGCTGCTTTTATACGCTGGATAAAAGGATTATTCTTTTCTCGGTTTGCGTCATAGATGGCAAAAGCTCCTCTTTCCGTGGCCATTTTAACCGATGCCCGATACGCCTCGAGTGTTACGGTTTTGTGAACCTCTTCGGAGAAATCAACCGCAATCTCGCTACCATAACGTAACCCCAACGCGGCCAGCATATCGCCTTCTGCAGTAATGCCAATACCGGTACGACGGCCTTCCTTCGCCTTTTTGCGGATGTTTTTCCACAAATTCAGCTCGGTGGCTTTAATCTCATGTGATTCGGGATCGGCTTCAATCTTTTTCTGAATCTGGTCAATTTTTTCCATTTCCAGATCGATGATATCGTCCATTATTCGTTGTGCCAATCCAATATGCTTTCTGAACAAATCGAAATTGAAACGGGCTTCTTTTGTAAAAGGCTTATCGACATAAGAGTATAAATTGATCGCCAATAAGCGGCAACTATCATACGGGCACAATGGAATTTCACCACAAGGATTGGTGGAAACAGTCCGGTAGCCCAGATCGGCATAACAATCGGGTAATGATTCCCGAATAATGGTATCCCAGAATAAGATTCCAGGTTCCGCTGATTTCCAGGCATTATGAACAATTTTATTCCATAAATCTTTCGCTTTTGTTTTCCGTTCAACCATCGGATTCGATGAATAGGTGGGATAATTTTGGATATACTCCCGATCATCGGCCACCGCCTTCATGAACTCGTCGTCGATTTTGACCGATATGTTTGCACCGGTCACTTTTCCCTGCTCCAGCTTAGCATCAATAAATTGCTCGGCGTCGGGATGCTTTACCAAAACAGAAAGCATCAATGCGCCTCTCCGGCCATCCTGAGCAACCTCGCGGGTTGAATTGGAAAAACGCTCCATAAAAGGCACCAGCCCGGTTGACGTAAGCGCTGAATTTTTTACTGGCGAACCTTTGGGCCGGATGTGAGACAAATCGTGCCCCACTCCACCGCGACGCTTCATTAACTGTACCTGTTCCTGATCGATTTTCATGATTCCACCATAAGAATCTGAATTTCCATCATTCCCGATAACAAAACAGTTTGAAAGCGAAGCTACCTGAAACTCATTTCCAATACCAGTCATTGGACCTCCCTGAGGAACGATGTACTTAAAATCCTTGAGTACTTCGTAGATTTCTTTTTCGGAGAGCGGATTCTCGTACGCTTTTTCGATTCGGGCAATCTCTTTTGCTAATCGGTGGTGCATGTCATCCGGGGTTAACTCAAAAATGCTTCCCTGAGAATCTTTCAGCGCATACTTATTCACCCAGACCCGGGCTGCCAGTTCATCCCCTTTGAAATACTTCAATGAGGCCTGGAACGCTTCTTCCGATGAGAAAATTTTCTTTTTGTTGGTAACAACTTCTACATTTTCTAGTTCCATAATACAACTAAAAAAGGGGTTAAGGGTTAAAAAATAGGTTGATGCAATACTTGGTTTTCATGAAAATTTACGTTACCGAAGTTAGTATAGAGAATACAATATTGGTGAAGAAATAGACCGGAAGTTATTAATAAGTTTTCAACTTTCAAACATCAACAAACTGACATACAAAACACTAAATATTGCTTAAGATCAAAAAGTTCACAAAAAATAAAACATCTTTTATGAAAAGCAAATATTTCACATAAAGCTTTTACAAATAAAAGTCAATACCCGGAGAAAAAATAATTGGAATAAAAATCAACAATTAGTTGTTAAAAACAAAATGGAGGATTTTGGGGGTTGCCCCAACGTTTGCCTTCACATAATCGGATGCAGTTTTTGATATGGTCAGCACCAATGACGGGTCTTTCAAAAGTGTATTCATTACTGCATTAAACTCTTCAATATTGTTAACCGAAAAAGCACAATGAAGGTCGACCATATCGACCGCTTCCTGAAATTTTTCATAGTTGGGGCCAATAATTACGGGCATTCCAAAAGTAGCCGCCTCAAGCACATTATGAATTCCTACGCCAAAACCGCCTCCAACAAGTGCAATGAGCCCGTATTGATAGATGGACGTCAACATTCCATAGGAATCAACAATCAGAACATTCTTGTCGTTTCCCTTCACCGACGAAAACTCACTTAAGCAAACCGAGTTCCCATTAAACTGGCCTTTTATTCGCTGGATATTTTCTGTCGTTACTTCGTGAGGAACAATGATCATTTTATACCCGGGGTTGATACGATTGTACTGCATCAACAGGGCTTCTTCGGCCTTCCAGCTACTGCCGGCAATAATAGCCCGCTGAGAACCCAAAAACCTTTCAATCTCGGGAATGGGTTTCACGCTCTCAAACACATGAGCCACCCGATCAAAACGGGTATCGCCGGTAACGGTATAATGATCAATCTTTAACGACTTAAGCAATTCGGCTGACTCCTGATTCTGAAGGAAGAAATGGGTAACCTTTTTCAACATCTTCCGGTACCAACCTCCATACCATTTAAAAAAGAGTTGATCTTTTCGAAAAATGGCCGAAACAAAATAGGTGGGAACCGACTTCTTCTTCAAAATGGAAAGAAAGTTCTTCCAATACTCGTATTTGATAAAAAAAGCGACTTCCGGATTGCAATATTTAATGAAACGCCGGGCATTCCTGCGGGTATCAAATGGCAAATAATAAATGTAATCGGCCTGTTTATAATCTTTTCGGACTTCATACCCGGAAGGAGAAAAGAACGTAAGCACAATTTTTTTCTCCGGATAATTCCGTTTGATCTCTTCGAGGAGTGGCCGTCCCTGCTCGAATTCGCCAAGAGAAGCACAATGCACCCAAATCACTTTCTCCTTGGGATCCTGTTCTTTCTTAATTCGTTTAAGCAGACCTTTTCTTCCTGCAACTAGCTGTTTTGCTTTGGGATTTTGGTGTGATGCAATTTTTACTCCCAGAATAAATGTTTTAATTCCCAGATTGTAAATCAAACCCATAATTCAATTTATATTTCGGCTTCATAACCTGCATCTTCGAGCAGATCTGTTTGTTGGTATGCTTCGACGGCTAATTGGTCACAACGCTCGTTTTCAGGTATATTTGCATGGCCTTTGATCCAGACAAAGTTAACCTTGTGTTTTTTATAACTATCTAAAAACCTGAGCCAAAGGTCAGGATTCTTTTTTCCTTTAAAGCGGTTTTTCACCCAAGTAAACAACCACCCTTTCGTTACCGCATCGGCTACATATTTTGAGTCGGTGTAAATGGTCACCTCACAATGATCGACTTTCAACGATTCCAGAGCCACAATCACCGCCAGAAGCTCCATCCGGTTATTGGTTGTGTGCCGGTAACCAGCCGAAATTTCCTTTCGGTGCGGCCCCCATTTCATAACAACTCCATAACCTCCGGGGCCAGGATTGCCACTTGCAGCTCCATCAGTATAAATTGTTACTTTATAGGGCATTTTCGTTCAAAAAAGGTTACTTAATACTTTTGTGAATTGGTCGCCAAATTTATGAAAAAAGAATGTCTTTGTTTACTTGACAATCGTCATTTCATCAATTAATTGTTTGTCACCGGCAAATTTGTCGATCATCCACAGCACAAAGCGAATATCAACATTGATACACCGCTGAAGATCGGGTTCAAAAGCAATATCTCCACTCATGGCTTCCCAGTTTCCATCGAAGGCAATCCCAATCAGTTCTCCCTTTCCATTGATGACCGGACTACCTGAATTTCCGCCTGTAATATCATTGTTTGAAATAAAGCAGGTGTGTAAGGTTCCATCTTTATCGGCATACTCGCCATAATCCTTGGCATAATAAAGCTCTTTCAACCTGGGCGAAACATCAAATTCCCAATCGCCCGGTATCTCCTTTTCCACATAGCCTTTCAAGGTGGTAAAATAATCGTAATGAACTGCTTCTGCAGGGTCATAATCTCCCACCTTCCCAAAAGTTAACCTCATGGTTGAATTGGCATTGGGGTAAAATTGAGTTTCCGGCTCCATTTCCATCAATCCTTTCAGATAAAGCCGGTAACCTTTCCCCAAATTTGTATGATCAGTTTCATTTTCTTTTATAGCCTTTCGATAAGAATCATAAATCTGTCCCGAAATCTTGTAGGCTGGATCGTTGGCAAGAACGGCCAATTTAGGTTTCGAAAGGAAAGCTTCAACTTTCTCTTTTTCATCAAAAATACTTTTTCTGAAAAGATCGGCAGCCCATCGATCGTAATCTCCCTGATACTTTCCTTTGATTGTTTTTACAAACTCGGGGTAATATACCGGTGAAACATTCTCAACAAAAACCTTTGTCAGCGCAGCAACCAACTTTTGATCAGTCGCCGCATCATAGTCCTTATAATAATCGTTTAACTTTTCTTTCAGGGAATTTACACTCCGGGCAACAGCATCTTTACCAAGATTTTGCTTCAGATTCATCTGAAGATCCGAAAAGCGGTTGGCGTACTGGAAAATTTCAGGTCCCCGCAGGAAGGCTTCCGCAATGTATTGAACAGCCTTGTTGTCATCGGTATGGATATAAGCATCGGAAATCATTTTCAGGGTTTCGCCATACTCTTTTTTTCGGTTCTCATCGGCGTTGACCCAGGAGAGGAACTGATTCTCGGTCGCCCTCTTCTTTTCCACAACATTCAAGCGGGTTAACCCACGGTTCTGACCAATGCTGAATTTATAATAGTTTGAGCTCCTGGCATATTTACTGGCATACTGAATGGTCGCTTTTTCTCCGGTATTCATGTAATTTGCGAGGATGTCCAGTTTTTCTTTCCGTACTTTGATCCGTGCATCGTTTACAACATTCATTACATAGTTAACCCCCTCGGACGTCAGGTAACGATTGGTCGATCCGGGATAGCCCATCACCATCGCAAAATCGCCATCCTGATACCCTTCCAATGACACCGGTAAGAAATGACGGGACTTCAGAGGGATATTGTTTTCCGAATATTCCGCCGGCTTCCCGTTGGGATCGGTATAAATCCTGAAGATGGAAAAATCGCCGGTGTGCCGGGGCCACATCCAGTTATCGGTATCGCCTCCAAACTTTCCGACCGACTGAGGAGGAGCAGCGACCAACCGCACATCCCGGAAGGTTTCATACACAAAAAGATAATATCGATTCGATTCAAAAAGGTCATTCACCTCGGCATCATAATCAGTACCCTCTTCAGCAGCCGACTCCAAACGGGAAGAGATTGCCCGGATGCTATCCCTGCGGGTGTCTTCATTCATTTCCGGTGTCAGCTTCGTAAGAATCGTATCGGTTACATCTTCCACCCTGATTAAAAACGAAACAGTTTTCCCGGGATTCGAAAGTTCTTCCTTCCGGTTTTTTGCCCAGAAACCATTTTTCAAAATGTCATTTTCCACACTCGAATGCTCCTGGATCTCACCGTATCCGCAATGATGGTTGGTAAGAAAAAGTCCATCGGGCGAAACCAGCTCACCGGTACATGAACCGCCGTCGAGAACAATCACAGCATCTTTCAAACTCGATGAATTGATGTTGAAAATATCTTCGGCCGTAAGTTCGGAACCCATTTTCTGCATTTTCTGCACATTTATTTCGGATAGAAAGGAAGGCAACCACATTCCTTCATCCGCGGAAGCCTGACCAACTGCAAAAAAGGCAGCTGCAATAAGGGCGTAAATTCTATGTCTCATATATCTAAAAATCGTGTAATCAACTTAATGAAATTAAAACATCTCAACCAATTCATTCCTGTTGGTCTCAAAAAATTGGGAACAATGGTAAGAATAATTCATGAAAACTGTTCACCGACAGGATCTGTTTAAATGGAATTAATGAAAACAAATTAACACAAATAATCGAACACGCTAAAATCACGAATCAAATCCCAGTTCCATTTGTTTGGGTCCGGGCAAAAGCCGGAATGTTTTCCGGTGATAAGAAGTTTCTCCATACTTCTCGATCGAGATCCGATGAGCGACGGTTGGATACCCTTTGTTTTTTCGCCACTGATATTCGGGATGTTCCTGATCGATTTTCACCATATAATCATCACGGTAGGTTTTTGCCAGTACCGAAGCTGCGGCAATTGACAAAAATTTGGCATCGCCTTTCACAATGCAGGTATGTGGAATATTCTTAAATGATCTGAACCGGTTTCCGTCGATAATTAAATGTTCGGGAAGAAGCTTTAACTGTTCAATGGCCCGGTGCATCGCCAGATACGAAGCATTCAAAATGTTGATCTGGTCGATCTCCTCGTTGGTAACGACACCAATCGCCCATGCTATTGCCTTTTCCTCAATAAGAGGCCGAAGCTCATATCGTAGTTTTTCGGTCAGTTGTTTCGAATCGTTCAACAACGGCAAATTAAAATCGGGTAGAAGGATTACCGCTCCGGCATATACCGGGCCGGCCAAACATCCCCGCCCCGCTTCGTCACAACCTGCTTCCAGCACACCTTCCCGAAAAAAAGGTTTTAATCCGAATTCCGACTTCATTTTTCCAACGCTTTTTCAATGGTTGACCATACTGCACTGGCGGTATGATCCCAACTAAATTTTTGCCGCTGAACCTGCCCTTCAGCAATTAATTTTTCACGGAGTTTTTCATCGGTCGACACCTCAACTAACGCATCGACAATCGATTGAATATTGAACGGATCGACCAAATAAGCAGCTTTCCCGGCAACTTCAGGCAAAGAGGTTACATTGGAACAAATTACCGGCACATCACAATACATTGCCTCAACCACCGGAATCCCAAACCCTTCGAAGAAAGAAGGCATCACCAACGCCTCGGAACTCGACAGGACCAGTTGCATTACTTCAGTTGAAATGCGGCCCGTAAAAACCACATCGTCTTTAAATTGCATCCCTTCGAGTTTCTTTTCCACCGAACTCTCCCGCCACATCGATTCGCCAGCCAGCATCAACTTATAAGGCGTCTTCCCGCTCCTTCTGAACAATTCAAATGCGTCGAGCAGCCCCAGGATATTTTTTCGTGGATTTTGCGATCCCACATGAATAAAATAAGGTAACCCGCCTGTGAACCTCCGCTGAACACTAGCCTTCACCTCCGAAGATATTCCACAATACAACTCATTACAACCATTGTAAGCTACATCAATTTTTGATGGATCGAGCCGGAAAGTTTTCACCAGATCGGACTTGCTAAATTCGGAAACCGTGATAATTCGCTTTGCCCGATGGGCAAATTTTGGAAAATAGTAATTGTAATAATTCCGAACCAGAAAAGGCAAATCGCCAGGACGATGTATAAAATTGATATCATGGATGGTATCGACCGTTGGGATCGATGTAGCCAGAGAAATCCAACCATCGGGTGAAAAAAACAGATCGGGTTTATATTTTTTCAAAATCCGGGGAACATCCATTTCATAATGCCAGAACCACAAAAACGGATGGCGTGAAGGGATCCGGGTGGAAACCGGGATCACATTCTCCCCATAAAGAAATAAATCGTCCCAGGTCCGGTCGAAAATAAAGATGAATTCATGCTCCGGATGTGCCTTTACAATTCGTGACAACGATTCGTGTGCAAACCAGCCAATTCCCTCAAGTTTATCTTTCAACAGATGTTGTGTGTTTACTGCAATTCTCACGTTACTTTTTTTCTAAATCAAAAGAGTTGCCCCCTTCTGTAAAACAAAAATTTCTCTTCAATCAAAATAAGGAAAATAATTTGATATATTCGATTAAAATTGTTTTTGAAATGCCCGGGTTTCCATCGATCGCCCGAAAAAAAGCATCCTGAATGTTTTGCTTTGGGGGTTGGAAATAATGGATAAAGATTGTTACTTTACGAACCATTTTAAAAATTGAACGACAACTTTGAAGCGGAAGTTTTTTACTAACCTTATTCTATTACTCACAGTCAATGTTTTGGTCAAACCCTTCTGGCTGTTTGGCATTGACCGAACGGTTCAGGTTATTACCGGAAGTGTTGATTATGGTTTATATTATTCCTTACTATCATTGTCGCTTACGATGAATGTTTTGCTCGACATGGGCATTACCAATTACAACAACCGGAATATTGCACGCTATCACCATTTACTTCCCAAACACATGGGAAATATTTTGGGGATCAAATTTATGCTGGCGATCGTTTATGCGATTATATGTATCTCGATGGGATTCATCTTCGGCTACAACAAAGTTCAATTCCATCTGTTGTATTTCCTGATTTTCAATCAATTTCTATTACAGCTCATTCTCTATCTGCGATCGAACCTGAGTGCCCTGCACCTGTTCACCACCGACAGTTTTGTGTCGGTGCTCGACCGCATTTTTATGATCTTTTTTTGCGGGATACTCCTCTTTACCAATATTACAGGAGGTGTTTTTAAAATTGAATGGTTTGTGTACATTCAAACGCTGTCGTATGCAATCGCTGCATTAATTATTTATTTAATTGTACTCAAAAAAGCCGGGAAAATAAAAATTGCCTTTAATCTCAATTTCAGCATTGTCTTTTTAAAGAAAACCTTTCCGTATGCGATCCTGATCCTTCTGATGTCGTTTTACAATCGTTTCGACACCGTTCTGATTGAATGGCTTTTGCCGGAAAACGGAATGCAGCAGGTTGGTTTATACGCCCATGGATTCAGGCTTCTCGACGCAGTTTCGATGTTTGGCGTACTTTTCAGCGGAATGTTGTTGCCCATTTTTTCGCGCATGATTAAAACCCGGCAAAGCGTAGGCGAAATGGTTGTTTTTGCCTTTTCGCTGATCATTTTTCTGTCGCTTACCCTTTCATTTTCTTCGTTTTTCTATCAGGAAGAGATCATGGGATGGCTATACAAAGAAAATATCGCGGAATCGGCACCTATATTTGCCACGTTAATGTTCGGTTTTATTCCAATATCAACTACTTACATCTTCGGCACGTTACTAACAGCCAACGGAAGTATCAGGGAGCTGAATATCATGGCAGCTATCGGAATGGTTCTGAATATTGTGTTGAACCTGATTCTGATCCCTAAATTGCAGGCCCAGGGTGCCGCATTTGTGAGTCTGTTCACCCAATCGGTTACCGCACTGGCCCAGGTAATTATTGCCGTCAGGATTTTCCATTTCAAACCTCAAATGGGGATGATTCTCAAAGTCATGCTTTTTGCCATTCTCATCGTCGTTTTGGGGTTCTTCAGTAAATACATCGACAACCGGTTGATCGGATATTTAGCCCTGCTTGCTGCTTCTTCACTGGTGGCCTTTGCCGTTGGGCTAATCGATCTGAAATCGCTCATTAATATGGTATTGAACCGCGAAGAATGAAACAGTTACTTACTCCGGAAGAACTTTTACAAAATTCCGAATTTGAGCTCATCGAAGAAGTAGAATATTCAAACCTAAAATCGTTTATCTCTGAAGAGGTATGCCGAAAATCCATCATCATAAGGCTTTACGGTTTTATTCAAATGCTGGCATTACTTGCGCTGTTTTTCATCTTCGCCTTTTTTATCACAATGTTCATCAAAAATGGAAGCCATAAAAAAGAGCTACTGTTTATGGGGCTTTCCGTTCTCTTTTCGTTCACTTTACTGGTACCGATCCATGAGTTGCTCCATGCGGCAGCTTTTCTTCTTTTGGGAAAAAGAGACATTGGTTTTGGTGTACAATGGAAGAAATTTCTCTTTTATGCCGAAGCAAACCGCCAGGTTTTGAACCGGGAAGAGATGCTGTTTGTTGCGCTGGCTCCTTTTATAACGGTATTTATTGCCGGGATGGGGTGTTTCTTCTTTTCTTCATCCAATATTATCTCTATTTCGGGATTGGTAATTGCTTTACTCCATTTCATGTTTTGCGGCGGCGACTTTGCCATTATTTCACTCTTTAGCCGTTTCCGTTCGTACGAAATGTACACTTTTGACGACCGGGAGCTAAAAAAATCATATTACTTCAAAAGAGTTAGATAAGACCAAATTAAAAAACTTGATTCCTTATTCTTCAATCTCTCTTTTCGATAGACTTCTGACAATCAACCAATAAATAAAAATACCCACCGCAGCTCCAAGAACATCGGCAACAATATCAAGAAACTCGAACGACCGACCTTTTCGCAACATAAGCTGAAGATATTCAAACAATATACCGATCGATGATGACACAATGAACGGAATAAAAAAACGTAATTCCCTTCGTCTTGATGCTTTGAATGGAGGCATCAGCAAAAACGAAAATATGCCATACATTACCAGATGGATTAGCTTATCGGCATTGGGGAAAAGATGTACTGAAGGCATTTTTGCCGAAGGGGTTAGCGATAAAACCGAAATGACAAGGAGCCATAAAAAGGGATACAAATACTTCATTCTTTAATGACTTTATTCTGAATATCGAAAATAATGAATCTTTATTGTGTTGGTATTAAAGAATTCCAATTCGACGGGCAAATTTCATTATTTCTTCTTCTACGTCCAGATAGCTCCCTGAAAAATCGGAGCAGCCGATTACATGGTCACCTGCATCGGGAAATGCGACCTTTACTTTCAGTGAATCAGAGGTTCCCAGCTGATCAAACATCTTCAACATGGCACTCACCTTAACCACGGGATCCTGTTCCTTTTCATTTTTATAATAATAACCGAGAAAAACCGGCTGATTTACCCTCTGGAAAACTTCTCGACTCATGGTGGCATCAACCAGTTGTTTCAAATAAACAACTCCTTCCCAACGCTGGTGCAAATACCAATACTTCTGCTCAATCTCACTTTTGGGCTTGAGAATGCGATAGGGAGAACCGCCTCCCACCATCCGGGCAATTTGCAATCCCCACGGGCCGGTAAGCAGAAAAGCGGCCGGATTGTTGATCGCAATATTCGGTGAAAGCAAGATGAGCGAATTCACCCGGTCGGGAAAATCGGAAGCCAGCTTTAATGCCAGCGTTCCCCCGGTGGAGGTACTCATCACAATAACTTTTCGCCCAAGCGCCTGAGCAATCAGCAGAGCTTCTTTTGCCGACTCATACAATGCTGCCGGGTACATATCAATGAGTTGTTCGGAGGTATCGATTCCATGAGATGCCAGCCGGCTCAAATACAAATTGGCTCCAATCGCTTTGGCAAAACGGATATGGGTTGGGTTCCCTTCGTACCAACTAGCCCCAAAACCAGAAAGATATAGCACTACGTATTCGGTCTTGTTTTTTAACGAATCGTTGGACCAAACAATACGGGCTTCGTTGTCGGGCCTGACCTTTACTGCGGATTCAATGGAATCGACAAACCTCCCAACATTTTGCACATCAACCGTCATGTCTGGCAACTTACCCGACAAATGAGGCTTTTCGAAACGTGGCCCTGCCAGAAAAACGACAACAGGAACAACGATTGCCAACAGAATGATAATTTTCTTTCTCATCGCCTGAAATAAAATTAAATACTAAACAAAAAGAGGAACCTTTTCGTTCATACCGGTCAAATAAAGTTGTCTTATTTCAGACATCGAAAAAGCTAATTCACCTTCACCTTATTCCATTGGGCAAGAGAAGTTAAATTGACCTCGTTCAGCACATTTTTCGCATCGGGAGTATAAAGGAAATTCAACTCGCTGGCAAAGTAATCGACAATTTTTCCACGGACAATTTTCATGGTTGAATTCATCAGATGGTTTTGCTCGTTGAATGAATCGGGCAAAAGAACCCAGGTAGCCGGCAACCATCGTTCGGGGAACATTCCCGCATATTTTCCATTGCTCTTGTACGCATCAATTTCGTTTTGAATCAGAGTAAGGGTTGCCTTATCGCCTTCTTCGGTCGCTGGTTTGATCCCTTTTTGTTCCAAAGTCCGGTTAATCGCTGCAATATTAGGAACGATCATCCCCGAAGTATAGGGGTTCTGATTGTTGTAAAGCATACACTGTTCAATAAAAGGCGATTGATCGACCATGGCCTCCTCGATTCCTTCGGGGCTAAACTTTTCACCGTCGCTCGAGATCAGCAAACTTTTAAAACGGCCAAGCACTACCAGAAAATCATCCTGGTCCATGTAAGCCATATCGCCGGTGTAAAGCCAGCCATCTTTAATGGTTTCAGCCGTTGCTTTTTCGTTCTTCCAATAGCCAACCATCACATTACCACCTCGCACGACCATTTCGCCTTTTTCGCCCTTTGGAAGTTCATTCCCATCGTTGTCACAAATCTTCAGTTCAAGGTGCTTGACCAATTTTCCGGAAGTGCCAAATTTATAAGCATGTAACGCATTGGATGAAATAACCGGTGATGATTCCGACAACCCATATCCCTGCATAATTGGGATACCAATGGCCGCAAAAAAACGTTGCAACTCGGTATCGAGCAGCGCCCCTCCGCCGATGAAGAACTTCAGATTTCCACCAAAATTTTCCCGTATCTTACTGAAAATGATTTTGTCGTAGAAAGCATACAGTGGCTTCAGAAAAATGCGAAGTCCCTTTCCCCGGGAAAAGCCATCGGCATTGTATTTATATGCCACCTTCAACCCCTGATTAAACAGCTTCTCGGCTGTTTTTCCTTTTGCTCGAATACTGCTCTCGATATTTTTACGGAACGATTTTGACAAGGCGGGAACGCTCATCATAAGATCGGGCTTAATTTCATTAATATTCTTTGGAATATTACGCAGCGTTTCCATGGCTGTCTTCCCTATTTCCTGTCCGGCAATACTTGCCCCGTTATACATAAAACAATACAAACAGGCTGTGTGGGCAAACGAGTGGTCCCAGGGAAGGATTGTCAGAGTCTTGTAATCCTGCGTAATATCCATCAGCGTATTGGCCTGGCGAACATTCTCGGCATAATTGTATTGTGACAACATAATTCCTTTTGGATCGGCCGTTGTACCCGAAGTGTAGGAGATGTTGGCCAGATCATTGGGTTGGACATTTTGTCGTATCTGATCAAAAATAGCCCGTTTCTCCGGATCGCTCAAAAATTCCTTACCCGCCTCTTTGATCGACTGGAAACTAATACGGTGCTCCATTGGAACATCTATTTTGTCGAGGTAAATAATCTTCTCCAGGTCAGGGACATCTTTGCGAATGGCTTCCACCTTTTCAACCTGGGTCCAGGAAGCAATCACCATGCGTGCGCCCGAATGTTTCAACCGGAAGGTGATTTCGGAGCCTGCATCCAATTTAACCGACAACGGCACATTGATCGCCCCGGCATAGAACATGCCCAATTCACCAACCAGCCAGTCGGTACGCCCTTCGGCTATCAGCCCGATGCGATCGCCTTTTTGGATCCCAATCGAAATCAGCCCTGCGCCAAAGTTGTAAACCTCTTCTTTGATTTGACAATAGGAATAACTGATATACTTTCCGCCGACCTTTTCCCACATCAACGGATTTTCAGGAAATTTTTCTACACTCTGTTCAAATAGTTCGATTAAAGTTTTCATAATCCAGATTTTTTGAGAACCTAAAATCAAGAGAAAAGAGCAAATTGATACTTGAAAATGAATGTTCTAAACAATCCCAACACGTATCTTCTGCCCTTATCCCCCCATAAAATATGTTTTGAATTTAAAAAAATTCACAAACCAAACAAATTATGGATGGCAACCAAAAGAGATCGATCCATTGGCCACCTTTGAAAATGTTTCACTGACCATATCATTTTTATTCTATCGAATAACTTCTATTTTTGTAAAGACTCAAAAACAATAAGAACAGTATTTATGGATATAAAAACATTAAAAAATGCTTTCACCCAAAGGTATGGAGAAGGAGAAGTTGCCGGCTATTTTTCGCCGGGAAGGGTGAACCTGATTGGTGAACATACCGATTATAACGGGGGCTTTGTTTTCCCCTGTGCGTTAACTTTTGGAACCAATTTCCTGATTCGAAAAACAAACAATCCATTTTTCCGGTTCGCTTCAATGAACCTTCCTGTGACTGAAGAGATAACCTTCGATAAATTAACCACTCCCCTGTCGAAAGGGAATTGGGTGAATTATCCGCTGGGCACCATTGCGCAATTTGTCAAAAAAGGTCTCACATTTGACCGTGGTGCCGATATCCTTATTTACGGGAATGTACCGGGTGGAGCCGGCTTATCTTCTTCAGCAGCCCTTGAAGTTGTAACTGCCGTTGCAATCAACGACCAGTATCAATTTGGTCTCGACCAAATCACCCTGGTGAAAATGAGCCAGATGGCAGAACATGAATTTGCCGGGGTTCATTGTGGAATTATGGACCAGTTTGCTTCAGGAATGGGAGAAAAAGACCGTGCCATTTTCCTGAACTGCGACACCCTCGAATATGAGCTTGTCCCAGTGAAACTTAACGGTGTGAAGATTGTAATCGGCAACACCAACAGCCCGCACTCACTCGATTCGGGGAAATACAACGAGCGGGTTGCCCAATGCAAAGCAGCTGTCGAAGCCATCAAACCGTATAAAAAAATCAATAACCTGGCCGAAATTTCGTGGGATGAATTCCTGAAAGTGGAAGATAAAATTGCTGACTATGTGGTTAAAAGACGTGCACGTCATGTAGTTTCAGAAATTAAACGGACCACCGATGCGGTTTCCCAGTTGAAAGCCGGGAACCTTGAAGCTTTCGGAAAATTGATGAACGGTTCGCACGATTCGCTCCGCGACGACTACGAAGTTACCGGTAACGAACTGGATACGATGGTTGAAGAAGCTCGCAAAATCGACGGCGTGATTGGCTCGCGTATGACGGGTGGTGGTTTTGGCGGATCGACCGTCTCTCTGGTAAAAGACGAAGCCGTTGAAACATTCGTTGCCAGTGTGGGCGCCAACTATGAAAAACGGACCGGGCTGAAACCCGAGTTCTATGTTGCTGAAATTGGCCAGGGCGGTCACCGCATTTTCTAACAATCAATCAGACTTCAGATTATCAGAACAATTCTTCTTCTGGTAATCTGAAGTCTGATAACATAAAATCTCCTTCAAAAAACAACTAATTTGATGTGCAAATACGATATTATCGGTGATATTCACGGCCATTACGATTTATTGGTCAAGATGCTGAAGGAACTGGGATATACCAAAACCAGTGTGGGCTATTTTTGTGAAGGCAGGAAAGTAATTTTTACCGGCGATTATATCAACCGCGGCCCCGAAATCAGAAAGACCATCCATTTAATCAGGGAAATGGTTGAAAACGGAAATGCATTGGCTATTTTGGGAAACCATGAACTCAATGCAATCCTCTATTTCACCCTTCCGAAATTGGGGAAAAGTTACGTCAAAGAGGTTGCACACCTAAAACTTCCGTTGATAAAAACCATTGAAGAATATGCAAAATATCCCGATGAGCTAAAAGACACCATCCAATGGTTCAGGCATCTTCCAATTTATCTCGATCTGGGCTCCATCCGGGTTGTTCACGGAGGATGGAGCGATGCTCATGTTGAAACCGTTCAAAAATTCATGAATGGTGAAGCCAAAATCAAAAAGAGCTTTCTGAAAGAGTATATCGATGACAACAAATTGAACCAGGCAGTAAACGAACTAGTGAAAGGAGTTGAAATGCGGCTTCCTAAAGATTTGATACTGAAAGACAACAAAGGGATTTCGCGCCGGGTTTTCCGGATCAAATGGTGGGAACAGGCTGACGGAAAAACCTTTAAAGAAATGTCCTTTGGAAATCGGTTTAAACTTCCGGCTTATACCATTCCAAAGGAAATCACTCCTTCCATAGAAGAATACACCAACAATTTGCCACCGGTTTTTTTCGGGCATTACTGCCTCGAAAAACATGATTTGATTGTAAAAAGCAACCTTTGCTGCGTCGACCGGTGTGTAACCCGTACCCAAACCCTTTCGGCTTACCGGTGGGAAGGAGAAACCATGCTGAAACAAGAAAACCTCGTTCACATCTGACACCGGCAACGAAAAAAGGGAAAAATGAATTCCACTTCTCCCTTTTCTTCATCCAGCTGGAAACTAGAAACTTATTCGGTAACCAATTTCACATCCATGGTGAAATTATCGTAAATGGTTTTGTCTCCAAGGTTTTCAAAAAATTTGCCCGATCCATAACGGACATTGTACAAACTGCGGTCAACAACGATCTGGGCTGTATACTGATTGTCAAGTTTGGTCACTTCAAACTGAACCGGATTGGTAATCCCTTTGATAGTCAGCTTGCCATCAACTGTGGCTTTTCCGTTTGTAAATGGTGTACTCCCCGTCAATACCAATGTTGCTTCCGGATAAGTTTGAACTCCAAAAAAATCGTCCGATTTCAAATGCCCCACCAGCTTATCGTTCCACTCCCCTGCCGGCAAATCTAAATCTTTAATCGTATTCATGTCGATTACAAATTTGCCGGTAATCACTTTGTCCTTTTTCAATGTAACACTCCCCTCTTTCAACTGAATTGTTCCGTGATGTTCGCCGGTTACTTTTTTCCCGGTCCAGTTTAATTCCGATTTCGACGTATCGATTTTCAGTTCCTGAGCATTCGCTGCCAATACAACGAACAGAACCAGTGTGAATATTCCAACTAACTTTTTCATAATTATCTGTTTTTAAAGTTTATAATTCAATATTTAATACTAAGGCTTTTGTTAATGCTTTCATTTTAAATTCATTTGTTTCTTCCAATCCAACTCCGTCGCGGGCATCAAATTTCACACCATCCATCTCGACTGAACCTTCGATAACAAACAGATAGCTTCTTTCTGATCCTCTTTTCAACGAATAGGAAACCTCCTTCCCCTTATCCAAAAATATGCGGGAGATAACCGCATGTTGATTTATCTTCAACGGCCCATTTTCATCATCAACCAATATTTGCCACCTGTTTTGAGCCATTTCCGAATCAAAAAGCAGTTGATTGTAGACGGGCTTAATGTTTCTCTTTTCAGGTAAAATCCAGATCTGCAACAAGCTCAAATCATCGGTTTCCGAAGCATTGTATTCCGAATGAAAAATTCCGGTTCCCGCGCTCATTACCTGTACTTCGTTTACACCAATGGTTTGCGTATGCCCCATCGAATCCTGGTGAAGCACTTTGCCTGTAATTGGAACCGTAATGATTTCCATGTTATCGTGCGGATGCTTTCCAAAACCGGTTCCAGCCGCAATGATGTCATCATTCAAAACCCTCAGATTTCCGAAATGAACCCTTTCCGGATCCCAATAATTGGCAAAACTGAATGTGTGATGGGTATCGAGCCAACCGTGATTGGCATGTCCCCTTGTATTTGCTTTATGTACTACTGTTATCATGATTTTTAAATTTTTACACCACAAAGGTAGGGTGCTATTTTCCTCTGGTCAATGTAAAAAAACGGGATCATGATGTATATTTCAGATATTTTTGTCTTTTATTTTTAAATAGGCAAAAATAGATCGGGAAAATCACTCATCACGAGTGATTTTCCCAATTTATGTATGACTTATTGATTCAGCTTTTTTTCCAGTTGAACCCTGAATTCGGAGAAGGATTGATTGGTCTCGTTCTTAAAGAACTTACTGAAATGGGAAGGATCGTCGAAGCCAAGGCGATAGGCTATCTCTTTTGATGTCAGCTCGGTGTGCAAACCAAGTCGTTTTGATTCGAGTACAATCCGGTCAAAGATCATCTCTTTGGCCGATTTCCCAAGGTTCGATTTCAGTACTTCGTTTAAATAGTCGGGAGTAATGTTTAAAGCACCGGAATAGTCACTTACTTTATGCCAGTCGGGATAATGACTGTTTAGCAAATTCTTAAAGCTTTTTATCAGAGGCCTTCCGCTTTGAAGGTTTTGAGGATTTTGATCGCTTGAAATTGAAGCAAACTTGTTACATTCAATTAAAAACAGCTGAAGATAAGCCGCAATCGTTTCAAACTTGTAGGAATTCTCGTCGAGAAAAGCTTTTCTTATTTCACTGGAAAGCGAAGAAATACGGGGCATCTCCTCATCAGGAACTTTCAATGGAGGTGTCTCAATACTACACGAAAAGAGTCCCAAATTCTGAACAAACTCTTCCCTGATGGAATAACGAAGCAAAAACTCCGGATTAAACATGATCAGATCGCCATCGGGTACTGGCTCTTCAACAATTACCTGATGAACCTGTTCGGGGCTCACAAAAAAGAGGATTCCCGGTTTAATGGGATACTCCACATAGTCGACAAAATGCTTCCCTACGGCATTTTTCACCAGCATAACCGTATAAAAATCATGCCGATGCGGGACATCCGGTTTCCCTCCGGTACGCTCGTAATTTTCGGCCATGGTACGAAAAGCAAAAAAAACTTTTTCATTCCGATGGGTCAATTCCTGTAAAGGTATCTGCTGCATTCTCTTTTTTGTTTACCAAATTAGAACAAATTTGAGACATTCAGACTACATTTTCAAGATTGAGAAATAAACAGTTTTACTATCTTTCATCCGAAATTTAAAATCTCAAATCCATGAATTTTGTACGACCTGCTATCGCGATCATTTTTCTGATTACTTTCATCAACTTCGATATTATTGCCGCGGAAAAGAATATCCAGCCAGTATCGCCCAATGCTTCGCCCGAAGCCAAAGCACTGCTCGAACTAATCTATTCTATTTCAGAAAAATACACCTTGTCGGGTCAGCACAATTACCCCAATACACACAGCCGGAATTCAAGATTTGCAGAAAATTACATGGGAAGTGCGCCCGTCATCTGGAGTACCGACATGGGATTTGCCAAAGATGGGGACACCGATTCATATCTTGCCCGGCCCGACATTGTTAAAGAAGCCATCAGGCAGCACCAAATGGGCAACATCGTAACCCTTTGCTGGCACGCCGTTCCTCCCACTGCCGACGAACCAGTTACTTTTCGCCCGCTTCCCTGTGCCAATCCCAAAAAGCTGGAAAGTGTGCAGGGACGTTTAACCGATGAACAATTTGAAGAAATACTCACGCCAGGAACCCCTCTGAATAAAAAATGGATCGCACAGGTCGACACGGTCGCTTATTTTCTGAAACAGCTTCGCGATGCCCACGTGCCGGTTTTATGGCGCCCGTATCACGAAATGAACGGGAACTGGTTCTGGTGGGGCGACCGCATTGACGGGCAATATACGACCAAAGCACTCTATCTGGCCCTTTTCAACCGGCTGGTCAATTATCATAAATTGAACAACCTTATTTGGGTATGGAATGTTGACAGACCACACAATTCCCGCATGGATTTCGCCAATTACTATCCCGGTAACGAATACCTTGACATTCTTTCGATCGACATCTACGGAAATGATTTCAACCAAAAATATTACGACGGATTAAAAAAACTCGCCAACGGAAAACCTCTTGCTTTTGGAGAAGTTGGAAACCCTCCTGCACCTGAAATCCTGGACAACCAACCCGACTGGTGCTACTGGGTCGTTTGGGCTGGTATGGTGCGAAATACAACGAATGAACAATACAATAAATTAAAAGATGATTCGCGTGTATTGTTTCAGGCAGATAACGATTACTCGAATGAAATCAACCGGTTCAGGAAAAAATGCAATTTGCCCGGAATCGACGTTCAGCCCAATGCAATGCAGGGAATCTGGTTCCTGAATGAAGAAAAGAGCAAATCGGACGAAGGATTCAGCAACCTTCCGTACAAAATAAAAGTTATCCAAACCGCAAAAGAACTGATGGTTGAACGCACATCGTATGTGGAATGGAGTGAAGACAATTTCACGTTCGACATCTTTGTTCCTGACGGTAAGACAGTCATGTCGGAAGTACAAAACAATCCGGTGGAAACAACAATCAGCTGGAATGAGAACCACGAACTGGTATTTGATTCTAAAACGACCTTTACACGCGGAAGTGAAAAGACAGAGGTGCTTTCCAAAGAGATCTGGAAACTGGAAAACGATGGCAAAACGTTAAGAATAGAGCAAACCTCATCGACCCCCTGGGGAAACAGGAATTCAGAGTTGGTTTTCGAAAAGAAATAGTTGCATTTTATCCATTCTTAGGAGAAGTCTGCTCTTCTATTTCATCTCATTCTTCGAGTTAAACCGAAAATAGTGATAATATTTTTCGGTTCAAGCCGAAAATGATTATGATTTTTTACTAAGGAGCGAACCTTAAATCCCCACAAATCTCATCATCACATTTTCGCCGAATAGCCATCCAAACCAATTTTTAGCCAGTATTGTTGTTCGTAATGGATACTTTTCATCCTCAAATTAAATGAAATTTAACGATCGCTTTTTTTCAAAAACGCAAAAATCAACCAATTAATCAATTTACATTAAATTAACCATAAAATCAT
The DNA here is from genome assembly GCA_035353695.1 of Prolixibacteraceae bacterium. Lineage (GTDB taxonomy): Bacteria > Bacteroidota > Bacteroidia > Bacteroidales > Prolixibacteraceae > CAYMTR01. The sequence goes on from DAOQAB010000010.1 coordinate 52,977, forward strand.
CAACCGAACGAACGAACAATTTCTAAAAGAATATAGATTTGCAGTGTAAAATAAATGAACATTCATTCATTAATGTATGGCCAGGATAACAGATATCAACCGGATAAAAAGGCTCAAAGAGTCGACCATGAAACTGGTGGTGGATAATGGATTTGGCGGTGCTTCGGCAGCGATGATTGCAGTGAATGCCAAAGTGTCTGCTGGCTATTTTTATATGCACTATAAAGGGAAGTACGAACTGGTAAACTCATTGCTGCAGGAAGTATTCAGTGAAGCAGTAGGCAAAATTGAAGAATTTCTTGAATCTGAACATTCTTTTTCCAGCATTGTTAATTTAATTATTGAATACATTTTTCATCTGGCAAATGAAGATCCGGTGAAGATGAAATTTTTATACGTACTTTCAAACGATTACAATTTCGTTATCGATCCAAATATCCGAAATGAAGTTTATGGGTTCCTGAAAAGGCTAAAAGAATTGGGACAAGAAACTCATGCCCTTGATGAGAAAATCACCGAAGCCGATCTCTATATGCTGCTTTTGGTTAGCCCAATCCAATACATTAACATGCGCTTCAAATTCTTCCTGTCGAAAGAAAGCCTAACCCCGGAAGATCAAAAACACATGCTTTACATTATTCAGAAAGTTTTGATAAAGAATAGATAATTAAACATGA
>DAOQAB010000011.1:0-5299 GCA_035353695.1 Prolixibacteraceae bacterium
TGGTGAAATTAGTGGACATTTTTTTATCTCCAGTGATTTTTAATTTCGTGGACAAAAAAAAGATAGAACGCGAATGACACAGATCTCCGAACGCTGATATACACTGATTTTTTTATTTGTGTTAATCTGTGAAATTTACCTTCGGTGATTACCAATTGTGGTTTTAATTTTTCTTTACCTCCGGTGATTTTCAATTGGTGATAATCATAGGATCAATAAAAGTCAATAACGAATATTCGTAATTTTTTACTGGAATGATCACCGATAAATTATATGATCGATGCTGGATGAAATGGATACTGGATACTCGATGATAGAACGCGGATTTGTCTACAATGTATTTAACATCATTCGTATTTAATTTCCTATTTTTTGGTTTACTTTGAACCGTCATGAACCTTAACCAACCAATGAAACGAATAGTATACCTATTTGCAGGAGTTTTTTGTACCCTGCAACCGCTGCTGGCACAGGAAAACCAACAGAAAGAATTAATGCCTTCAACCCGGAGTGAACTGGTAGCTCATACCTACTATGTGCTCAATTATTCCGAAGAAAACGAACAGGCCGATTGGGTGTTCTATCGTTTAACCCCCGACTTTATATTAAGCGATCTGGACCGAACCGAAGATTTCAGGGAAGATCCGCAGGTTCCCACAGGTTCTGCTACCTTAGCCGATTACAAAGGAAGTGGTTATGATCGTGGCCATCTTTGTCCTGCAGCCGATATGAAGCTGAATGATACTTCCATTTCCGAATCGTTTTTCCTCAGCAACATGTCGCCACAGAATGCTTCGTTCAACCGGGGCATTTGGAGCAAACTCGAAAGTCTGGTCAGGGATTATTGTCTGGTAGAAGATACGCTCTATATTGCAACCGGTCCGGTATTTAAAAACGATCGGGGGACCATTGGAAATGATTCGGTTACCGTGCCGGGATATTTTTACAAAGCCATTTACGATCCTACCGGCGATAAAAAGATGATTGCCTTTGTGCTGCCTAACGAAAAACGATCGGATGATCTATCGGCCTTTGTTATTTCGGTCGATAGTCTGGAACTTCTGACCGGTATTGACTTCTTTCCCGGTTTACCCGATGATTTGGAAAACAAACTGGAAAAGCAGTCGGACATCACCCTCTGGAACAACAAAATTACAACAGCCACAGCTCCCCACAACCAACCAATCCAAATCTATCCCAACCCAGCTTCAGATCATCTGGTAATCAATGGGATCGTGGAAATGTCAGAAATATCCATCTGCGATGTTTGGGGGAGAGTTGTGTATCAGCAGGAAATATCGGTGAATGAAACCATTCCGATTGAATGGCTAAACCCGGGCATATATCAGGTAACTATACAGACCCATAAAGGCAGCTACAACACCAGCAGGTTTGTAAAAAGGTGAGATTTCCCGTTACAATCATTCATTCCACGGTAAGCGATTGGTTTGACAAAAAATGAATTTCGTGAAAAATCTTTCGTATGCGATTTTTTGTTAAATTTAAATTCTGAATCAACCATCCCAAAGATGGCATCGATTCCTCATTCATTATAACATACAAATTAACACATTACAACTATGAACCGGATCGTTTTTATCACCCTTGGATTGCTTATAGGGAATATTTTTCTCGCTTCAGCTTCAAACTCGAAGGATAAAGTGAAAAAAACATTTCAGAAGATGAACGTCGAAGAACAGATTGAAGCGATCAAAAACTGCAAAAACCCATTGGAACAGGTAATGCTGCTCTCTTCCATGAAGGCCGAACCTTCGCAAAAAAGCAGCCAGACAGGAACCCAGAAACTTGATTCGCTGATAATAGAGAGTTATGATCAAACATCTGCAACATGGAAAGCATCGACCAAACAAACTTTTACCTACAATACCAATAACCAGGAAACCTCAAACAGCTACTACAGATGGATCGATTCCCTGCAAAAATTCCAGATCTCTATTCAACATGAATATACCTACAATTCAAACGGCAACAAGGTATTATACACCATAATGGAAATGAATGATTCGACGCAGCAACTCGAAAATGTGACTAAAACGGAAACAACCTATACTGAAGAGGGAAAAAAATCGGGACAAATTTCTTTTATGTGGAACAAAACAGCACAGCAATGGATTGGAACCTATCAATCGGAATACACGTTCGATGGCAATGGCTATTATGCATCCATGTCCTATTATATCTGGGACGATTCACAACAATGGACTGGCACATCAAAATCGGTATATACCAACGACTCAAATGGAAATGAAACCCATTTAGACCTCTATCATTGGGACAGTTCGATCAAAGACTGGGCTATTTTCCGTAAAGCCGATTACCTGTACGACAGTCGTGGCAATGAAACTGAAATGATTTACTACTATCAAAGTGCTGAAGATACTACTAGCTGGGTCTACCACAACCGGGCTACCTTTAGTTACAATGAGAATGACCAGATGACCCTATATTCCATCTATAATTGGGACAGCGATTCACTTCAATGGAATGAAAATGAACGCCATGAATACATTTATAACAACGAAGGAAAAGAAAACAGCCATGTTTACTATACACTAAACAGCACAACCAACCAGATGGAACTGGTAAGCAAAACAGATGTGACTTACGATAGCTCCGGGAATATAACCCTTTATGAAAATCTCTCAGCCGATAGTACCGGAGAATTTTATGTCACCGAAAAAGAAGAGTTTGAATACAATTCTGAAAATGATTTGATTAGCCAATCTTCATACTACTATAACCTTGATGTTCAGAAAATGGTCGGATATTATAAAGTTGAAATGGAATACAATACCGATTATTCCTACAACGATCTGATTTTACCAGAGAATTATGATGAAAGCAGCTTTTCCCACATGCTGAAAAAATATACCGAATACAATAACATGGAAAGTGACACCACCGAATGGACCGGAAGTAATTCAGAAACCTTTTTCTATTCCGCGGCACATTCGGAAGTCAACGTCAATATCATCAATCAAAAGAGTTTCAGCCTTTATCCCAATCCAACAAAAGGACAAATCACACTGAAGCTAAAAGAGGATCATCCGGCAACACTGGAAGTCTATAATCTTCAGGGTGTAAAGATTGAAACAAAAGCGATTGAAGGAAACCAATCAACGTTGAATCTTAACATCAAAAACGGGACTTATTTGTACCGGGTTATCCAGGATGGGGAATCTTATTCGGGAAGAATCCTTATCCAATAATGAGATAACGGCAGGAATCCTGATTAAAAAACGGTCGCAGTCGTCCATAGGTTGCATTTTGAATTGAAAACCCGGAATGACAAAGAATAAAAAAAGGCACAGCTCCGCGGTGTTACCCGTTTTGCCATGCCTTACCCTGCAATGATTTTAATGTGCTTAATCTTTGTGCCTAATGAACTTGCCTGAAGCAACTGCACCGTTACCAGTTACCGATACAACATACAAGCCATCGGGCCAGTTGCTTTCCAGATCAATGGAAAGTATCTGGCCCTGAAAATAATTCGTTCCTTTATAAACCAGTTTCCCCATGCTATCAAAAATGCGAACCATAACCTCTTCGGAATCTTCGAAGACTCCGCTTTTCAGTGTAATGGATCCAGATGCCGGCTGAGGATAGAATGTAATGGACGAACCTGCCGTTTCGGACAAATCAACCGATGTTGTACTACCTGGATTGCTTTCTTCATTTACCACCAAGGTAAATTCACCTTCGGACCCGCCACCACTTCCGTCAAACTGAATCCAATACATCTTCCCGGAAGTAACCGCTATTTTATTGATCTTTGAATACGGATTGGTATCTGAAATGTCGTCATTTGCTGCCAGTAAGGTGTAATTTCCATTGAGGATATCCTGTGCGGAAGAAGCACGGTAAAGAGCAATCTGACCATCCATGTCATTGGCTTCAATGGAAACATATCCCGATGGTGGGGCATAAAAACAGAACCAAACCGAATGTTCTATAATGTCTTTTCCTGTACCGTATTCATCACACCAATCGGTTTGTGATGTACAGGTCTCTACCGGCGGAACCGGTTCGTTTTTCTCGATGCCGGCACATTGATTGGTGAAAGTACCACTCGTTCCAACCTGGATGAGCTGCGCATTTTCGATATCGTCGTTAGTTGGCAACAGTAATTTCAATGAATAATAACTGGTATCCACGCAACTTCCCTGCGTACCAACAAGGATACCGGTAACAAAGGTGGTTGAATCAAATGTAGCGTCGGCATATTTTGTCACAATAAACCTTGTAGAATCCAGGTTATGAATCCCAAAACGGACATTCTCATCGTCGAGCTGCCAGGAATAGGTAAAAGCGCCCTGCGCAGCAATAACAACCGAATCGAAATCATTCAGACAACTACCATTGGTCACACTGAGATCGTAGGAAACAACAATTTTTGAACCGGCAATAATCGACGATGAATGGGTGATGCTGTCTTTCCCCACCCCATTTTCAACGACCAGTTTTACATCGTACGTTCCCGCCTGATCAAAAGTCACTACCGGATTTTGAGAACCGGAAGTTGTTCCATCGACAAAAGTGACGGTTGAAGGAGTAAACACCCATTTCCAACGGTTTACACCAAACAGGGAGTAATCGGCAAACGGAATTGGGGCGCCTAAACAAACATATTGATAATTGGTTGAAAAAATGGCTTCAGGCAGATTAGTTGCCGGTGAATATCCTTCGAGGGAAGTCACCGTACGATTGCCCGCAGCCAGTGATTCACTCAAACTGGCATAGTTGGTTGTATGCCCTCCCGGGCTTGTTGAACCGGAAGAACTGGTATGGTCCCATGAATAACTTAACTTCCCATACAAATTGTCGTAACTGCCACCTCCGTGCAACTGTCCGACAATTCGTTTATTCTGATTAAAGAGAGGTGAACCCGAAGAGCCTCCACTCGTCTTTCCGTTATCGAAATTAACCTCCCAATGGGTATTTACGGGCGAGACGGATCCATCTTCCCACTGAATCGTGCTGGCATGAGTAACCGCCGGATCGTTATCGATGGATATCTTTTTCAGAAAGCCTTCGGGATGATGAATACCCACCGATGAAGTGACCAAATCGGTCAGATCCCATCCGGCATAATAGGGTTGATAATTTGCCGGAGGAGTTGAACTGAACTTCAGCAAGGTAAAATCAGACTTACTACCCATCGTAACAAGCGTGGCTCCACTTAGCGTATGAAAATTTTTCTCTCTCATTCCACAACCGGATGTTTCATAATTAAAATAGGCGGTAACAGTTCCGGCTGAAGAGGAAGAACTCACACAAT
>DAOQAB010000011.1:5399-53545 GCA_035353695.1 Prolixibacteraceae bacterium
TCATAATTAAAATAGGCGGTAACAGTTCCGGCTGAAGAGGAAGAACTCACACAATGATTGGCTGTCAGGAAATAGGGCGTCCCATCGTTATGGGTGTTGTTAATCAATGCACCGGTACAGAGATAGCTGGATTGATCCTCGAAAAAGGTATAGCGGCACACCGAATGCTTTTGAATCTGCCAATCGATCCCGGAAGAACAGTTCACATCCAGGTAAGCGCTATCCTCTTCTTCCGACAACAGCCCTTCGAGTTCGCGATATGCCTTACTGACAGAACCAATGATCACTTTCCCGCTAAACGGCGCATCAAAAGGTTCATCATATTCAACGATCAGCTTTCCTCCGGGGAAATCAGCCACGGCAAAGGTACTGTCATTATTAACATTGGCCGAAGTAAAAGCTCCGGCGATTTTACTGTAATCATTGTTGTAAATAAAAAGCGTTGCCCCATCAGGTATGATCAATTGCTGAAAGAAGATCTTCAGTGATTTTGCCTGATCCGAAACAATTTCATACCTCCATACGGTACTGGAATCAAGTTGTGTCTCCAATCCCGATTTTACATCCAGCATAACCTCTTCGACCACACCATACCGGTAAGGGGTCCCTAATGACTCATCCTCTGCCAGTAACTCATCCACATGGATCGATTTCAACGATAGCGAAGGGATTAGGGCTGCCGACTTCAGGTTTCGCTGTTCATATGTACGGGGATAACCGCCCTGCGAGACTTGGGCATATAAAACTGACACACTGGTCAGTAAAAACAGAAGAATGATCAATCGTTTCACAAGCAAAAATGTTTATAAATAATTCGCTTAAATTAGCTTTTACCCTAACAAACAAAAAGAAATTATCATATTTAAAGGGCAAATCATGCCATATCTTCCGTCTTTCCCTTAATTTTGAATCAGAGAAGCCAAAACTGATGCATTATGGAATCAAAGCCCAGAATAAACAAAGTATCGATCCGTCCGTTGCAAATTGAAGATTATTCCCAATTGGCACAATCATTTACCAGAACCTACTCCGACGGAAGCGATGTGTTCTGGTCGCATGAACAGATCGAAAAACTGATCACCATATTCCCGGAAGGACAAGTAGTTACCGTAGTCGATAAAAAGATTGTAGGATGTGCTCTTTCCATCATTGTCGATTACGATCTGGTTAAAAATGACCATACTTATGCTTCGGTCACCGGAAATGAAACATTCTCGACACACAGTTCCAAGGGAAATATCCTGTATGGTATTGAAGTTTTTGTTCATCCCGAATACCGCGGACTTCGCCTTGCCCGCCGAATGTATGAATACCGGAAAGAACTTTGCGAAACATTAAACCTGAAGGCAATTATGTTTGGAGGCCGCATCCCCAACTACCACAAGCATTCCGATGAACTGCGCCCGAAAGAGTATATCCAGAAAGTCCGAAAAAAAGAGATTTTCGATCCGGTATTGACTTTTCAGCTTTCGAACGATTTTCACGTGCGCAAGGTAATGACCAACTACCTGCCCAACGACGAAGAATCGAAGCATTTTGCCTGCCTGCTGCAATGGGACAACATCTATTATCAACCTCCCACACAAGAATTTATACCCCAAAAAACAAACATCCGTCTGGGGCTGGTACAATGGCAAATGCGAAGTTACAACACCGTGGATGACTTGTTTGAACAGGTTGAATTCTTTGTGGATGCCGTATCGTATTACAATGCCGATTTTGTGCTTTTTCCCGAATACTTTAATGCTCCGCTGATGGCAAAGTTCAACCATCTGGGCGAATCGGAAGCCATACGTCAACTGGCGCAATACACCAACGAAATCCGCAAACGATTCATCAGTCTGGCTATTAGCTACAACATCAATATTATTACCGGAAGTATGCCGTTGCTCCGTAACGAAAATCTCTACAATGTAGGCTTCTTGTGTCGCCGCGACGGAACTTTCGACACGTATGAAAAAATTCACGTCACTCCTGATGAAATCAAGAACTGGGGTCTCTCGGGAGGAAGAATTATCAAAACCTTCGATACCGATTGTGCCAAGATTGGTATTCTCGTTTGTTATGATGTGGAATATCCGGAGCTTTCGCGAATCATGGCCGATCAGGGCATGGAGATTCTTTTTGTCCCGTTCCTTACCGACACCCGGAACGGCTATTCGCGTGTACGAATCTGCGCACAGGCCCGGGCCATTGAGAATGAATGCTATGTAGTGATTGCAGGAAGCGTTGGAAACCTCCCAAGGGTTCACAACATGGATATCCAATATGCCCAGTCGGCAGTATTTACCCCCTGCGATTTCGCTTTCCCCACCGATGGAAAGGGTGCCGAAGCCACTCCCAATACCGAAATGATCCTGATATCGGATGTCGATCTCGATTTGCTGAACGAACTACACACCTACGGAAGGGTTCGCAACCTGAAAGACCGGCGCAACGATTTGTACGAACTTAAACTAAAACGATGAAGCGTCTCTGATTAAATGATCTTTTCACAACAATTGAATCGAATTCATTCTTCGATTCAGCAACTCTTTTTTTGCTGAAAGAAACTCTGCTTGCCCCATTTTATTAACAAAATCAAACAAGATTGTTCATAATTTCAAATTTAAATTATATAAAACAGAAGTGCGGAATCTTGAATTGTTTTCTATTTTTAGGCACGAATGATTATGCTAATGATTTAGGTTTTGATTAAAGTTGATGCAATTAAGGGGAGGTTTTTGCATCGGCGCTTAAGGTTGGAGAATTTAAAAATGAATCATTTTAGCAATTTGAAGATTGGTGTGAGGATCAATCTTATAACCGGCATTCTGGTAGGGGTTATTATTTTGTCTATTTCAGTCTACAATTTTCTGGTACAGAAGAATCGGGTTTTCACCGATCTGAACGGCAGTGTTGAATCGGAATTTAATGATTACTCCGATTTTATCCATCTGGAAATCAACAACAATCAAAAAAACATCAAAACCGGTTTAACCCTGTTTAAAGAGCATGTTGCCTCGCTGGGAAATATTTCGGTTTCACAACAACAACCGTTGAATTACAGAGCCATCAATCAGGAAACCAAAGAAGAATACAACCTGAAAGTTCCGGAATGGCAACTAAACGGACAATGTGTTCAAACCAGCAACAACATTGTCGATTACATTGTAAAGAAGGATGTCTATGCGGCTACTATTTTTCAACGAATCCCCGAAGGTTTTTTGCGGATATCCACCAGCATAACCAGTTCGGATGGGAAACGGTTAACCGGTACCTTCATCCCAAACAGCTCGCCTGTTGCAAAAGATATTTTATCGGGAAAAGAGTATTTTGGAAGAGCCATCGTGATGAATGATTGGTACCTAACCGGGTATTCCCCCATCAAAAAAGATGGAGCTGTAATTGGGATGCTTTTTGTTGGACAGCCGGAGAAAAACCTGAATGATTTAAAAGAGCATTTTCACACGCGAGCTTTTTACGGTACCGGATATTCATTTTTAGTGGCTAAAGATGGAGATGTCATCATCCATCCAACCGATGAAGGAAAGAACTTCTCAAAAGAAAAATTCTTTATCGACATGACCTCCAGCGGATCTGCCAAAGGTCAGGTTAATTACACACAGGATGGACGGCAAAAGATATTGTTTTACAAGTATTTTGATGAACTCGATTCGTATCTCGGCATCACGGTTTTCAGGGATGACTTAGCTGCATCAATAACAAAACTATTTTATACCAACATTTTAATTTCACTTTTGGCTGTTGGTCTATTTGTATTATTCAACATCTATTTCAGCCACTCCATTACCGATGGTTTGAAAAAAGGAGTGGTATTTGCCAATTCGCTATCGAAAGGCAACCTGGATTCGAAGATCGATCTGGAACAAAAAGATGAGATTGGCTCGTTGGTTACCTCTCTGAATGTGATGGCAGAAAAGCTAAGAGAAACGGTTCTCGAAATTACAACCAGCGCCAATGGAATCTCAGCGGCTACTTTCCAAATGAGCAGTACTTCGGAGGAATTATCGCAAACAGCATCGGAACAGGCATCGATGGTCGAAGAGATCTCCTCAACGATGGAAGAAATTTCCTCGATTATTGAAGCCAATGCCCAAAATGCAAAAACCACCGAACAACTATCGCTTACCGCACAGCAAAGCATCGAAAGAGCTATTCAGGAAGCGGTAGATGCAATGGAATCGAGCAAATTAATCTCTGCAAAGATTGGGATCATCAGCGATATTGCATTCCAAACCAACATTCTGGCGCTGAATGCCGCCGTTGAAGCTGCCCGTGCCGGAGAACAGGGACGAGGTTTTGCTGTGGTTGCTGATGAAGTACGAAGGTTAGCCGATTCGACCAAAGTTGCGGCTCAGGAAATCACCCAAATAGCCAGGGATACCCTCATCAAAAGCGAATCGTCCAGTCATAATCTTGGAATGGTCGTTCCTGAAATTGAAAAAACAACCAAACTGGTAAAAGAGATTGCCTTTTCAAGTGAACAGCAAACCATTGGGATCACTCAAATCAACGAGTCGCTGCAACAACTGAATCATGCTTCTCAACAAAATGCTTCAGCGTCGGAAGAGCTGGCCGCAAACGCCGAAGAACTTTCATCGCAATCGGAAATGTTGCTGGACATGGTTTCATTTTTTAAATTTTGATTCCAGAACCGAATTGCATAACTTACACGGCAAAACCGTTTAATATTCATCAAAAAAAACATTCGTAATGGAGACAAACAATCACATCTGGCAATTTTCGAGAATTGGGGGAATGAACAGGGTATCGTTCGAATCGGGTGAAGATTTGCTGCATCTCGATTCCCTCGATCAGAAACTTTGGACCGCCTTAAGCTGCCCGGTCAAAGGCTTGGAAATTGATCCAAAAACACTGGAACTGATCGATGGCGACCACGATGGAAAAATCCGTGTTCCCGAAGTTCTGGAAGCAGTCCGCTGGATTACCTCGGTTGTGAAGGATGCCAATTGCCTTTTGGAGAAAAAAAGCGTGATGCCCCTTTCGGTCATCAACACCAACACTCCGCTGGGTAAAATTTCGTACGCCTCGTCCAAACAGATCCTCGCCAACATTGGCAAACCCGATGCTGAAGAACTGACCGTCGAAGAAGCATCGGATACGGTGGCCATTTTTGAGAATACCCTATTCAATGGCGATGGCATTATCCATGCAGCATCGACCGACGATGAAGCATTGAAAACATTGATTGGGCAGATCATCCAATGCGAAGGCCCGTTAATCGACCGTAGCGGGAACGAAGGCACCGACAGTGAAAAAATTGAAGCTTTTTTCACTCAATGCGAAATCTATTCCAATTGGAAAAAGAAAGCCGAAGACGAGCATCAAACCATTCTCCCTTTTGGAGAACAAACCGAAATGGCTTTTGCCTCTTTCAAAGCGCTAAAATCGAAGATCGATGATTATTTCCTGCGTTGCCAGCTGGCTGAGTTTGATCCGGCATCGGTCGAAATGCTGAATTCGATCCTTACCCGCATTGAAACCATTACCACAAAGGACCTGCCCGATTGCATGGAAGATATTTCCAATTTCCCGTTAGCGAAAATCGAAGCAGAAAAACCACTTTCTCTGGTATCGGGGATCAATCCGGCATGGAGAGAACCCATCGAAAACTTCAGGACACTGATTTCAACAAATACAAAAAAACAGAAACACGAGATTTCTGAGAAAGAGTGGAAAGAGATTGCCTCCCGCTTTGTAGCGTATCAGGAGTGGATGGCTGAAAAAGCAGGCGTTGAGGTTGAACCACTGGGATACGACGTCATTCAATCGATTCTTGTAGAAAACAAAAAAGAAGCCTTGCTTGGTTTGATTGAAGAAGATAAAAAGCTGGAAGAAGAGGCCAACAACATCATTTTGGTGGAACAGTTGGTTCGCTACTACCGCGACCTTTTCACCCTGCTGAACAACTTTGTTAACTTCTCCGATTTTTATCGTCCGGGGTCAAAAGCCATTTTTCAGGCGGGGAAACTTTATTTCGATCAGCGTTGCTGTGATCTGTGCATCAAAGTAAGCGATCTTCCCAAACACCATTCAATGGCAGCATCAAGTGGCATTTGCCTGGTATACTGTGACTGTTTCTCCAAAACAAGGGATGAAAAGATGACCATTGTCGCTGCCTTTACCGATGGCGATGTCGACAACCTGGTGATTGGCCGCAACGCCATTTTTTACGACAATGCAGGGAACGACTGGGATGCCATCATCATCAAAATCATCGACAACCCCATCAGCATTCGGCAGGCATTCTGGTCTCCTTATCGTAAATTTTCACAGTTCATCAACAAACAGATCGAGAAATTTGCCTCGTCAAAAGATCAGGAGGTCCAAAAGGCAGGGACAGCAAAGATAGAACAGACCACAACGCATGTTGCCACAGCGACCAGTACACCGGAAGCTGCAAAGCCTGCTCCATTTGATATTGCCAAGTTTGCAGGTATTTTTGCAGCCATTGGATTGGCATTTGGCGCCATAGGTGGTGTTCTGGCAACCATCGCCAAAGGGTTTTTCTCGTTGAAATGGTGGGAAATGCCCATTGCCCTTGTTGCCGTCATTCTGTGTATCTCGGGTCCTTCGATGATCCTTGCCTGGTTGAAACTCCGCAAACGAAACCTTGCTCCGGTACTCGATGCCAACGGTTGGGCAGTCAATGCCAGAGCGACTATTAACATTGCGTTTGGCACTACCCTCACCCATCTGGCAAAGCTTCCAAAGGATTCAAAACTGAATTTCATCGATCCATACCGGAAGAAGGCCAATCCGTGGATTACCACACTGTGGATTTTCATTCTTCTCCTTGTTTTGGCTTTTGCCGCCCTGTGGTTTTTCGGCTACCTGAAAGGATGGGGCATTATGAAGACATCGGGGATTTAAAAGGTAATGCCGTTAGGCATTGAATGTGGGTAGAAAATGTTGCGAAGGGGAAATCCAACGCATCAATCATTACCCTGAGACAGCTTTTCCAATTCGGAAATCTCCTCATTCAGTTTACGGAAACGGCCAGAGATCGTGTATTTCGTAGTAATAAAAAATGTCACTGCCATAATAATCACGATCAGGAATATCGGCAGCATGGTATACGGAGTGATTTTTTGAATTCGGGTACCGGTCATCATAAATACCGCGGCCAAAACAAACGGGGTAAATAAATATCCCACTCGTTTCGTTTGCATTTTAAACCGTTCGAGTTCGGCCACTTGCCGTTTCAACAGAATGATCGGATTTGAAAAATCGATTTTCATCACCTTCAAAAAATAGCGGATTGCCCAGTAATAGGAAAGGATACAGAACGCACCAAAGAAAATGGTACCTAAATAGAACAAAATGTCATCACGGAATTTTATCTGAGGGATAATGATGGGAAGAAGAATCAACGGCAATACCAGTTCCCAGATTGCATGATATTTAATGCGCACAATCCTTCTTTCAGGTTTTCGCTGAAGCAGTTGCTTCAATATTTCGCGGTTGATGCGAATGTTTTCATCCATTTTGGCATTGTTCTCCAGCCACAGGTTTTGTAATTCTGAAAGTTCCATAATCCTAAATTTTTTGTGTTGCTGATTTTCGTAACTGCTCTTTGATCCTGCTGATCCGGGTCCCCACATTGGTTCGGCTCATTCCGGTTATTTCAGCAATTTCTTCGTGAGGATTTCCATCGAGATAAAGCAAAATGATGGCTTTGTTCAGATCGTCGAGTTCATCGATGCACTGGTACAAAATTTCGAGTTCTTCAGTCGGTTCGGCATCAATCAACTGTTTAAAATCGGCATCGGAGTAAGAACCTGTCGAAAAAAAGATCCGTTCGTTCCGGTTCCTGCGCCTCGAATTCATCGCCGTATTCAGAGCCACACGATAAACCCAGGTCGAAAGTTTGCTCTTCCCTTCAAAACTCCCGGAAGAACGCCAAAGCTGAAGCACCATCTCACCAATCAGGTCTTCCCGGTCGTGTGAAGTTTTGGTATAGGCCCCGGCAATTTTGTAAATCATCCGGAAATACTCCTCAACCAACTGTACAAACTCATTTTTATCGATACTCATTGCTTTTCTCTTCTTGAAATCTAACCTATATGTACCCTGCAAAGAGAATAATTCACAATAGGATCCCAAAATAATACCTATTTTTGAAAAAAAAGATAACAGATACCACCAGCGAATCTTTTGGAGTTTTTCACGCTAACACACCGCAAATGAAACTTAACGACCTTTTTGTTCCCGCATGGAGGCACAGCAACCCGAAGGTTCGGCTGAAAGCCATTGAGAAGAATCATTACGATGAAAACATTCTCACAAGGATTATTGAAACCCAAAACGAAGAGATGGATGTCGTTTTTGCGGCTATCGATAAGCTACAAAACCTGGCGTTATGCGAAAAACTTTTCCTAAATGTGTACGGTAACCATGCCGATGAAAAACGGAAAAGGATTCTTCAGAAGATTACCGACGAGCAACAAATCCACAACATTTATTGGGATATACGTAAAAAAGGCGGAAAATCGTTTCTGGAGATAGCCCTCGAACAACGGTTGTTTGAGCGATGGGAAACAGCCGTTGAACAAACCACCGATACCGATGCACTCGTTGTCATTGCCCAAAAATCGCTAAATCATTTTCAGGGTTCGTATGTTAGTTCAGGCTCATACCAAATAGCCTGCAACGCCATCGAAAAAATTACCGATTTGGAAAAACTGTCGGCCTGGGTGCAGGGTCAATTTGCATCGACCCAACAGCTGCATTACTCCGTTCGGAATGGTTTGTTGGAAAGGCTGAAACAAAAAGATTCTGAAAAATTCTTTTCAAAAATCAACGATACCGGGCTGCTGCTCTATTTTTACAAAAGTGGAGAAACCTCTCTCCTTTCAGGTGCTGAAAAAAGATTATCCGGAATGGGCAATAAGATCCGGGTTGAAGAATACGATAAAGAGGGAAAATGCTCGTCGTGCGATGGCTCCGGCGGTGGAGATGTCAGGATTCCCTACACCGATAATGACTGGGAATGGGAAAAATGTGAACACTGCAACGGAACCGGCCGGGAAACGTTTCACATCAAAGAGTATTTCATCGAAAGTCTTTCAGACTATTAGCACTTAATTCCCTGAAAGCTATCCCTGTGAATCAATTCATTTTCAATTGCATTAACGATCTTGAACGGTCATTGGCCCATTCGGGAGCGACAAAAATACCAACTACGGCAACAACAACCGAAGTTCCAACTTGTGGGTTATTACCCATTCCAATCAAGCCCATCATCTCAACGTGAGCTGGAACCGATGATGAACCGGCAAACTGTGCATCACTGTGCATACGGCCCCAAATAGTTAAATCGTGTCGGTCATACAACAATAACAAAAGACACAAAGCCCACGTTTTTCTTCGTGTCTTTGTGCCTTTGTGTTTTATTTGAAAACGAAGTGGCGAAGCCACCCGTTTTATCTATGCTTGCGAAACAGCTACTGCAACAGCAACCGAAGCTCCAACCATTGGGTTGTTGCCCATTCCGATCAAGCCCATCATTTCAACGTGAGCAGGAACCGATGATGAACCAGCAAACTGTGCATCAGAGTGCATACGACCCATGGTATCGGTCATACCGTAAGAAGCAGGACCAGCAGCCATGTTGTCGGGATGCAAGGTACGGCCAGTTCCGCCGCCTGAAGCTACCGAGAAATATTTCTTGCCTTGTTCGATACACTCTTTTTTGTAAGTACCTGCAACCGGATGCTGGAAACGGGTTGGGTTGGTTGAGTTACCGGTAATGGATACATCAACACCTTCTTTGTGGAAGATGGCAACACCTTCGCGAACATCGTTGGCACCATAGCAGTTTACCTTGGCACGGTCACCAGTTGAATAAGCAATGCGGGCAACCTCTTTTACTTCACCGGTATAGTAATCGAAATCGGTTTGAACGTAAGTAAACCCATTGATACGGGCAATAACTTTTGCAGCATCTTTACCCAAACCGTTCAGAATAACACGCAATGGTTCTTTACGAACACGGTTAGCCGATTTCGCGATACCAATCGCACCTTCGGCAGCAGCAAACGATTCGTGGCCGGCAAGGAAGGCAAAACATTTGGTCTCTTCGCTAAGCAACATGGCTGCAAGGTTTCCGTGGCCTAAACCTACTTTACGGTCATCAGCAACAGAACCAGGGATACAGAACGACTGTAACCCTTCGCCTAACGTAACAGCGATATCAGCCGCTTTGGTCTGTCCGCGTTTGATGGCAACCGCAGCACCTACAATGTAACTCCACATCGCATTTTCGAAAGCGATAGGCTGAATACCTTTTACAATGTTGTAAACATCAACACCTTTGTCGTCACATATTTTTTTGGCTTCTTCAACCGAAGAAATACCATTTGCATTCAAGAATGAATTGATCTGTTTGATCCTTCTTTCGTAACTTTCAAATAATGGCATGGTATATTCCTCCTATTCTTTACGTGGGTCAATAACTTTCACTGCATCTTCCATACGGCCATATTTGCCTGAAGCTTTTTTCAATGCTTCGCCAGCATCCATTCCGGTTTTGATCATGTCCATCATACGGCCAAGGCTAACAAACTCATAACCGATGATTTCGTTTCCGGCATCCAAACCGATTTTGGTAATATAACCTTCAGCCATTTCGAGGTAACGGGGACCTTTAGCCGATGTTCCGTACAATGTACCGGTTACACCACGAAGACCTTTTCCTAAGTCTTCGAGACCAGCTCCAATAGGCAGACCACCTTCTGAGAAAGCTGTTTGTGTACGACCGTAAACAATTTGCAGGAAAAGTTCGCGCATCGCGGTATTGATTGCATCGCAAACCAGGTCGGTATTCAACGCTTCCAGAATGGTTTTATTGGGAAGGATTTCAGCAGCCATAGCAGCCGAATGGGTCATGCCGGTACAGCCAATGGTTTCAACCAACGCTTCCTGAATGATACCTTCTTTAACGTTCAAAGTCAGTTTACATGCGCCTTGCTGAGGAGCACACCAGCCGATACCGTGGGTCAAACCCGAAATATCCTTGATCTCTTTGGCTTTTACCCAACGACCTTCTTCAGGTATTGGAGCCGGGCCATGATTCGCTCCCTGAGCAACGCAAATCATGCCTTCAACTTCGTGTGTAAAACTCATTATAGTTAATTTTTGATTTTTTGGTTTATGAAACGTGCAAATATAATGAATTCGATGAATGCCATAAAAAGCTTCCCATCCAAAAAAGAAGCTTTAAACACGATTTAACATTGTAAATTCAGAATCAGAAAACTGGAAATGAGCTTTTTCGTTTTATCGAAAGATCCAATATCCGTTTACCATCGGGCTATTCAAACGCAATATCAATCAAAAACTGCGGTTTCTTCAACTCTTCCGGGATATTGCGCAAATCGGCTTTCTGAAACTGTATCGCTGTTTGTGGAATCCCTTTCGAATTAAAATATTCCTTCAGCAGATTTTCCCTGATGTTCATTAATTGCATCAACCGTTGTGAAATGCTTTCGTTTCCCACAAGTTGCCTGCAGCGTTGATAAAGGAGAGAATCGCTGGCAGAAGCGTCAATCCCCAAAAGGCTGCGGAATGAAACATCGTCGTTGGATAAGCTACCGGCATTTGATTTAATCATCGCCGGATTGGTAATGGTCGAATCGTTTCCCGACAGGAATCTCTTTTTAGCTTCAGAAACAGCAATCAGATTGGACTCCATTTCGGGATGGGTTGTCTGGTTGAACAGGAATGAAAGTTCTGGTTTCGCTTTCATTGCTTCTGCCAATTGATCAAGGTTTTCACGCTGATGGAGTGTCAAACTATCCTGCAAGAACTCGAACGAAATCTTTTTAATGTTGTCGGGATTAACGCTTATTAATTTTCCGATGGCATTAAATGGGGCGGTTGCCGATTTGAGGAAAAACTCTTCGGCCGTTTTCCAAATCAATCTTCCCAGCTTAAATTTCGGATCGGAAGGATTGCCCGTTACCGGAAGATCAAAGCCAATAACCCCTTTCCGGTCTTTCAATATATACAAGGCCAACGGAATAGGAACCTTATAGGCTGTCGTATCTTTCGTTTTCTTCCCAAACTCAAGGTTCACAATCTGAATGCTGTTGTTGTTCTTTAGCGATGTTGGGTTCATCGATAGCTGACAATCGTAATTGAAAACCCCTTTTTTCACCGGACGAGCCAGAAAATATTCAAAATAAGGCGAAAAGCTGATCATATCCATTTTATGAACCGAACCATCGAATTCAATATTTTTCATGGTCACATAATCGAAACCAGCTTTCCCCGTGAAGGTTCCGGAATTATTCAAGAGCATACTGAAATTCATAAGGACATTGGTAGCAACATCGCTAAAATTTTCCATGGAAAACTGAACTTTTGTCAAGTCATAGCTAAATGGACGGTTCAACGTCTGATCGGAAAAAGCAAGAACCCCGTTATTCACAATGAAATGGTTGATAGCATAATGAACCGTCGCCGTGTCGTATGAAAGGGAATCTCCGGCAGTTGAAGCCGTATCGGCAAACATCGGATTGAAGACATTCATTAGGTTGATCCCGCTCTTACTGAGAATAGCTGTGATGTTGGGATTATTAATCTCGATGGAATCGATTGTAAAATTCAAGTTTTTCAAATCGATGGAATCCATTTTTGCAAGAACAGAACTTGCGGTCAACAATGTTTTCTCCGACTTATCGGTCACACCGAGATCATTAATACAGGCTTTTCCCACAACATTAAGATTCATTGGGTTGGCCATCTCGCCCGAAATCGTCACAGCGCCATCGAGAAAACCTTTCATAGCTGAAACTTCCATGTAAGGCTTCAGGTACGCTGCAAAAGGGGAAATGTCGACATGAGAAGTTTTCAGTCCAACGGAATAAGTACCCAACTTTTGATCAATCGCACCATTCACCGAGACCTTTCCATCCTCACCAAAAACGAAGTCAACACCCAATTCCGACCGGCTGTTATCCCAGGCAATTTCAGGAATAGCTAATCCAATTTTTCTCAGTTCGTTGACACTCTGCATGGTCTTATCTTCGTAGCGAATGTACCCATCAGAAATCGAAAGATTCCGTACCAGATAACGAACGGTATCACCGAATGTATCTTCTTCTTTCTTGACTTCGGTTGAATCGGAGCTGGTCATCAGATCATCGAAATTAAACCCCTTCTCAGAATATGTAATCGAGACAGAAGGTTTATCAATGCGGATTTCGGAAAAAGCATATTCGTGACGAAGCAAATGCCATGGCGCAAAATCGACATACAGTCCACCCACGCTCACAAACGGATCGGTCCCATTCTTTTCATACAACACAAAATCCTTCGCTGACGCACTGAATTTTAAATAATTAATATGAAGTTCTTTCAAATCAACTTTCCGCTTGATTATTTTTTCACTGTTATTGACCACATATACGCGGATGATGGTTGAAAGGAAAAAAAGAAGAATAAAAAACACCATGAATATTGCCATTGCAACTTTTACCCATGGTTTCATTTTTAGTTTTGCCGCCATTATGAAAATTCAATTATCTGTTTTATTGCCAAAATACAGTAATTTTTCTTACGAAAAGTCCTACTAACAATAATTATGTAACTCTCCACAAAGATGTAAAAAAAGTGGTTGAATTCCTTATCAGAATTGCAACCACTTTGAGGTAAAAAAAGAGGAGTATATTAATTAATTGAACGCTCTAAAATCTTTTTTGGAAACAAAGAGGTTATTTCTGATCTGCATCTTATTCGGAACAATCTTTTTAAAGTCAGGAGAAAGTTTCGCTGACTTGACCGTAGATACTGCCTCTCCGGTAATTAATTCCAGCGCTTTTGCCAACAACGGATCGGATGTGTCGCCAAAAGGAACCGCATTAAGCAGATCGTCCGACACCGCGTAATCGGGAGCTAAACCATCCACGAAATCGGTATATCCATTGGCATTGGAGTATTTTAATACGATCGGAACGATGGCCCAGTTTGAATTCAGCGTGTCCTCATAATCCGATATCACAAATGCACCGGTATATTTTCCATAAGTGGAATCACCCACAATGACACTGTTCATATAAGGCCGCAATCCCGAGATCAACAGTTCACTGGCTGAAGCAGTTCCTGAGGTTGTCAGGAAATAAACGGTCGACAGGTTGATGTTGTGTGAATTATAGGGAAAACGATAAACCAGGTTTTCAGAATTTTCACCCTCGTAATAATAAAAATAGGATGTAAGCAAATTGTTATAGTTCATATTGATGAGCACATTCGAAGCAGCCATCACATTATACGGAGCAATTGCTGAAGCCAGATGAGCCGCGCTGGTCAGGCTTCCTCCGGGATTATAGCGCAAATCGACAATCAAATTGGTAACCCCATCGTCATAAAACTCATCAAAAATATTATCCAGCGTCGACAGGTAAGCATCACTGGTGCCGGAGACAAACTCGGTATAAACCAGGTAACCGGTTTTCACACCGCCATAATCAATTACTGAGTGATATATCGCCGGATCAGCTTCAATTTCAGCAGCCACCATACTCAGCGAGGTTCCGGTCTTACTAAGCTTACCGGTTGCAGCAGAATAAGTTCCAAGTTCAACGGTGTATGATTTTCCGGAGTACAAATCGTAGTAATTGGTCGTATCCATCTTTTCCCCGTTGATTGTCAGAATCATGTCTCCCCTCTTGTGCCCTGCAGTTTCTGCCGGTGAACCGGGGTACACATATTCAACCATAATCAGCACATTGGCGCCATTGTTATATAAGTAAAAGGCCGGTGAATACCCCATGGTTGTAGGCGTTCCTGTAAGTTCCGACAATAAGGTTTCATATTCATCGGTAATGTACGACCACTTATCCAATTTGGTGTACAACAGGCTTTCATAAAAGGTTTCCGGATCGGTATCTGCATAAGATGAAACGGTTGGCAGTTGATCTTCCCACAAATAATAGGTACCCATCTGCTCATAAATCCATTTGTTTACTTTTGAAGAAGCAGTATCCGTGCTTGTGCTGGTTGTATCGGTGTCATCTGAATCATCTTCAGAAATTTCAAAAAGGGTACAGGAATAAAACAACCCCGTTAAAAGAAAAAGTATCCCGATTATTTTAAAATTCATATCCAATCAAATTTATGCTCTTGTATATCTATTTCGCATAAGTCTGACCCAACCCTAATCGATTAATGAAAATTAACAAAACAACGGGAGACTACTCACGCCAAAAAGTTTTTACGTAGCATCCATCAGATTTTGCCGGGAGGAGAAATAGTCCACAGCAATGGCGTTTTGCTCGTAATTTCCCAACACATAAACAATATCGCCCCGATGGAACTTCTCTTTGGAAGTTGGATGCTCAATAATCTCCCCATTGCGTTTAATGGCCACCACGGTCACTCCAACGGTTTTCCGAAGTTGTAATTCGGCCAGCGATTTCCCAATAACATCCGAATCGTCGTCAATTTCGATGGCCGAAAATTCAATGTTGGGCATCTGATCTAAAATGGAAAGCTGGTTTTTATCGTCACGTTCAACAAAGATCCCATAATTTTCACTCCTGATTTTTGCCAGCAGAAGGTTTACCTCTTTCTTTGGCATCAAACGGTTGTTCAATATCCGTTCAAACAGGTCGATTGCAATTTCAAAATTCTCAGGGAAAATCTGATCGGCACCGGCTTTATACAATTGGGCAATGTCGCTGATATCCTTTGCACGAACCAGGATATGGGCGTGTTTGTTGATTTTCCGCACCCGTTCAATAATACTCAGCGAAGCAATGATACTCCCAACCGAAATAACCACCACATCGGCGGTATCGACGTGAGCTTTGTACAGAATGGGTTCGTTAATGGCATCACCATAAATGACTATCTCCCCTTTGTTCTGTCGCTCTTTTGCCAAAACCGGATCAAAAATGATAGAGATATACGGAATCTTAATGTAACGGGCCATAACCGAAAGCTTGATGGAACTGCTGTCCTTACCGATAATTACCAGATGGTTTTTAAATGAAGGGATTTCTATTTCTTCCAGAGGGAATAAACCATTGACCATAAATTTAGGTAATGGTAACTTCGACAACAGTTCAGCCAGAGGTTTCGATGCTTTCATAATGAATGGGGAAATCGCCATGGTAACCACTGCCACCGCCAGAAAAAGCTGATAAAAAAAGGAGGTGATGATCTCTTTGTCGACCCCAATTTTAGCAAGGATGAAAGAGAATTCGCCCACTTGGCTCAATGCCAGCCCAACCATTACGGTTCCTCTAAAGGTGTGGCCAAGCAGAAAACCGGTTCCTCCGGCGATGAAAGATTTCACCAACAATACGATGACTACCGTTCCTGCAACTAAGCTGAAATGATCGAGTACAAAGCCCAGATCGAGCAACATTCCTACCGACACAAAAAAGAAACTGGAAAACAGATCTTTGAACGGGATCAAACTACCAAACGCGTTGTGGCTATACTCCGATTCGGAAACCATTAACCCGGCAAGGAAGGCGCCAAATGCCAGCGACATTCCCAGATGTGAAGTTAACAAGGCAATGGCCAGGCAAATCAGCAGAATACTCATCATGAAAAGTTCCTGATTGCGGGCCAATGCAATCACATGAAGCAGCTTAGGCAACAACCAGCGATTGCCCACATAAACAAAAGCAATGATGGCCAGTGTTTTTAAGAACATGCTGATCAGTTGACCGGTTACATCCACCGAACTGTTTTTCCCCAGAAAATCGCTGAACAACAGAAGCGGGACCAGCATCAAATCCTGGAAAATAAGAATGCCCAATACCGTGCGCCCATAATTGGATGTCAGTTCCGAACGATCCTGCAATATTTTCAACACCATTGCCGAGCTGCTCAAGGCTGCCATGAACCCCACAAAGATGCCCGATTTCCAGTTCAGGTCATAGCCATACGAAATAAACATGAACACCAGAGCGGTCAACATAACCTGCATAAAACCACCGAAGAAGACAACCTTCCGGATACGCAGCAGGTGTTTCAGCGAGAACTCAAGCCCAATGGAAAAAAGCAGCAGAACAATTCCTATCTCCGCCATCAAATCGATGTTGTGCTGGTCGTGGATCAATCCAAGCAAATGAGGCCCAGCAACCATTCCGGTAAGCAAATACCCCAGAATTGTTGGCACCTTCAGCTTCGTAAATATCAGGTTTACAAAGGTTGAAAGGGCAAATATGATTACGATATCACGTAGAACTGCTATTTCCATCTTTTAGAAATTTTAGATACTGGATGCTGGATGCTCGATACTGGATGCTGGATGCTCGATACTCGATACTGGATGCTCGATACTCGATCCTTGTTTCTTAATGCTTTTTTATTTTCATTACTATAAAACCTAAATTCTTTCAGACGCTCCGGACATTCCTACCTTACATCCAGCATCTTTCAAGAATCTATCTCGTATTTACTCTACCCTTCGCACTAAATCCAGTATCTAGATTCCAGAATCCTTTTCGTATTTGCACTACCCTTCACACATCATATCGAGCATCGGGTATCCAGCATCACTTTTTATACTTTTCGCCTGTTTGATATCTCAAAACTTCCACCTCTTCGGTTATGACCAGCCCTCCTTTTCCCGAACGGTCCATCAGCTCATTCAACCTGGGAAGGAACTTTTCAATATTCTCTTCCTGATCAATAATATCGATCACAATGGGCAGATCGCCTGAAAGGGCAAATATTTTTAAGGTATGAATAGAATGGCTGGCCCCAAACGATTCAATTCCCCGATAAGCGGTAGCACCGGCCAAACCAGCTTTTCGAGCCTCCTCTATGATTGCCTCGTACAAACACTTTCCATGAACCCGGTCGGAATCACCCATGAAGATACGCAACAGCTTTGCTTTCCCTTTCAGTTCCATAGCCATATTTTTTTAGAACAAATTACAATTTTTGAATGAAAAAGATTTCTGTAAAACAATCTATTCTATAAAAGCGACCGTATTAAAACAATCCCCAAATAAACAGCAACGATTCCAAGCAACACCGAACCAACGATATTTGCCAGTAAAAGCAGGATTGAACCATCCTTCAAAAGCATCAGATTATCGTTTGAGAAAGTAGAGAAAGTGGTAAATCCCCCGCAAAAACCTACCGCCAGGAAAAGACGCATATCGGCTGAGAGAAGATTCCCTTTTTCGGACAGGGCATACACCATCCCAATAATAAGGCATCCCAATATATTAATCAGGAAAGTGCCAACAGGGAAAGATGGCGGGAAAATTTTCCCCGAAACCAGTTGTCCCAGATAGCGCAATACACTCCCCAGAAAACCACCAACACCTACGATCAAAACAGTACGAAACATAAAACATTTTTAAGGATAAAAAAATGGCTTCTGAACCTCAAAAACCGATTTCCCGTAATTTTAACTTCTGCGTTATTTCTTTCTGTTTACAAAATAATAAAAAAAACCGGCTTGGAGGCCGGTTTTTTGAAACTATACCATCACTTTTTTACTTTTTATTTCGCATTGAAGCTAAAATTGGATATTTGGTATCCAGCAGTCGAAAAGGAACTGCTCTTATTTGTATCGATGCTTTTAACCGTCATTGTAGTTGAAGATTGATCGTTCTTTGAACGGAATTCGTATTGCATTACCATTCCGTCAAAACCATTGGTATTTAACTTGTTTTTTGATCCGCTTTGTCCAAACAGCCGGTTGTTTGCTGCCGAAAAGTCTTTGCTAACCCAGGCTACCGTAATGGCATCGTTGGTTTCACAACGGTATTCCGAACACTTGTAACCACTGATTGATTTGGTGTTCCCAGTTTTCGTCGGGGTACATTCTTCCTCTCCTTTTGAGGTCTTTTGACCAGCAGTAGTGGTCTGTGTCGAATTGGGATCAAATTTCATGGCAAAACCCGATTTGTTTCCATCCGATTCGGTCAACAACATCATACATTTGTTTTCCACATCCACAATGGTTGTCGTCACGCTTTTGTTATCATCGCCTTTGATCTTCATCATGGCATCAGAGCTCTTTTCATTGAAACAGGTCACAAATTCTGAAGCAGGCGACTTTTCACCTTTCGAATCGGTCACTTCCATTGTCGTTACAATCTGACCAGTAAACTTATACTCCTCTTTATGAGGAACAGCCTCGGTACTTATACCCAACTTTTTCATAAATTTAGAAGCTCTTACAGAATCTTGATTTTCAGAAACTGTCTGTGTACTTTTTTTATTTTTTGTTGAATCTGACTCCAGCATTTTATCAATAGACTTGTTGACTTCTTCATCTACCTTTTTATCAACTTCCTTTTCTGTACGGTTTACAGCTGAATTTTTTGCCTGATTAGCAGCACTTCGTGCAATACTTCTCAATACCTGAGCATTTACCGAAGCGCCCATCATTAAAGCAAGGAATACGATTACGAGTTTTTTCATTTGAATTGAAATTTAGGTTTATCCAAAAGTAAACAAATGCCATATACCGGAAAAACAAAATGTTCGATTTTATACTTTTTTTTTGAAACCGTAGCCCCGCAATTTGAAATCGTCGATCTACCGCAACCTGAAAACTCCAGATTTTGCCCAATTAATTGAATTACGGCACATTTTACAAATTGAAATCTCCGATAAATTTTCAAGATTTCAAACCTCCAATAAATTTCCTTGTCACAATGTTTCTATTTTTGCCGCTCATTTTAAAAACAGATCATGATTTCAGTTGACGGGCTTACAGTAGAATTTAGTGGATCGACCTTATTCAGTGACATCTCCTTTGTGGTTAACGAAAAAGACCGGATTGCCCTGATGGGTAAAAATGGCGCTGGGAAATCGACCTTGCTAAAAATTATGGCAGGCGTCAAAACCCCCAATCGCGGGCACATTTCTGCTCCTGCCGATGCAGTGATTGCTTACCTTCCCCAACACCTGATGACCGAGGACAACCGGACTGTTTTTGATGAAGCCGCGCAGGCATTTGCTCCCATATTTGAAATGGAAAAACAGATCGAAGATTTGAACCGTCAGCTGTCCGAGCGCACCGATTATGAATCGGAAAGCTATTACAAACTGATTGAAGATGTATCGGTTCTCAGCGAAAAGTATTATTCAATTGAAGAGACCAATTTCGACGGCGAAGTGGAGAAGATCCTGCTGGGTTTAGGCTTTGAACGATCCGATTTTACCAGGCTCACCAGCGAATTCAGCGGAGGCTGGCGCATGCGTATTGAACTGGCAAAAATTCTGTTACGTAAACCGGATCTTATCCTGCTCGATGAACCAACCAATCACCTCGACATCGAATCGATTCAATGGCTTGAGGATTTTCTGATCAACAGTTCCAAAGCGGTCATTATCATCTCCCACGACCGTGCATTTGTCGACAATATAACCACACGCACCATCGAAATTACCATGGGGCGAATATACGACTACAAGGTAAATTACTCACAATACCTCACCTTACGGCAGGAACGCCGCCAACAGCAGCAAAAACAGTTCGACGAACAGCAAAAAATGATTGCCGAAAACGAAGATTTCATCGAACGGTTCAAGGGTACTTATTCGAAAACCAACCAGGTGCAATCGAGGGTAAAAATGCTCGAAAAACTGGAACTCGTTGAAGTTGATGAAGAAGACTCATCTGCTTTACGATTGAAATTTCCTCCGGCACCACGCTCCGGAAATTATCCGGTCATCATCAACGGGTTGTCGAAAAAATACGATGAACATACGGTCTTCGAAAATGTATCGCTCACCATTAGCCGGGGCGAGAAAGTTGCGTTTGTTGGCCGAAATGGTGAAGGGAAATCAACCCTGGTGAAAGCGATCATGAAGGAGATCGATTTTGCCGGGGAACTGGCGCTTGGGCACAATGTAATGATTGGGTATTTTGCCCAAAACCAGGCATCGCTGCTCGATGAAGAACTAACCGTTTTTCAAACCATCGACGATGTGGCAGAAGGTGATATCCGCACCAAAATCAAGGACATCCTGGGTGCTTTCATGTTTGGTGGCGACAATTCGACCAAAAAGGTAAAAGTGCTTTCGGGTGGCGAACGGACCCGGCTCTCGATGATTAAACTGCTGCTCGAACCGGTGAATTTGCTGATCCTCGACGAGCCAACCAATCACCTCGACATGAAAACCAAGAACATCCTGAAAAGCGCCCTGAAAGATTTTGACGGCACGCTGATTGTGGTTTCGCACGACCGTGACTTCTTAGACGGGCTCGTTGAAAAGGTCTATGAATTTGGGCACAAACGGGTAAAAGAACACCTCGGCGATATTTATAGTTTCTTGGCTAAGAAGAAAATGGATAATTTGAAGGAGATTGAAAGAAGGAATTAACCCCCCCAACAAGCACCACCTTGTACTACAACAATATCCCTTCCTCACTTATAAATCTTCCTACACCATTCATAAATTAAAGGGCAATATTTCTAAAACAAAAGGCATATAGTATTTTATGAATGGCTGAAATTATAAAATAAAGGGCTCCATTTATAAAACAAAGGACTATTGTTATAAAATAGAGGGCTGTTTTTATGAAACGAAGGGTAAAAAAGATAAAACTGCGGGCAGATTTTATAATTCTCTCAACCATAAAGTTGAATTGGACAATAATTTCTTAAATTTCGGATTATTAAAACAGGATTTTAGAATCAACATCATGTTATACTTCAACTTCAACAGGATATTTAAGATCCGTGGAATCGATAAGCCATCTACCTTTCTCGTGAGAAACGGTATATCCGAATCGTTTGCAACAAAGATCATTCGGGGCGACCATCGCAAAATGAATCTCGACAGCATCGAAAAGCTCTGCATCATTTTTAAATGCACTCCTAACGATTTCCTGCAATGGATTCCCGACAACAAGAATGAAAACATAGCCGGGCATCCGCTCGAACCACTTTACCGGACCGATAAGGTTGCCAGCATCACGGCAACACTCAATTCCGTTCCCCTCGACAGGCTTATCGAAATCGAGAAAATAATCCTCTCCGAAATAGGAAAAGGCAGCGTTGAAGGGTAGCACATCCGCTTCGCTACCTTATGGCCAGAGCAGCTCAAACCCATTATGGTCTTTCACCCGTTTGGCTTCGGTACCGAGCAGTTCGGTAATGACCACTTCGAGCACCAGCCACACTTTGACACCCCGGCGGGCACAACCTGTAAGGACTTTCTCCCCTCTTCCGCAGGAAAGATGAATGTGTGAGATCAGATTCCCTGCTTCGTTCGGGAAAATGGTTCCAAAGCCCGTTACCTCGTGGGCATCGTCGAGAACCACTTCTACCGGGTCGATGATGGCGGCACGGCTATCACGAGGTCCAACCACGAGTTTGCTTCCCTTGTCAACTCCGCCTACAATCATCAACTTCGCAGCATGAATCTGGTGATCGGCAGCAAACTGTTCAACCACTTCATGCAAAATCTCCCCATCTTCGAGCCGGAGAATGAAATTTCTTCCGGTTTTTGCTTCTGAATATCTCATAAAACTTCTTTACTTTTTCACATCAGCTTCAATGTGTGTTAAAGTGTGTTAAAATAATTATAATGATGGTAACCTTTTCCCCAATTCGAGAATAAATGATTGAATTGTTTCCTATTTATAAACCAAATGCAAAAAATGAACTTCACATTTTCTTATTACAACATCTCTGCAAGTCAGTGCTATCTTTATAAACCTGCGGAAACATTACTTAGATTTTTTAGCTTATTAAAAAAACAACGTAAAAATAAAAACTTTATGAGAATCTTTTTCTTCAATCGAATCATTCTGGTCTGTGTTTGTTTTTCGTTACTCCTGTTTGGATGCGACAAAGAAGACCCCATTGTGAGGGACAACCCCTACAATGGAAAAATAACCGCAGTATTTAACCCCGACAAGAAGTATGGAAAGGTTACCGATGTTGATGGCAACGTGTATAAAACCATTGTAATTGGCAACCAAACCTGGATGGCCGAGAACCTCCGTACCACGCATTTCCGCAACGGAGAATCAATCCCTAATATTACCGATTCAACCGAGTGGGCAACTTTTGCCACCGGTATTTACTGCAACTACAACAATACGACCAACGTTGATACCATTGCCACCTATGGCCGCCTTTACAACTGGTATGCAGCAGCCGATAGCCGCAACATTGCCCCCGAAGGCTGGCGTGTACCCGACATAAACGATTGGAACATACTGATTGAATACCTTGGCGGCGATACCATTGCCAGCGATAAACTAAAAGAAAAAGGGAATTTACACTGGGAAGATGCTTATAAATCGGATAATAGCAGTGGCTTTACAGCCCTCCCTACAGGTCAAAGAGATCGTTCAGATGGCAACTTTGATCAAGGAGTCAGTTTTTATAGTGTATGGTGGTCATCTTCAGAATACAATGAAACTTCTGCAGGATTTCTTTTTTTATTTTACTTTAGTTCAAATGTTAACAAAGGGATTAATAATAAGCATAATGGATATTCAATACGATGCATAAAAGAGTAAACTCCGAATAATCAATTTTTAAAACAATTTTCCGAAAATAAACGCGAAAACCGAAAAGCGATAACAGAGTAGGTAAATCTTATTAAATCACAACTAGTATGAACAAATTTTTTAAATGTCTAACATTAATTCTTCTATTGTCGGCAACAAGCAGATATCTTGTTGCTCAAGATTTTACAGTTAAAATTGAGTCAACAGATAAGTATAGTCATTATTTTGCGCCAGTAAAAGCGGGTGGTAGTTTTCAGTTTCAAATTAATGTAAAAAATAACCGGAAGGATACCTGTACGGTTTCCCTACAGAAAGACGATTTTGGTTTGGTTAAAGACTGGGTAACAATCGACAACAACAGCCAGCAGATATTTCCAGCCCAAAGCATCAATTTTTTGTTAACCCTTAAGGTTCCAGCAAGCACAACTGAGGGAAACTATGCCCTTTTCCTAAATTTCAATGGGTACGACAGAAAAGGTAACAATCATTCATTTAACTACATAGCACAATCAATTATCGTTGATAATTCAAATCCAATAGTCCCAACCTTTACGACAAGCCAGAGGAGTTACTCTGTTGGGGTTTATTCGTGGGATAGTTGGGACTTTCAGTCGAGTTTTTATACTGCGGTTAATTTAACATCTGGAATTAGTGGGATAAAAAGCTACACCATTGCGTTAAAAGACCCAAGTACAAATGCAATTCTACAAAGCAAATCGTACGAAGCAAAGGATAGCAAATCTCACATATTTAAAACCTTACAAGCAATTACCAATTATAAAGTTACTGTCACTGCCACCGATTTAGCAGGTAATATAAACTCCGCCGATAAAACGGTTATCACGGCACCAGCTCCTCCTGTTATTTCTGCATCAGCAACGGAATATTGCACGACAAAACTGACTTTCATAAGTCAAGGCGCTACAAGTTATAATATTTATAACGCAACATCCACTCCTGTTTTACTAGCCAATGTGAGCTCAACTTCGTATACTGTAAGCGGACTAACCGCCGGAACAACCTATAAATTTTACGCTGAAGCAAAAGGTGGCTCTGAGACAATATCGGATGCAAGTAAAACAATAACCGTTACAACGAAAACAGTTCCTGTACCAACTATTTCAGCCCCATCGCTCTCATGTTCGTCAACAGCCCGGTTTACCATTCCCAGTATACCTTCGGGGTGTACAGTCATTTGGCAAAACAGCCCGAATCTGACCCCAAATAATATATCAGGATCAACAACAGATTTTACATGCTCAGGAAATGGGGAGGCTTGGGTTTCTGCGTATTTTTCAACTTGCGGAGGAATTGGCAGCTCTGTAAAAAAAACAATATGGTATGGCCCTGCATCAAACCTATCAATTGAAGGATCTTCAGCAGTAAAAAAAGGAGGAATTAACGAATATAGGATCAAAGATGCGACATTAAAAGGGATAACCAATTACTCCTGGGAGGCCGAAGGAGGTTTGTTTGCTTATGGAAGTACTACTTCATCTACGTTTAAGGCTAATGCTAAAGGATGTGGACTTAGCCAGATTACATGCAATGCATCAAACAGTTGTCCTGGCTCATCCGATGCTTTTTTGGATGTGGAGGTAATATGTATTTCACCAGCCTATACGGTGTTTCCCAATCCGGTTAGTTCAGAACTTACAATAAGCCAGGTTCAAACAGTGTCATCTACTTTAAGCGAAGATGCCCAAAAGACCAAACCAATAAAATCGATTAAGGTTATTGACAGCTATGGTTCTACATATTTGAACAAAAATTTTAAAAATGAAACTTTTGACACAAAAATTGATGTCTCAAGCTTGAAAGAAGGTTCGTATTTTTTAATAATTAATGAGTCAACCAGCATAGAAAGTATTCCATTCATAAAAAAATAACGAATGGTTCATCAAAGAATAGGCATAATATTGGTAGTAAACCAAGTATTATGCCTATTTTATTAAAATCATTGTTTTTCTCTATCGGAGAATGGTTAAAATGATCTTTTCTTTGTACTTTTCTGGAAAAAGGTCAACAGCATGAAACGACTTCTTATAATTTCAGCGCTTTTTATTACGATTGCAGTCTATTCTCAGGGCAACATCAACAAGCCATTCGATGCTTTTATGAAGAACGAAGCTATGAAAAATGCCGCGATCTCCATTTGCGTAACCGATACTAAAACCGACAGCATCCTGCTTTCCTCAACCCAACAGCTTTGCCTGGTACCGGCATCGGTTCAAAAGCTAATCACCTCGGCTTCGGCGCTTGAAATACTGGGAGGAAAACAGCAATTCAAGACCATTGTCTGGTCAAGGGGAACGATTAAGAACGGCAAATTAACCGGCGATTTGGTTATTACCGGAGGTGGCGATCCAACGTTGGGTTCCGAAAACTTTTGTGTGCCTGGGGAAAAGAAAAAATTCCTTTCGGAATGGGCCCATCAGATCAAACAAAGAGGAATTGACACCATTACCGGCAATCTGGTCGCCGATCCATACCTTTTTTCCGATCAGGATGTGCCTGGTTCCTGGCTTTGGGAAGATGTTGCAAACTATTTTGGCGCTGTTGCTACCGGCATTTCGGTGTATGACGATATTTATGAGCTTCATTTTAATGTTCCCGCTATTGAAGGACAGCCCACCGAAATCACCCATATTGAACCCGAAATACCCGGATTATTGCTCAAGAACAAAGTCCTTTCCTCCTCTCAGAAAGGTGACCATGCGTATGTTTTTGGAAGCCCTTACGACACCTACCGGTTAATTAAAGGAACCCTTCCGGTTGGTTCACCCGATTTTATCGTAAAAGCTTCGGTCCCCGATGCGTCACTTCTACTGGCCAATGAATTAAAAAAAGTATTGACCGACTCCCTGGTTGTGGTGCTGGGCGATATTGAAAAGAAAAAAGTCATAAGCCCATCGAGAATTGATTCCCAACAGATAAACGTGCTTTGGCTTTCTCCCGATCTTTCTGAAATCATCGAAAAGATGAATAAAGAAAGTATCAACCTGTATGCAGAAACGTTGTTAAAACATATAGGGTTCACTATTTCCGAAAATGGTTCAACCGAAGCTGGAGTAGCTGCCATTAAAGATTTTTGGAACAAGCACGGGGTCGACACCCAGGATCTCTTTATGGTCGATGGAAGCGGGCTATCACGGCAAAATGCATTTACCGCCAAAACACTTGTGGACATCCTCGTGTACATGAAAAATAAAAGCCCGTGGTTTGATGCATTCAAAAAATCCATTCCACTGACCGGAATAGAAGGAACACAAAAGAATTACTTTCAGGAATCGGTTTTAAAAGGAAAAGCCAATGCTAAAACCGGATCGATGACCCGAGTAAGAAGCATGGCCGGTTATATGACAACCCAGCACGGAAAAGAGATTGCTTTTGCCATGATCATTAATAATTATAGTACAACATCTTCAACGGTAAACCAAATTATTGAAAAGTGGATCGAGTCACTGTATCTTAACCTATAAAGATTATGCGATTACAGTTTTTATCATCGAATTCGTTCCAGATTAATTTTTCGACAATGATTGCAAATTAAAAAAAGTAAGTATATTCGCTTGTTGCAACAGTCCAACCACTGATTCATGATTTTACTTTTAAAAAAATTACAACAATCTATTATTTCCACCATCGATTGGTTTCATCAACCCTTTTCGAAATACATTTCCGAAGAAACTTTCCGATATGGAGTAACCGGTGGTGCCAATTCGGCTCTTGACATTTTCCTCTATTTCATCTGCTACAACTTCATCCTCGACAAAAAAATCATTAATCTAAAAATTGTATCCATAAGCCCGCACATTGGAGCATTTCTGATTGTCTTCCCCATTACGTTCACAACCGGTTTCTTGCTGGCAAAGTATATTACGTTTACACAATCGGTTTTAAGGGGCAGGGTACAATTGATTCGGTATGGAATTTCTGTTGGTGGGTCGATTCTTTTAAATTATATTCTCTTAAAGCTATTTGTCGAAGTCGCTGGATTATATGCAACTCCATCGAAAATCCTTACGACGGCGGTTGTCATCTGTTACAGTTTTATGGCACAAAAACACTTCACATTTAAAACCGGAAAGAAGGCATTAGCTTCTGTCCGGGTTTCGTGTTCTGATCAGGAAAAATCGAAATGACTTTCAATAAGAAAGCCACCTTATTAAGGTGGCTTTCAAAATCTAATAATAACCCAGTCAATTAATTAAATAAACCTACTATTTAACAATTGATTTATTTTTAGTCTGTAACACTTCCGACGAAACGATCTAACCTTCAAAAATCAAATGCAATAAAGTTCCAAAAGAAACAATTTTTTTGCAAAGATATGCGATTCAAATTTACAAGCCCCCAAAAAAAGAAATAATTTGAATTGGTTCACCACTCAAATATAGAAATTTGTTGTTTCTAAACAATGAATAGCCGATTTAGTTTTTCGACCTTCGCTATTTAACCGTTGGTCGTATGTTTTTTTATCTCAAATTTAATTTCCGTTTAAGTCTTAGAAAGAGGCCTCTTTAAAGAAGCCTATAAATATTTTTTCATAATTTCGAAATTATGCGATCTAACCGTACAATTTGTCTTTCAAAAAACGGGCTAAATCATCGAGGGGTTCTTTAACAATTTTTCCAATGGTTAAATTGTATTTCCTGCAAACAGCCGTTAAATGATCGCGATGCACATACGCGATGGATCCACAAAAATGAAGGTCATAAGCAGTCGCATTTTTATATTGAAGGATATTTCTCTTCAGATAACGGTCAAACTGATCGTTTAATAATGATTGGCAATAGGGATCATCGATGAAACTTTCGATAAAAGGTGCAAATCCGGCCAAATAACGGTTGGGCATTTGCATTTGATAAACCCTCTCCAAAACTGTTTCTACCGAGACGTCATACTTTTCGATGAATTTGACTCGCAGATTAAGTGGCATCTGGTTTTGGAGAAAGTCAGAAACTAGCTGTTTCCCCAACGAAACCCCACCCCCTTCGTCGCCTAAAATGAAGCCCAGCGATGGTGTTTTATACTCAATGGTAGCTCCATTCCATAAGCAAGAATTTGAACCCGTTCCGAGCAGCCCCACCATGGCTGGCTTATCCCCGGCCAAAGCCAGACAGGCAGCAATCAAATCGGTGTCAACGACAATTTCCGGTGCTTCAAATACCAGAAAAAGAGCTTTGCCAATTTTCTCCTTCATAGCAATGGTTCCACATCCGGCACCAAAGTAGTAAACCGATTCAACATCCGAAATTTCAATACCAGCCAATACCGGGCGGATGATGGTTTCAATCTCGTCGATTGTTAGAAGCAACGGATTGATCCCCGCAGTATTGTGCAAATTCTCAATCCGATCGGGATAAACAGCACACCACTGAGTCTTTGTTGAACCACTTTCTGCAACCAAAATCATAAGCTATCTCGATCGTTAAAAGAATTTGACTAACCTCATTGCCACCTGTTCCAACAATGAAATATCGGCTTCGGTAAAAGGTGCAGGGGCGTGTGAATCAATATCAATTTCGGCTACAAATTTCCCATCTTTCAAAATTGGAACCACTATTTCGGACTGAACATGAAGACTGCATGAAAGATAGTTTTCTATTTGAGTCACATCCTGTACAACCAACGGCTGCCCACTTTGAGCCACCTGCCCACAAACGCCTTTGCCTACCGGGATAAGGGTATGTTCGGTCGATGCTCCGGTATAAGGCCCTAATCGAAGGTTGCTCTTATTATCGTCCAAAAAATAAAAACCAACCCAATCGTAATGGAACACTTCTTCGGTCAACAATTTGGTTATGGACTTCAATGTTTGGTCTTTGCCTTCATTGGCTGAAAGAATTAAAGATACCTTTTCAAGAATGGATTCCTGGTCAAAAATCATTTTTCAAATGTATTACGATTTCACAATCAAACTAACGAATAACCACCTGATTTTCGTAGGTTATTTTCTCACAATAACGACATTTCAATTCGATTGGGTTATGCGAAATAACCGTAAACCGGGTTTTCATATTTTCGTTATTAGTAATGCATTTGGGGTTAAAACATTTCGCAATGTTCACAATTTCATCAGGGATCTCCACCACCCTCTTTTCAATCACCTCATAATTCTGAATGATATTCAGCTTGGCGTGAGGAGCGACCAATGCGATCTTATCAATTTCAGCATCTTTGAAAAAACGGTTGGCTACTTTTATAATACCTTTTTTCCCAAGCAGTTTACTATCCATGTTGGTTCCGAAAGTGATCATTTCCTGAATATTGAAAAGACCAAGAATGTTAATCACATCGAACAACCGTTCGGCAGGTATATGATCGATAACGGTGCCATCTTTAATCGCACTAACCTGCAATGCTTTTGCTTTATCCATGATTTACTGAAATTATTTAAGTCCCATAATATGTGAAATAATTGCCTGACGGGTATAAACCCCATTCAACGCCTGCGTAAAATAGTATGCCTTTGGATTATCGTCAACGTCGGTATGAATTTCGTTAACCCGAGGCAGCGGATGTAAGATCTTCATGGTTGGTTTCGTTTTCTTCAGCATCTTGTTGCGAAGAATGTAAATATTCTTCACTTTCTCGTACTCAATCGGATCGGTAAAACGTTCTTTTTGAACCCGGGTCATATAAATGATATCGGCTTCTGAAATAATATCGGAAAACTCTGTGTGTTCAAAATAGCGGATTCCCTTATTTTCAAGAAAACGTTTATATTCCTCAGGCATTGCCAGTTCGGGCGGGGCAATAAAATTAAAGATTGGCCTTTCAAACTCCGACAAAGCCATCAAAAGAGAGTGCACGGTACGGCCATATTTCAAATCTCCAACCATGAAAATGTTGATATCGTCGAGCCGCCCCTGGGTTTTTACAATTGAATACATATCGAGCAGGGTTTGAGAGGGATGCTGATTAGCCCCATCGCCGGCATTGATGATTGGCACCGAGGATACTTCACTGGCATAACGGGCACTTCCTTCGAGCGGATGGCGCATGACAATCAAATCGGCATAGTTACTAACCATCCGGATGGTGTCGTGCAACGACTCGCCTTTGGAAACACTGGATGAGGAGGAGTCGGAAAAACCAATAATGCGGCCACCAAGCCTATTGATAGCCGTTTCAAAACTCAACCGGGTACGGGTTGATGGCTCAAAAAACAGGGTAGCAACCACTTTCCCTTTCAGCAGTTCCTGATTGGGATTTTGCTCAAAGTCAGCAGCAAGTTCCATCACCCGCAGATAATCCTCTTTGCTGAAATCGTTAATTGAAATCAAATCTCTTTTTTGCATTGTATCGTAATTTTCAAAAAATTTCACATCAAATCGAAAAACAAAAAAAAACCAACAGATAAAAATCCATTGGCTATATTAATTTCGAAACCCTGCACCGTTGAGTGTCATTTCAATGTGCCAGTTGCATCTTATATCAAAATAAAATTCTCGTTTCATTGAGGTCTAAAATTAAAACTATTTGCGTTTGAAAACCACTTTTCATACATGATTTTTATCCACATTCCTGAATTTTTTCCATTCTCACCCCATCAATTTTTCCAAATTTCAGCACCAGCTCCTCTTCTTTATTCTGACGGATCGAGATACGAAGCTTGCAAAATAGTTCATAAGAAGAAAAACGAACGTCCAATTGTTCATCTTTAATAATCCTCATCACGCTGTTCTGTACCATATAGTCGAACACCAGCTCGTATTCCAACTCAATGATTTTCGTAACAATCCGGGCATTTTTTATAGCTTCAGTGGCAGCCGTTTTATACGCGTTGATCAGACCACTTACGCCAAGCAAGGTTCCCCCGAAGTAACGGACAACCACGATGAGAACATTGGTTAAATCGTTGCTGAGCAATTGCCCGTGAATAGGCCGCCCGGCTGTTCCCGAAGGTTCTCCATCGTCGTTCGCCCGGTATTTTTCACCGGTATAACCTAACCGATAGGCATAACAATGATGACGGGCGTTAAAATGTTCTTTTCTAATTTGCAGAACAATCTCCTTCACCTGATCTTCGCTGGCAACAGGGAACGCATACGAAATAAACTTACTCCCTTTGTCTTTAAACAAGCCCTCCGACGGTGCTTCGATGGTTTTATATGTGTCGTTCAATTCCACTTTGACAACCAAAAAAAAGCTACCCTTTTGAGGTAGCTCCCTGTTATTTCAATTTACATTATTGCTGTTTGGTCGATAAAAAGGTACTGAATTTTGCGGCATTCTTACAATTGATAAAATCGACGCCGGCTGTGACCAATACATCCCAGATATTATCTTCTTCGGGACAATTGTATACCCGTACCTTCTTTCCCTGTTCGTGAGCTTTGCGGATGATATCCTTAAATTTCATGAATTCATCAAATTGCATCTTACCTACGCCATTCCAGGTAAAATCTTTTTCAAAATTAATACCAATTACCGGCATCATTTTCGAATCGTAGTTTTTGTTGATGTCGTCAACGGTTCCCTGAGCTGCAGCGAAAGAGATTCGTTCCTGTTGCAGAACCCGTAACGGGGCATTACCCACAAAAACAATTCTCAATTTTCCCTGATGCCATTGAGGCCCCATCCGGTATGTAAGGATTTCGTTGTAAGGGCTTAACTCTTCCCAGAGTTTCTGGTAAGTTTTTTTAACATCGAACTTTACATCCATGAAAAGATACATTTCTTCGTCGAAGTTTTCATGTACTTTCCCACCATTCTTCTTATATTGACTATAGATTGGGAGCAGGTAAGCTGACCGGAAGGTTGGCATGGTATGGTTGGCACTATCTGGCATCTGTGAAGTTACATACACCTCGCCATAAATGTACATAATTTGAGCTTCGTAATGGACCACTCCCTGTGTAAAAGTTGGATAAATATCTTTATCTGAAAAGAACTCCTGGGTTAAAACCAAATTTGGCATGATCTTCACCTGAGATTTACCTCCTATAATTCCTACAAAAAGGAATAATCCAACCAAAAAAATATATTTTTTCATTCTCCGCTGTTTTTTAGTCATTGCCCCAAATTTACTAATTTCTTTTTCATACGAAAACAATTTTCACTCTATCATTTATCAACAGAATGATTTTGATGTAATCGGGCGATGAAAAGATCAAGATGTAAATGTGATTTTATTTCATTAAATCGCGTTGCAAGGCAACCATTTTTATTGCGGTAACAGCTGCTTCATCCCCTTTATTACCCAGCCGTCCGCCAGCCCGATCGAGCGCTTGTTGCTCATTCAAAGTTGTTAGGACACCAAATATGACGGGAATATTGTAATCCATGTTCAACTTTACCGCACCTTGGGTTACCCCTTGACAGATGTAATCGAAGTGAGGGGTTTCGCCCTGGATTACACAACCTAATAAGATAATTGCATCGACATCGGTATATTCCGCAAAAAACTGTCCACCAAGAGTGAGTTCAAAACTTCCGGGAACATGCTTGATGGAGATATTCTCTTCGTTCGCACCATGCTTAATCAAGGTATCGAAGGCTCCCTGCGACAATGCGCCGGTTATTTGATAGTTCCATTCTGCAACAACGATTCCAAATTTCATGTTTTCAGCTGATGGAACCGCTGTAAGATCGTATTCTGAAAGGTTTTTTGTTGCCACTTTACTTCTTTTTGATTCAATATTAATAAAAAAAACGGGTGACTAAAAGCCCCCCGTTAAAATATCGTTCAGATTGATCTTACTGATTCAACCGGGCAATTGCCTTGTCTACATTGACAATTTCTTCGCATTTAGGGAAATCCTTTTTTACTTCGTTGAGTACCGACAACGCTTTGTCGACCTCTCCCTTTTCTTCATATACCAATGCCAATTTGATTTTTATAGTTGGCGTTGTGAAGTCGTTGGGATTAATGGAAGCTCCTTTTTTATACGCATCGACTGCTTTATCGTAATTCTTCAACTCGACATACGCATCGCCAATTGCAGACTGTGCAATGGGTGCAAGAAGCATATCGTCGGTATCGAATTTCTTAAGCTGCTTAATTGCCTGCTCGTACTGGCCCATGTGAAGGTAAGAAATACCTGCATAATAATGAGCAATATTACCGGCTTTAGTCGATCCGTATTCATCGATAATATCGAGGAAACCCATGGAATTACCGTCGCCATTCAATGCAAGATTGAATGAATCCTTTCCAAAGTAATTTTGTGCCTGGAACATTTGTTCTTGAGCGTCAACATTTTTCGGAGCAACAACGTACTTGTGAACACCTAAAACGCCCAAAATCACAACCACAATACCTCCGATAACGTATAAAACCAGGTTTAAATGTTTTTCGAGAAATTGTTCGGTCTTTGTCAATGCTACTTCAACTTCGCCGAAACCTTCATTTTTCTTATGACTTGTATCTTTTGCCATTGTATGTAACTGTTTTTTCAGAATTGCCCACAAAAATAGTTTTTTTTAAAAAAAACCACTCAAATTCATTGACAATTTTACCATATATGGAAATTTCACTTGCTGCTTTCCATTTATCTGAGACAAAATTTCCAAAAATTCGACTAAAAACTAGCGAATTAAAAAATAAATCAAATAAAATAAATACGAAAATAAATCGATTGATCGGCTGTGACCGAATCAATTCTTATATTCACGACACATTTTTCAAATAGAAGATTTTTCCCAATTTTGCTGAAAATATTTGGTATGCATCTCCAGTTGATCTCAATTCTCGATTACAAAAATATTGAACAGGTTGAAGTTTCTTTCAATCCCAAGCTCAATTGTTTCCTCGGAGATAACGGCGCGGGAAAAACCAACTTACTCGATGCCATATACTATTTAAGTTTCTGCAAAAGTTTTTTCAACCCAATCGATAGTCTGAATATCCGGCACGGGAATGATTTTTTTATGCTGCAGGGCAAATTTACCCGTAACGGCGACGAAATTCTGATTACCTGCGGATACAAAAACGGACAAGCTAAACAGTTTAAACGAAATCATAAGCTCTATAAACGATTGAGCGACCACATCGGCCAATTTCCCCTGGTAATGATCTCGCCGTCCGATTCGGTCTTAATTCTTGGCGGAAGCGAAGAGCGCCGAAAGTTCATGGATGGTGTGATTTCCCAGTACGACCATTCCTACCTGGATGCCCTGATCCGCTACAACCGGGCCATGTTACAACGGAATAACCTACTCAAACAATTCGCCGAAACCAACCGCTTCGATGCAGAAACCCTTTCGATTTACGACGAACAAATGATCGATTACGGCACGGCGATTTACCAAAAAC
The DNA here is from genome assembly GCA_035353695.1 of Prolixibacteraceae bacterium. Lineage (GTDB taxonomy): Bacteria > Bacteroidota > Bacteroidia > Bacteroidales > Prolixibacteraceae > CAYMTR01. The sequence continues at coordinate 40,148 of DAOQAB010000011.1, forward strand.
GAAAAGCTTTCATCGACAATTTAATCCCTGTCTTTCAGGAATTTTATGAAACGGTTTCGGGAGGGAAAGAAAATGTAAAGCTGGAATATGCTTCCTGCCTCGATCGGGGCAACTTTCGGGTGCAACTGAACAACTCGCTGAAAAAAGACCAGATTACCCAATTTTCCAACACAGGGATCCATAAAGACGATTTGAACCTGTTACTCGACGGATTTCCAATCAAAAAAATAGGGTCTCAAGGCCAAAATAAGACCTACGTAGTGGCATTGAAATTTGCCCAGTTTGAATTTTTGAAAAATGCCAGCGGAATCAAACCAATTCTGTTGCTGGATGATATTTTCGACAAACTTGATTCCAACAGAGTTAGCAACATTATTCAACTGGTTTCACAAGAGCGGTTTGGACAAATTTTTATTACCGACACCAATCGTGAACACCTTGAAAAGATTGTTGTTGATATGGATGGGATCAAAAACGATCACAAAATCTTCCGGATTGTTGAAGGAAAAATCATGGAATAATGCGAAGAAACGAAACTCAGAAAATCAGTGATATCCTGAAAGCGTGCACCAAAGAAGCACATCTCGATCAAAAACTCCAGGAAACCCGGCTTATCGAAAACTGGGGAAAATTGTTGGGCCCAATGATTCAAAACTCGACCAATAAAATTTTCATCAGCAACCGGGTACTTTTTGTTTACCTTGAGTCGTCGGTAATCCGGAACGAACTTTTCATGATGCGCACCAGATTATTGGAAGCGCTGAACGAAAGCGTTGGCGAAAATGTGATCAATGGTATTGTATTCAGATAAAAGTATTGTATGAAACGAATTCTTCTCATCTCAGTCATTTTTTTTATTTGCTTCAGTGCATTTGCCGAACACTCCGCCATTGATCTGTTAAAAAGCCAATGGTATGCTGGTTCGGTTCAGCCCACCTCAACCACTGATTTTCAGAGCAAAATTACAGATTTCACCACACTCTCAAACGATCTTACGGTCTCTCAAATTGCCAAAAAACCAATTGTCTGTACCGTCATCGACCTTTCTTCGGTGCCTGCAGGAATGTTAACCATTTCATTCTCTGACCATGCTTTCGCCAGTGCGTCGATCGATGGAGAAAAATTGGCAACCACCCTTCAACACGAAATGAGCTCATCGAATTATGAATACTCAGGCAACAACAAAAGTATTTTGCTTGCTCTGGAGCTGAATCCGGAGTTCAATGCCGATTCGAGTGCCCTGAATACCATTCTTAAAAACCTTAGAATTACTTCTCTTTCCGGCATTTACATCTTTCAGGTTACCACATCCAAAGACTCCTTTTTTGGATGCCCGATGCTGAGTATTCACATCCAAAACGCACTGGACAAGGATACCGACGGGAAGCTGTATGGCCGGATATTAAATCCTCAGAACCAGGAAATCATTTCACAGAATAACAATTGTGCTTTCTCCCGCAGCGGTATTGAGACGGTTATTGATGTAATTTTCCCGGAAATCAAAACGCCGTTGAAAGGCAGTTACCCGGTTGAAGTTGAATTGGTCGACAAAGAAAAGAACGAAGAAGTGATTGACAGCTTTTCTGCAATCCTCGATTTCAACTAAATAATTGACAGAAAGTCTTTAAAATCTCAATTTTCCCTGATATTCTTTGGGTGTATAGGAGGTATATTTTCTGAAAATGCGGGTAAAATGAGCCGGTTCGTTAAACCCCGACAGGAACATCACTTCGGCAATGTTGCGGCTTTTGTCCGAAAGCAATACACAAGCCTTTTGCACCCGGTATTCATTTAAAAAGGTAATAAAAGTTTTGCCCGTCACTTTTTTGAAAAACCGGCTGAAAGAACTTTCGGTAAGTCCGGTAAGTTTTGACACTTCGCTTAACATGATTTGCCGGGAATAATTTTCAGAAACAAACTGATTGATCAGATTAATCCGGTTATAATCGGTCGATTCGATGGTTAGTGCAACCGATTCGGCATTGAGCAGGGTGTATTCCCTTGCCAAAGCCAATTCATGCAACAAACGGATTAAGGCAACCAATCGTTCAAAAGCCGGAAGATCGGACAACGACTCAACCGAAACCGACAAAGAATCTTTCACTTTCGGATGAAAGCTGATACCATGCATGGATCGCTTCATCAACTCCCCGATCTTCTGGAACTCAGGAAACCCCAAAAGTTTCTTCTCTACAAAATCCTTGCTCATTTGAATAACCACTTCCACATTGTCGGGGAAATCGTTATTCCCAAGGTTTGAATGGGGAATATTCGAACCAATCATCATCAAATCACCATTTTCGTATTTTGAAAAATGACTTCCTATATGACGTTCAGCTGACCCGTTTTTAATATAAACGATTTCATACTCGGGATGAATATGCCAAAAAGGTTCGCAACAACCCGGCGTTGTTTTCGACATAAAAAATGAATTTCCGGGATTCGGCTGAATGTTTTCAAAGATTGGTTTCATGATCGTGCATATTAATGACAAAATAAATCAAAAATACGACAATCTAAGCCAAAATAATTCAATCATCAACGGTAATTTTGCCGAAAATTATCGTGATGAAAAATTTGTTCCTGATATTTACCTCTAAAAAATATTTTGCAGCTGCTCAATTATTCCTTTGTCTGAGCCTCATGTTTGGAACCTGGGTTATTTACATTCCATCCATCAGTACCCAATTAAATCTCAGCCCCGGAGATTTGGGATTTATTTTATTGTTTGGGGCCATTGGGTCTATCTCATCACTGCCCTTCGGGAAATATGCGGTTTCGAAACTGGGAGAAGGAAAACTAGCCTTGGTCAGCATCTCTTTTCACACCCTGGCCATTGTGGGAAATTTGTGTTCGACCTCGGGTTACATGCTGGCTGCTTTTCTTTTTCTGACAGGTTTTAGCTCCGGGTTTGTTCAAATAGGGATCAACTCCATTGTATCGACCCTGGAAAAGAGCCTATCGGTAACGATCATGTCATCGTGCCACGGCTTTTATAGCTTAGGGGGGATTATCTCCTCCGGTCTGGGAACCATGCTCCTTATCATCATTGACAATCAGCGCATTCATGCCATTATGATGGCTCTAATTGTTTTCGGATTACAACTTTATTTTGCCCCTTCTTACCTGAAACTTAAAAATGAATCAAATGACGATTATAAACCCGGCAGTTTCATCAAAACGGCTTTTGGGAATGCCCTGCTATGGGCTTTTGCCATTGTTGCAGTGTCGGTTATGGTTTCAGAAGGCGCCATTGCCGACTGGAGTGGATTGTTCCTGCGCGATGTGGCCATGACCCCTGCCAGTTATGTTGGACTGGGTTATGCCGGTTTCTCGGTTGCCATGACACTTGGCCGGTTTTCGGGCGACTTTCTCAGTAAAAAATTTGGTGCATGGAAGGTTATCATCTCGGGATTCTCGTTGAGCATTGCCGGGTTCCTGCTGGTTCTTACGGCTCACACCCTTACGTCAATTGCGGGCTTTCTTTTCATCGGGTTGGGTTTCTCGACCATTGTCCCCGAGATTTACCGGCTATCGTCCAATATCAAGGGAGTTGATCCTTCGTCGGGAATTGCGTTTATGGCCGGAGCCGGATATGTAGGTTTTTTGGCCGGTCCGGTTGCTCTTGGTGCCATCGCCGAACATCATGGACTAACCATCAGTTTTATGGTTTTACTAGGACTGGTATCTTTCGGAACGAGTGTTGCTTTTCTGATCAAAAGAACAAAAGAAGATCCTAAAAACGGTTAAATAATCACTTCCACAAGAATACATCTTCTCCAGGCAATCCTTCCTTTCTTGTTTTCTAAATTGCAATAAAAAAATACGGTGCTTTATTCTCCAACAGAAGATACGTGTTTTTTTTCTGTAAATTGTCACCCTTATTGAGAAGCATTTTAATCGGAAGCAAAAATCGAAGTCATGCAAAAAAATCTTGCTCATAAAATCTATTGGGTGATCTTTTTAGGCACCTTTTTATTCGGGTTCTCCTATACCAAAACTTCTGTTGCCAGCGGATTTGACCATTTCATTACCGCAAATGGAAACAAGCTGATGGATGGCGAAAAGCCGTTCCGTTTTGTATCCTACAATGTGCCAACACTCAACTTTAATGAGGATGAATTTGAATTTGGAAGGAAACACCCCTATAGCCTGCCCGACGAATTTGAGCTACGAGATGTATTTGAAACAGTAAGTCAAATGGGTGGCAAAGTAATCAGGCTCTACACGTTGCCGGTTAAATTCAATTTTGAACCCGACGATGTTCCAAGCTATGTACTGGCGCCCAACACCTTTTCGGAAGAGGCATTCAAAACAATGGACAAGGTATTGATGCTGGCAAACGAATACCAGATACGCCTCATTTTTCCGGTTTTGAACAACTGGCAATGGATGGGAGGACGTCCTCAATATGCCGCGTTCAGGGGGAAAAATGAAGAAGATTTCTGGACCAATCTACAACTCATCGAAGATTTTAAAGCAACCATAAACTACACGCTCAACCGAACCAACACGTATACCGGAATAAAATACAAAGACGACAAAGCAATACTGTGCTGGGAAACCGGTAACGAACTCACATGCCCCATGGAGTGGACTACGGAAATAAGCCGCTACATGAAAAGCATTGACCACAATCATCTGATTATGGATGGTTACGACGCCATCGACCAGGTTCCCGTCAGACTTGAGTCCGTGCTCGAACCTTCCATCGACATCATTCAATCCCATCACTACGAAAGCAATCCGGCTGATTTTATGGAACATGTTAACCATAACAGAACCATTGTGAACAACCGGAAACCTTACATCATTGGTGAGTTTGGGTTTGTGGGAACGCCTGCCATTGAGCAATACATCGACCATATCATTGGCAGCGATATTTCAGGGATGCTCATCTGGGGACTTCGCGGGCACCGGTCGAAAGGAGGTTTTTACTGGCACTCCGAGCCACTGGGATACGGAAGATACAAAAGCTATCACTGGCCAGGATTCGAATCCGGAAACGAATACGACGAAACGAACCTTATGAAACGGATGCGGGACAAAGCTTACCGGATTAACGGAGAAATAGCTCCCCCACTTGCCGCCCCCATAGCACCTGAGCTTTTGCCTATTGAACAGGTGGCCCGTATCAATTGGCGGGGTTCATCCGGAGCTTCTTCCTATAACCTTTCCCGGGCTGAAAACGCGAGTGGCCCCTGGAATTTAATTGGCTACAATCTTTCAGATGCGTCTGTACAATATTATCCTTTATTCAACGATCAAACAGCAGAAATCGGAAAATCCTACTATTACCGCATCGTTGCTGTAAACCAATATGGAAGTTCGGAACCCTCCAACGTAATTGGCCCGGTAAAAGTTAAAAACCGTGGATTGATTGATGACCTGGAAAATTTTGGCAAAATTTACTACTCTTCTGCCGGCATTTCCCTCGAAACGGCTGATGACCGCAAGTTTAAAGAGGATATGTACCGGTTACAAGGCAATCCCGGACAAGAAATGATCTATTTTGTCCCGGGCAATATTGTCGAAATGAAAATCTATTCTTTCAGCAAAGAAGATGTTGAAAACCTTTCGTTCGAGGTTTCGGTAAACAATAAAGAATATACTCCAATAAAAGCCGAGCGAACGAGTTTCAACAACGGCAAAGGCGATTATGGCTATTGGGTACCTGTGACTTATCGCTTTAAAGCCGATGGTGAAAATCATTATTTAAAAATTAACTTTGCGCAGGAAACTCAGGTAAGCCGTATAGAAATCTATTACAACTAATTTCATTTTTCAGAAAATGAAGATCAAATCGCACATTCTAACCATCATTACGATCCTATTGATCGCCACTCTGTCAGGATGTACCGGCAATCAGAAAGGAAGGCTCAGATTGCCCCAGCTTTTCAGCAACAACATGGTATTGCAGCAGCAAAAAGAGATCCCTGTTTGGGGTGTTGCACCTCCAAACGCAAAAGTTACCGTACAGTTCCGCGACCAGATCGTTAAAACCCGCAGCAATTCAAAAGGGAAATGGATCGTCAGACTGAAGCCGGAAAAAACAGGAAGGAATGAAACACTGACCATTAAATGCCGAACCAAAAAATTGGAAATCAAAAATGTGGCTGTTGGCGAAGTTTGGATTGCTTCGGGGCAATCGAACATGGAAGTTCCCCTGATCAACAATTGGGGACCGGTAAAAAATGGAGCCGAAGAAGCGGCCTCTGCCAATTATCCCGATATCCGTCTTTTCATCGTAAACCGGAATACCACCATCGACCCGGTTGACACCATCTCTTCATCGGGATGGAAACCCTGCTCGCCAACATCGGTAAGGGACTTTTCGGCTGTGGCCTATTTCTTTGGCCGCGAAATATATAACCAGATCCACGTCCCTGTTGGCCTCATCGAATCGGCATGGGGAGGAACCGTGGCTGAAGCCTGGACCAGTGCCGAATCACTCGAATTGATGGAGGACTTTACCAGTAGTGTTAACAAACTGAAAACGTTGCCAAAAAGCATCGATGGACAGCAAAAAGTCTTCGAAAAAGATGATTTCACTTTACACATGGAGATGTCGAGAAAAGATCCCGGGATTATGGGAAAAGATACGCTCTTCAAAGGAAATGGGTTAAACGATACCGGCTGGATGACCATGAACCTGCCAGGGCTATGGGAAAACACCCCGTTTGGCGTTTTCGACGGTTCGGTTTGGTTCAGGAAACACGTAGCCTTGCCCATCGAACTTTCAAGAAAAGAAATGGTCTTAAACATCTCATCATCCGACGATTTCGACGAAGCTTGGGTCAATGGGGTGAAAGTTGGCCAAAGTGGTTATTGGGGAGAACCCCGCCATTACAAGATCCCTGCCGGGGTAATCCGGTTTGGCGATAATGTAATCACCCTTCGGGTAAGCGATTTTCAGGGCGCCGGAGGTTTTAACGGAAAACCGGAAGATTTTTGCCTGTCGGCTCCGGGAACCCGCATCGACATTAGCGGCGAATGGCTGATCCATGCCGGCTATAACAAACGAAACATCGAATCGATTGCCATGAAACCAGGAGATCAAAACCGCCCCACTACCCTCTTCAACGGAATGATCAACCCGCTGATTCCTTATGCGTTTAGAGGGGTAATATGGTACCAGGGCGAAAGCAACACCGGAATGGCATGGCAATACCGGGAATTATTTCCGACACTTATTTCCGACTGGAGGAAACACTGGAATGCGGGTGATTTTCCATTTTACTTTGTTCAACTGGCAAACCACATGCAGCGCAACGACCAGCCTGTTGACGACATGTGGGCCGAACTGCGCGAAGCCCAAACACTGGCATTGGATCTTCCCAACACCGGCATGGCTGTAACGATCGACATTGGGGAAGCCAACAATATTCACCCTGGGAACAAACAAGACGTCGGGAAACGACTCGCTTATTGGGCTTTAAACAAAGACTATAAAATAGATGTCCCGTTTAGCGGCCCTCTTTACAAAAACAGCGAAGTAATGGGTGATAAAATAGTTATCTATTTCGACCATGTATACAACGGGCTTTCGACCCGGGCACATGCACCTCTCACCGGTTTTTCAATAGCCGGTGAAAACAAGATTTTCTATTGGGCCGATGCAGAAATATCGGGAGATAAAGTAATCGTAGGGTGCAAAAATGTTCCGGAACCGGTAGCCGTCAGGTATGCCTGGAGCTCGAATCCCGAATGCAACCTGATCAACTCAGCCAACCTGCCAGCAAGCCCTTTTCGCACCGACGACTGGAACTTGATCACAAAATAAGGAAAATTAGACCAAGGGATTTGACCCTATATTATATTTTTTATGCAATTTAAAAGCCTGGAAACAATTGCAACCATGAATTTGAAAAATAAGCTTTTAAGCACATTTACACTTGTATTTCTGTTAACTCTGGCAAGCTTTTCATCAGCTCAACAAACCTTGTATCTGGAGAACCTGACCAGTAAAACCGATCTGCCCGAAGGCGCCATCAATTGTCTGGCCCAGGATGAATTTGGGTTTGTTTGGATTGGCACCTACCGGGGATTGTACCGGTACGATGGTTACCAGACAATCAACTTTTCAGCCATCAATCCCAATTTTAAAGCTTTCAAAATAAAGGAAATATACATCGACCAAAAAAACCTTTGGGTTGGAACCCTGGCTTCTGGCCTTTTCAAAATTGACCTGTCAGACTATTCGGTTGTTCATTACCATAAAAATGCATCCAAGGAGTTAAAGATCTCCGACGACAATGTTCTGGCGATCCTGGCCGGAAAGGAGAATAATATACTGGTTGGCACCGAATGGGGCGGGTTAAATATCATTGATCCTTCAGGCAACATCTCTCAGACCATTGAAACGACCGGGCCAAATGCCCTGAAACGTCAGCTTGCCTCTGAAATATGCTTCTTCGACGACAATAAAATCCTGATCGGGAACAGCGGAATTCTTCTCTACAACTTAAAAGATCATACTTCCCGGCAAATTCTTCCCGAAGTCTTCAATAAACATGTGTATGAGATTCAGCACATCAGCAACCACGAATTCCTGGTATCCACAGCAGACGGCCTTTTCACCGTCACCCTGAGAACTGGAAATGACGAATATACCAAACTCACCGACCGAAGGATCAAAACAGCGCTCCGGCTCAGAAACACCGTCGATCCGGTTTTCCTGATCGGGACAAACGAAGGTTTCACCGAATACAATGCCCGAAAGCACAACTGGATTGATTTAAGTACCGAAACGCCCGACATTCTGCCTCAGGATATCACCTCTTTTTTAATTACCCGTGACGATGTCATCCTGGTGGGAAGTGAAAATGGGCTTTTCTCGATCGCTACCCGCAAAAAACATTTTCAACACTATTCCATTGCCAGTAACGACAAATCGCCCGACATTATCAGCAACATTGTGAAAACCAACAGGAACCTTTTTGCCGGAAGCTGGGGAAAAGGGATCCTGAAATTGAACCAACAAACACAAGCTCTCGAAAGTGTTCGTTTTACCTCCTTTCCTGATCTGTCATCCGGATTCATCTATTCCATGCTTGCCACCAACAACACCATCTGGTTTTCGACCAAAGACAATCTGGGGATTTTCAAATTCTCCGACACCCAGGAGCCCTATCTGTTAACCTATTACCCATCGCTTTACGACGAGAACAACAATCTGCGCAACTACACCATCACCTACATTTTCGAGCGGAAAGATAAAACCATCCTTTTGGGAACCTGGGAAGGTGTTTTCTTCTATTATGATGCCGGAAGCGACAGTTTCCATCCGCTTACCGACCAAACGGGGAAACTCTCCCTCCTGCGCGATTTCTCCATCTTTTCCATTGCCGAAGATCAGTTGGGAAATATTTGGGCCGGAGGAAATGGTTGTGGACTGATCAAGATGAAAATTGAAGGAAATAAGATCGTCAACCAGCAGCTTTTCACCGAAAAAGACGGACTGGTAAGTAATTATGTGACGACCGTTTACCCTAGCCGAAACAACAAAATATGGGTTGGAACCGATGCCGGGTTAACGGTCATCGAAGGGAATCAATTCACAAAATCCTTCAGCAAAGGGATCATCTACAATATCCAGTCGATTGTTGAAGATCCCATTGGTTTTATGTGGATCGGCACTCAAAAAGGGCTTCTCCGGATAAACTCAAACAACACCAACGAATCGATCAAACTTTTTGAAACCAACGACGGGTTGAAAAACCGCTCATTTTACCTGAACAGTATCTGCACAGGCACCGATTACACCTTGTATTTCGGGGGGTTCAACGGAATTGACTACTTTATTCCCTACAAAATCGATTACAACTTTAACAAACCGGTGCCCCGCATTACCAATTTTAACCTTTTCAACGAGCCAATCTATCCGTGTAATCCAGACCAATCCTCTTCACTGAAGAAGATTATCACCGATTCTCCTTCTATCAAATTGCATTATAACCAAAACACTTTCTCGTTTGAATTCTCAAACCTGGATTACCAGATACCCGAAAAATGTCAATTTGCCTACATGCTCGAAGGTGTCGACAACGACTGGAATATCCGGGATGCTCACAACCGCACGGCTTATTACACCAAACTCTCGCCCGGGAACTACACCTTTCTGATCAAAAGTACCAACAACGACGGGGTCTGGTGCGAAAAGCCGGCATCGCTTGAAGTCTCCATTAAACCACCTTTCTGGGCAACCATCTGGGCATATCTTACCTACCTGATTGTGGCCATGTTGTCTATCTTTCTGATTCTTTTTATGCGAATCATGAAAGTACAGGAAAAACACAAACTGCAACTAAAAGAGGTTGAATACCAAAAACAAAAAGAACTCGATGAATTAAAGCTCAAGTTCTTCACCAACATTTCGCACGAATTCAGAACCCCGCTGACCCTGATTCTTGGACCTATAACAAAAATCCTTGAAAATGAAGGAAATTCCCCTTTAAAAGAAAAACATCTGATGATTTTCCGAAATGCAAGCCGGTTACTTCAATTAACCAACCGAATCATGGATTTCAGGAAGAACGAGAATGAGCAACTGAAATTGAAAGTTGAAAAAACCAACATTACCGAATTCATCTACAACATTTTTCAATTTTTTAAATACGAAGCCCAGAAACGAGACATCAATTACCAATTCAGTTCTTCGTTCGATAAAACCCTGTTCATCGATCAGGAATTTGTGGAAAGCATCGCATTCAACCTGTTATCGAATGCATTTAAATATACGCCCGACCATCGAAGCATTACCGTGACAATCGGCAACGACGACAAATGGCTGAAAGTTGCCTTCTCCGATACAGGGAAAGGTATTTCGACAGAGCACCTTGCCCACCTTTTCGACCGTTATTACAGTTCAACCAAGCGGAACAGCACCGGTATCGGATTAAGCTTCTCCAAACGACTGTCCGAGATCCACAAAGGAGACATCATGATCGAAAGTGAACTGGGTATTGGTTCAACCTTCACCCTTTGCCTCCCGGTTAAAGACGTCTACCGTACTGAAGAAAAATCGGTTACCGACAATAAAGAAACGACGATCGACTGGAATAAGGTAGATCAAACCATTCAAAAATCGGTTTCCGATGAGATCGACAAGCTAAAATCGCAATACGAAAAAGAAGAGATGATTGCCCTGGTGGTAGACGACAACTTTGAAGTACGTCAATTCCTGCGCCAATTGCTCGAATCGAGTTTTCATGTCATTGAGGCAACCAATGGAAAACAGGCGCTCGATGTTGCTTTTGAAACCATTCCGGATATTATTATTTCCGACGTCATGATGCCCGAAATGGATGGACTGGAGCTTTGTTCAATCCTGAAAAACGACGAACGCACCGATCATATCCCGGTGGTGCTGACCACCGTTTTGTCTTCCCAATCCGACCGGGTTGAAGGGCTGAGCAAAGGAGCTGATTCCTATATTCCCAAACCAATCGACCCTAACCACCTGATAGTCAGGGTACACAAATTAGTGGAAAAACAATTAAAGCTGAAAGAAAAATTCAATCTTTCAAACTATTCGCCCGAACCCGGAACCGAAAACTGTGAGAAAAAAGAGGAAGTCCATCCGCTGATTGAAAAAGCGAGGAACATGGTATTGAAAAACCTCGACAATTCCGAATACAACATCGATGATTTCTGCACCGACCTTGGGCTCAGCCGTATGCAGCTCTACCGGAAATTCAAAGCCATAACGGGTCTGTCGGCCAACAGTTTTATCCGCAAAGTCAGGTTGCACAAAGCCGCCGAATTACTCCGTTCGGGAGAATTATCGGTAAAGGAAGTAACCTACGATGTTGGCTTCATCGACCTGAAATATTTCCGAAAATGTTTCTACGACGAATTTGGCGTGAACCCTTCCGAATATGGGAATAGCGAGAAAAAAGCGGAATCGTAAAACACTACAAGGGAATAATAACTCACATTCTTTGAAAAAAGTAACCAGTAAATAAATATCATTACTAATTTCGCGAACTATTACAAACACAACAAAAGAGATAGAGACAATTTGAAATGAGAAAATGGCGTATTGAAGACTCTGCAGAGTTATACAACATCAATGGCTGGGGGGTCAACTATTTTTCGATCAATGAAGACGGTCATGTAATTGTTACTCCCAAAAAAAATTGTGCATCAGTCGATCTGAAAGAGGTCATCGATGAACTTTCGATCAGGGATGTTACAACACCAATTCTGATTCGTTTTCCCGACATCATTGATAACCAAATTGATATTATCTCACAATGTTTTGGTGCTGCTGCTGAAGAATATGGCTATCAGGCACAAAACCACATTATTTATCCGATCAAAGTAAACCAGATGCGCCCGGTGGTTGAAGAGATTGTCAGCCACGGCAAAAAATACAACATTGGGTTGGAAGCCGGTTCCAAACCCGAACTTCATGCCATCATTGCGATTAACACCGATCCCGATTCGCTCATCATCTGTAACGGATACAAGGACGAAGATTACATCGAACTCGCCCTCCTGGCTCAAAAAATGGGCAAGCGGATCTTCATTGTGGTGGAAAAACTCAACGAGTTAAAACTCATCTCGTCGATCAGTAAACGATTAAAAATTAAGCCCAACATAGGAATCCGTATCAAACTGGCCAGCTCAGGCGCCGGCAAATGGGAAAGTTCAGGAGGCGATGTCAGTAAATTCGGGCTCTCGTCCAGTGAACTGCTCGAAGCTGTCGATTTTCTGCAAAAGAATAAACTGGAAGAATGTTTCAAATTCATCCATTTCCATATCGGAAGCCAGATTACAAAAATCAGGAGAATCAAAAATGCGTTGCGCGAGGCTTCTCAATTTTATGCCGAATTGTGCAAACTGGGCTTCCCAATTGAATTTGTCGACATTGGTGGAGGACTTGGCGTTGACTACGACGGTACCCGTTCGTCGAACAGCGAAAGCAGTGTGAACTATTCGGTACAGGAGTATGTAAACGACTCCGTTAGCACCTTTGTGGATGTAAGTGATAAAAATGGATTGAAACATCCCAATATCATCACTGAGTCGGGACGTTCGCTCACCGCACACCACTCCGTATTGGTTTTTGAAGTACTCGAAACAGCCACGCTGCCCGAATGGGACGATGAAAAAGATACAGTTGGCGCCAACGACCACGAACTGGTTCAGGAAATGTACCAAATTTGGGATAATCTCAACCAGACCGGCATGCTCGAAAGCTGGCACGATGCCCAGCAAATCCGTGAAGAATCGCTCGACCGTTTTGCCTTAAACCTTCTCGACCTAAAAACCAGAGCTTTAATTGAACGACTGTTCTGGAGCATTGCCCGTGAGGTTTTCGACATGGCCAACGAAACCAAGCATATCCCTTTTGAGCTAAAACAGCTTCCAAAAATGTTGGCCGACAAATAC
>DAOQAB010000012.1:0-39073 GCA_035353695.1 Prolixibacteraceae bacterium
CTTCTTTGCTCCGAAAATGTTTATTGCCAACTAAAAGAACCCTCTTTTACCCTTCAGGGAACGGTTACCGATGGTTCAACCGGTGAAAAGCTCATTGGGGTAAATGTGGTAATCAAAGGAACTACCACTGGTGCTGTTACCGATGAGAGCGGGCACTACCTGCTGAAAGTACCCGGTGGAGACCAAACCATTGTGTTCAGTTTTATTGGGTATGTGGCACAGGAAAAGCCGTTTGATTTTACAGGTGACCGGACCCTGAATATAAGGTTGGAAGAGAACAAAGAAATCCTGAACGAGGTGCAGGTGGTTAGCCAGCGAAAGTTCTTTGGCAACATGAACTACGGGCGCGAAATCCCAACCATCGACTCCAAAGAGATTGAAAAACTAACAACCAACAATGCTTCCGACATCCTCCATGCACGACTGGCCGGTGTTTGGGCCACCAAAACATCAGGCGCCCCGGGCGATCAGCAAAAGATACGTATCCGCGGGCAGGCTTCATTCTTCTCATCGGCAGAGCCACTGTATGTAATCGACGGCGTGCCGGTGCCCATCGTAAACCTGGCCAGCCTCGGCATCTCCGACCTGAACACCCACGACATCGAGAATGTCACCGTTCTGAAGGATGCCTCCTCCTCGGCACTCTATGGTTTTCAGGGGGGAAACGGGGTCATACTCATCGATACCAAAAAAGGGGAAGGTAGCAAGCTTTCCTTCTCGCAGCGTACCGGCTTCCAGTGGCTGGGTAAACGGTACGACCTGATGAACACCGAAGATTTCCTCTCCTCGCTCGATCTTGCAAAGAAAACAATCGGTTCCCCCATCCGGATCTACTACCCAGCCTATTCGGACACACTGTGCGACAATGACCGGCAGGATGAAGTGTTCCGTATGGGGTTGTTCCAGGAATACCAGCTTGCTGGCAGCGGCAAACTTTCGAATATCAAATACTACCTGTCGGGGAACTATACCGACCACCGGGGGATACTCGAAGGCTCGGAGTTCAGCAAATACACCTTTCTGGCCCACGCAAGTACCAACATCAAAGGGAAACTGGCCCTTGACCTGAGCTATCGCGGCAGTTACCAGGAGAACAGCAACAACCAGAACGAATACATGGGCAACAGCCTTATCTTTATGGGTATTACCAAGGCTCCCTGTCTCGAAGGCACCCCTGACTCGTTACTTTATACAACGAAACACGATCTCAACAACAGGAACCACTATTTTTACTCCCTGCTCAATTACCCCACCTATACACCAGAATACCTTATCGAAAACAGCCACCATAATTACAACTATTACATTCACGCAGGGAGCCTGATGGGGCGGTACCAGTTTAACAGCCATTTGAGCATAAACCTGATGGAATCGGTTATGTTCCGAAACTCCGATTACTCCGCCAATACCTATAGCTATCCGGTAGGTGCCTACTCCTGGGCCTTCCCTCAAAAAGTGAACTTCAAAAGCAATGAGGCTGTAATATTGCTGAACCACCAGGCCAACATCTCGTACAACCAAACCTTCGGCAACCACGAGGTCGGTCTGCTCTTTGTGCACCGTTACTATGCCGACAACCTTCACTGGCAGGTCGATTCCCTGAAAAATAGTTTACCCGACCATTATTACCTGCGCAATTCCATGGCAGGCTATGGCACCAAAGGTTCCGTGGTCCGGAAGATTGGTTCGTACATTGCCAATGCCAGCTACAATTATCGGCAGCGTTATTTTGTGTCAGCCATTGCCAATATCAGCCACCTGAAGGAGGGATTGCATGTCGACTATTATTCGGTGTTCCCTTCCCTCTCGCTGAGTTGGGATGCCGCAAAGGAGCCCTTCCTGAAAGGGGCGCAATGGATCAGCGAATTGAATATCTACACCAATTACGGGACCAGCGGCAACTACCCGCTAAACGGCCTGTCCAACGATCTCTATGAAAAAGTCTCCAATGCGTTCAATGACACAACTACCCAACACCCGATACTTTCGCAATATGCCAACCACCATTTGAAACACGAGAGCACAAAGGAGCTCGATTTTGGATTGAAAAGCTCCTTCTTCGATCACCGGCTCGATTTGACAGCAGCCTTCTTCTCCAAAAAAATCGGCGATCAGATTGTCCTTCGCGACATTCCCTATTACTATGGGGGAGGAAAAGCATATATCAACATGGGGGATATCAACGTACATGGCTACGAACTCGGTGTGGAGGCGCGGGTGGTGGAACAAAAGAACTGGGGCTGGGCATTGCAGGGGAACTTCTCTTCCAGCAGGCAAAAAATTGCCAAACTGATCGATGGAAAAGACATGGTCTACCGTTCTACCGACCTGCTCTACCCCGATTTCATTATTAAGGAAGGCGGGACACTGGGCGATATTTATGGCTACAAATACCTTGGAAAATGGACAAAAGAAGATGCGGCCGCAAAAGATATTCACTACACAAGTTCATCCGGGGTTAAGTATCTGAATGCCGACACCATCAACAACATTGGGGTAGTGGATGCCGACAAGGTGGTGATTGGAAATTCGATCCCCGATTTCATCTGGAACCTGACAAGCTCCCTGCGCTACAAAGATTTTTGCTTCGATTTTACCATCTACTCCTCGTGGGGGATGCAAAAATACAACTCGACCCGTGCAGGCACAATTATCACGGGAGTGAACCGGGAGGCCTGTCCAATGTATTCCGACAGCCTGAAAGGGCTAACCTCAATGCCATTGTACCAATCGTCGTTCTTTATCGACGATGCCAGTTTTATCCGGCTGAAGAATGTATCGGTAAGCTACGAGCCGCAAAAGAAGCTTTACGGGCTCAGTTACCGGGTAACCCTGAGCGTGGAAAACCTGTTTACCATCACCCGCTACCGGGGGTACGATCCCGAAGCCACCATCTTTACCGACAACAACTTCTCGGACAATGCCGTTGACCGGGGTGCATACCCAAGCCCACGGTCGGTTTTTATCACCATTGCGTTTAAACTATGAAACAGAGGATAGAAAATACAGTGCATGGTTTCTTTATTGCAGGATGTTTCGCTGCAGTAATAGCTCTTTCGGGTTGCTCCCTGCTGTTTGAGCCCAATGAAACATCGGGTTCAAAGATTGAAACCTACGCCCAAATGGCCTCCATTACCGACGGGGTTTACGTCCAGTTGGGCAATGCAGTGAAATCGGAAGAATTCTATTGCCTCAATTTTAATGCCGATGATTGTTATAAGGATGGTCAATTATACTATTCCTATTATGGAGATGACAATTGTAAAATTTACTATTACAATTTTGATGAAGATTTCGTTTATACTTCATTGTATAAAGTAATCGCTTCGGCAAATAATATCCTATCTCAGTACAATTTAGAAAAGGTTAGCGATCGAAACACGAAAGCAGTACTGGGGGAATTGTTCTTCCTGCGATCTTATTGTTACTTCCGGTTGGCCCGTAGCTACGGGCAAGTGCCCCTGATCGACAACACGGACATCAGCTATACGGTTGAAAAACCCTCCTATACCGAAGAATATGAGTTTATTGAATACGACCTGCTAAAAGCCATTGAACTGTTACCGGATAATAACAATACAAGCAGGGTGCCTTATCAGACCCCTCACCGGGGAACGGCCAAGGCACTGCTGGCCGAACTCTACTTAAGCTGGGCCGGTTACCCCATAAAAGATGAAACCAAATATACTTTGGCTGCTTCAACCGCAGCCGAAGTAATCGATAGTTCCGGCTACTACGGGTTTGAACTGCTGCCCGATTTTGCCGACCTGTGGAACAAAAGTGGCAGGTACAACAACGAATCGGTATTCAGCTATTATGGCGACTATTCAAAAGGTGCAATTTATGGAGGAAACTGTACGTATGCTTTTAGTGAAGAGGTAAATTTCAGAATCGGTGGCACTTTCACTACAGATAACCGATATTTTTATACGGATCTCAATTTTTCCACCGAGGTGGATTTCTATAATAAGTATCCCAAAGAGTACCGCAAAGACATAACCTTTTATACATCAATCTTTGTTCCAAAATTTTATGATTTTACTCCAGATTCAGGCACGACCTATTCTATCGATACCATTGACCAATGTTCCAGGGCATCGTTTCGAAAGTTTTATATAGATACAGCTTTAACCGTTTTTTGGGATCTTTCAGATGAATCGTTTATAAATATTGATTTTTACTTTATGGGAAATCCCCGGATTTACATTCTTCGTTATGCACAAACGCTGTTAACGTATGCCGAGGCAGCAGCTCGTTCTGGCAAATTGGATGACAAAGCATATACCTGCATTAACCGCATCCGCAGGAGGGCACACCATCTCGATTTGGATTCCCCTTCGCCCTACGACCTTCAAAGTGGTCTTTCTGCTGATGCCTTTGCCGATTCGGTAGTACAGGAACGCGCCTGGGAATTGGCCGGAGAAACCGAAGGAAGGTGGTTCGACCTGTTGCGGCTGGAAAAACTGGACGAAGTATTGGCACCCAATGTGTCTATGGAGGACAACTACCTGTACAAAAAGAATTTGCTAAAGAACTACTTTCTGCCATTGCCCCAAAGCGATGCAGAATTAAACCCCAACCTGAAGCGATGAAAAAGATGGTGAAACAGCGGGTCTGTAATTGTTCGATCGCTGTATTCCTGTGGTTGATAGTGGTTCTTTCAGGCTGCACCCTGCTCTTTGAGCCGAATGGAACGACCATCCTTCCTTAAACAAGCTTCACTTTCCCATTCACCACCACTACATCAATTCCCATTTTTTGTGCCGATTTCAGGGCATCCTCTTCGGTGTGGACAATGGGTTCGCCTTTGCTGTTGAACGAGGTGTTGATCAGTGCCTTGATGTTGTATTGCTCATCGAGGATGGTCAGCAGATCGAAAAGGTAGGGGTTGTCGGCTTTTGTAAAGAGGGTTTGGATGCGGGCGGTACCATTGGCATGGATTACACCGGGTATCTCCGTTTGTTTGCTTTCGGGTACTTTTAAGTCGAGAAGCATGTAGCGGGTCAGCGGATGGATTGTTTTCTCCTCGGTGAAATAGTGGGCATTCTTTTCGAGCATTACCGGGGCAACAGGCCTGTACCATTCGCGCTGTTTGTGTTCAACACTTACCTTGTGCGAAAGGGCTTTGGTGGGCAATGCCAGCAAACTGCGGTTTCCCAGTGCCCGCGGACCAACTTCCCCGGCCCCGTTACAGATGGCAACAACTTTCCCTTCGGCCAGAAGTTGGGCAACAGCCGCCACCTCTTCAGCGGTATAGTCGAATGGCTGCTCTTCGATGCCCCAGTTATTGAGGAATGGCGAATGTTTCTTGAAACTGTTCCCTTTTTTCCATTCGAGGTAAGCAGCTGCACCCAGGGCTAATCCCGAGTCGTCGGGGCAAGGCGGAATGTATACCTTGTCGAACAGTTTGCTTTCAACAATGGCTGAATTGGCCCGGATATTGAGCGCGCAACCTCCGGTATAATAGAGGCTTTTGCAATTGGTGAGGGTGTACAGGTCGTCGAGCTTCAAAAGAATTTCGCGCATAAAAAGTTCCTGGATGGTGGCGGCAATATCCTGCAGAAAGGTGTTTCGCTGGTCGAACGATTTCAGGTCGATGCCAAAGTCCGATTTGGCTTTCTCAAAAAAGAGCGAACGCTTTCCCCAGATGTTTTCAAACCAGTCGTTTTGCCTGAGCCAAAAGTCGATTTCCTCGTTGTAATTCCCGAGAGCGGCATACCCCATCAGTTTTCCCGGCACACTGTTCTGCTCTTCAATGGTTGCCCCAATAATCCCAAAGGTGAGGGCATTGGCATTGAACAGGGAGGTGAATTTTTTCAGTTCCCAGTGGTGTTCAACCGGAATGATTTTCCCCATGCGGTACATCCAGGCCGAGAAGTTGGAAAGGCTTGCTCCGCCATCGAAGTGAACCAGCAGGCTGTTCTCTTCAAATTCGCCATAGAATGGCAGGCACGAGAAGATGTGCGCCAGTTCGTGATTGATCACGTATCCGTCGATTTCGCGGTCGAACCACCACAGTTTCCCCTTTTCAATGTCCTTGGTTAAGCGGGAATTCAAAGGCGCCTCAAACCGAATCTGCCCGTTGGTGCTGATCATGGCACGGCCAACCACATTGTCGGCAAATACCACATCCATATCGGTTTCGACCAGTTTGCCCTCTTTGATGAGTTGAGGAAGGTTTGTGTACAGTTTGTTATCCCTTTTTATGCGGCTAATCCTTTCGAGTTGCAGCTGTTTTTTTACCTGACCGTTTTCAATCAATGCGAGGCTATGGTCGTGTACGTATTGCGGATAGGCTGTATCGAGCCGGTCCTGAATGGCATAAATCCCCAAAGTCGGTTTTCCTTCGTTCATTCAATAATAAATTGTAGTGCAACAGAAAAGGCTATCAGGATGGTGAAAAAGAGTTCGGCCCAAAATCTTCGGCGCATAAAGTTGAAATAGTTGGTCATTAAGAAGGAGAGCGGAATGGCAAGGATGATGATTAGTTCATACGACACCGCAGGGAAAAAGAACAACAGTGCCGAGGTGAAAAAGTAAAAAAACAATATTTTGAAGTATTGGCGCGTGCTGATCTTATTCTCATCGTATTGACCCAGCATATACAAGCTGGAGAAAATGGTTATGAGAACCAGGTACGAGAAGTACGCAAGCACGGGGATGGTATGGAATGTTGTTTTGTCCTGCGGGTTTATCAGATTGGTAAACAATTCGATAAATTTTTGAACATTGTCGGTAACGAAGTAGAAGGTAAAGAGGTAGATAATGGGCAGAAGCAGTCCGATCAGGGATGCCAGGTATTCCCTCCATCCGATTTTGCTTTTCAAAGAATAAAGGCCAAAAGGCACCAAAAGAACCAAAATGAGCAGGCCCGGGTAGAACATGCCGGTAAGGCCTGTGCAAAAGCTGGCAATGAAGGCATTGGCGATAACGCTTTTCTTTTCAAAAGCCGAAAAAACACTTTTGATGGCAAAGAGGAGGAAGATGGCCGACAGCAGTACCGGTTGAAACACTCTCAGGTCGGGGATGGCGTACACCATGAAAAGAAACAAATAGGCCGGAAGAAACGTACGCTCTTTTACAAATGCAAACTCTGCATTGATGAAAAGCAGTTGCACGCAAATAATCAGCATGGCTGCAAAGTTGATCACCAGGGCCGTGATGTAAGAGATATCAGCGTGGTAGAAGCCGGAGAAAAGGGGAGTGGAGGGTTGGTATGCAACCGGAGGAAATACCCCCGGGCTGAGATAGGATTTCAAAAGTAGTAAGGCTCCCACGATGGGGAGCAGAAAAAAATTGTACCCACTGTTTGCCTTGAAGATCCGGAGTAACATACGATCGCTAACTGGTAATTTGTTATTTCTTTCTGTTTGTTGTAGCCGGGAGGATCGTTTATTCCAATAAATATAGGATTTTATTCCGGTTGTTTAAGGTCTGAACCCAAATCTTTCCGGTAATAACATCCATCGAAGTGAATACAGGAAGCGTTTCGATAGGAAACCTTCAAGGCATCATCAAAGGTGCGTCCATACGAACTGACCGAAAGAACCCTTCCTCCGGCAGAAACAACTTTGCCCTCTTTGGTAGAGGTTCCGGCATGGAAGGCGATACTTTCTTTCACATTTTCGAGGCCGGTGATTATTTTGCCTTTTTCGTAGTCGCCGGGATATCCTCCGGAAACCATCATCACCGTTGCCGCAGCCCGTTCATCGATGGAAATGATCTTTTCGTTCAGGTTGTTGTTGGCAACGCCTTCGAGCAGGTCGACAAAATCGGATTGAATCCGCAGCATCACGGCTTCGGTTTCGGGGTCACCCATCCGTACATTGTACTCAATAACGAAGGGATCGCCTCCGCAGTTGATCAATCCAAAGAATATGAACCCTTTGTAAGGTATTCCTTCCTTCTGAAGCCCTTCGACCGTTGGAATAACAATTCGTTCTTCTACTTTCGACATGAACTCTTTGTTGGCAAACGGGACCGGGGAAATGGCTCCCATACCACCGGTGTTCAGTCCGGTGTTTCCTTCGCCAATTCGTTTATAGTCTTTGGCTTCAGGCAGTATTAAATAACTTTTCCCATCGGTAATGGCAAATACCGAAAGTTCAACCCCCGAGAGGAACTCTTCGATGACGACCTTGTGACTGGCTTCTCCGAATTTGCCATCCAGCATTTCGGATAGTTCGGCAATGGCTTCGTCAAACTGGTCGGGAATGACAACCCCTTTTCCGGCAGCGAGTCCATCGGCCTTCAGAACATAAGGAGGCTGAAGGGTTTTCAGGAAGGCGGAAGCTTTTTCAAGTTCGCCCACTGAGAAAGTTTGGTAACGGGCCGTCGGAATGTTGTATTTCATCATAAATTCCTTGGCAAAATCTTTGCTCCCTTCGAGCATTGCACCTTTTTGTGCCGGGCCAATTACCGGAATATTCTTTAATGAATCGTCGGCCAGGAAAAAATCGTGGATACCTGCCACCAGTGGTATTTCAGGTCCCACCAATACCATGTCGATTGCGTTGGAAAGCACCTCTTTTTTGATCCCTTCAAAATCGGTAGTCGAGACATTGAGATTGACCCCAAGATCCGATGTCCCGGCATTACCGGGTGCAAAGAAGAGTTTTTCGATTTTATTGCTTTGTTTTATTTTCCAGGCCAGGGCATGTTCCCTGCCTCCCGAACCAATAATCAATATTCTCATGATTGTATTTTTCTTTTTTTAAGCCCGTTTCCGATGTTTCTTTGCCACCCCGTGTCTCTTCATGTGGTGGTTCCAGACATCGTCGTTGATTAAACGGGTTTTGGTAAATTCGATTCTTTTGAAAGAGTAGCCTTCGCTGAGAAGCCTTTCGATAACCATTGGCAGGGCATTCAAAACGTTCTTTTCCGATTTGTAGGAATCGTGAAACGTGATGATGGAACCATCCCGGACAAAGTCGCTGACGTTGTTAAAGCAATCTTCGGGCGAAAGCTTCGGGTCGTAGTCGCAACTAATCACATCCCACATAATGACGTTGAATTTTGCCCTGATGGCCCGGTATTGCGATCCTTTCATCAAACCGTAAGGAGGCCTGAACAGATTGGACCCAATTACCTGGTCGGCTTTTTCCACATTGTCCAGATAAGGAGCTGTTCTGTTTTTTAGCCCGTGTAAATGGTTGTACGTGTGATTCCCAACAGCATGTCCTTTCTCTTTTATCAGTTCAAAAACATCGGGGTGTTTGCAGACGTTCTCACCAACACAAAAGAAAGTTGCCTTGATCCCATAGTGCTGGAGTATTTTCAACACCGCAGGGGTAACTCCGGGAACCGGTCCATCATCGAAGGTAAGGTAGACTACCTTACCTTCGGATGGTTTTTTCCATATTGCTCCCGGGAACAACCCGTGAAAACAAGCGGGTAACTGAACCCTGAGATTAAATCGTTTCCCCATACTATATCTCTTTTGGAAATGAAGTATAGTTTATTCTTTTGGTTAATGTTGCTGTTGCATGAACCGGTTATAATATTTCTCGAAAGAGGTTTTTAACAGGCTCTTCATCTCGCTGTTGCCTGACTCTTCGGCCAGGGTTTGCAGCTCGTTCAGGAAATACAAATCACTGCGGATCTCTTCATCGAACGAAGGAATCTGTCTGGATGAGAATGAATAGTAGTAATTCAGCTCATCGGTGAATTCCCTGGCCATATCCTTCATCAGTTGGGAAGCCTTTTCTGTTGCTCCGGCTTTCTGATAGGTTTTGGCAATCTGAACGGTGAAATAGTCGTAAGGAACTTTGTTTACCGGGATTTCTTCCATGCATTTGTTCAATGCGGCAATACATTTGTCCTTTTTCCCTTCCGCTAAAAGAGCTTCACCCAACCGTTGGAAGTTGTTCCTCATGTTGGTAAGCATCCTGCGGTTATTTTCGTCGACATAGACATTTGGAAGTTTCACACCGCCCCATTTGAATTTATTCATAATGTTATCGTACATGAGATCGGTATCCACAAACCCACGCTGGTAACCTTCTTCTTTCGCTGACAGCACCGGAACAATCCGATAAGCTAACCCTTCGAGTTTGAAATATTTATCAAGGTTCATGTATTTTTCTGGTCCTACAGAGACCGCATAGTAGATTGGACGTTTCCATTTGTTGGTGTTGAGCATGTCGAGAATCATCAGCTGGTCTTTGGTAATGTAGCTACCGGAAATGTCGATAAACATGGTGTCGACAATTCGGTTGTAGTCTTTTGGTGCAACCACTTTGTTGGCAATCACGGCATTTTTGTCAACCACCATAAATAATTTCTTCACGGGCAAATAAGCAGCATTGTCATATTGTGTCAATTTTGTCCGTGGATTATCATCTTTAATGAATTCGAGCGCTTTGCTCAATTCAATGCTTTTGCCTTTTAGCCGTGGGTCTTCCATGATGTAAACCACATCGCGGGTTCCCTGAACATACTGGTCGTATTTGAAACTAATTGGCAGCGGTTCTGATGTGTAGGCTTTGCGCTGCATCTGGCTTACATACCAGTCGGTTTGCAGGTAGCTTAAGTTACAAACCCGTTTGTCGGTACCAACACTTTCAACTTCCTGATTATACCACAAAGGATAGGTGTCGTTGTCGCCGTTGGTAAAGATGATCCCGTTTGGTTGAACCGAAGCGAGGTAATTGTATCCGAAATCGGGGGCCGTTGTCCGTTTGGAACGGTTATGGTCGTCCCAGTTTTGAGAAGCCATCAGTACCGGTACGGCAAAGAGGCTTATCACCGTGGCAACAATGGCGACTGTTGTTTCAGGAGCGTATTTTTTTAAGTTTTTGAATAACCAGGCAACACCCATTCCGATCCAGATGGTGAAGGCATAGAATGACCCGGCATAGGCATAATCCCGTTCACGGGGCTGGTAGGGCGATTGGTTCAGGTAGACAACGATGGCTAATCCGGTAAATACGAATAATAGCGTTACAACCCACAAGTCGCGTTTTCCTTGTTTGCCGGCACGGTATTGAAATAAAATACCCAATAATCCGAGGATCAGAGGCAGGAAGTAATACTTATTACGGCCAGGGTTATCAGCATATTTGGACGGCAGGTTGTCCTGGTTGCCCAATCGGGCTTCATCCATGAACTTGATCCCGCTGATCCAGTTGCCCTCCAGAAGATTTCCATCACCCTGGATGTCGTTTTGGCGACCGGCAAAATTCCACATAAAATAACGCCAGTACATAAAGTTGCACTGATAGCGGATAAAGAACCGGAGGTTTTCAGAAAATGTCGGTTTTACCAGAGTTTCTGATTCACCGGAAGAGGTGCGGACAGAGACTTTTGATCCCTTGATTTTCCCCCATTCTTTATACGCTTCTTCATGCCGTGGATCGGTTTTGCTCCACATGCGAGGGAAGAAAGTGCAGAACTGGCTGTCGTATTTTGGTTTAAATTGTTCGTTTACAACAACGTATTTCCCATTTTTGATTCGTAACTCATCTTTGTCGTGAACCGTAGCGATGGTCGGTGCGGAGTAGTATTGACCATAGAACAGCGGGCGGTCGCCGTATTGTTCGCGGTTGAGGTACGATAACATGGCATACGCATTCGATGGGCTGTTTTGATCCATTGGCGTATGGGCCGATGAACGGATTGGTACCACCATATACGTAGAGAACCCGATAAGAATGACGGTTAATCCCAAAAGAACCGTATTCCAAAGTACCTTTCCTTTTTTATAAGTATAATAAATTCCGTAAACAACGGCTGCTATTAACAATATCACATAAATAAAGAACCCTGAATTGATAGGCATGCCAAAACCATTGACAAACATCCGGTCGAAAAGAGCGGCTAATTTTACGACACCGGGGATAATTCCATAAAGGATAAACCCTAAAATAACACACGAAATAATGAAAGCATACGCAATGCCTTTCTTGGTTACATCGTACTTTTTGAAGTAATAGATGAATACGATGGCAGGAATGGCAAGCAGGTTTAACAAATGAACTCCGATAGAAAGACCGGCGAGGTAACAAATAAGGATGATCCACCGGTTTGCATGTTTTTCGTCAGCCACATTTTCCCATTTCAGAATAGCCCAGAAAACAATGGCCGTAAAGAACGAGGAGGTGCCGTAAACTTCCGCTTCAACCGCCGAAAACCAGAAGGTGTCGGAAAAAGTGTACGCAAGTGCTCCAATTAACCCACTGCCCAGAATGGTAATCATTTCGCCCATCGTCGGTTCATTCTCTGTCGATACCAGCCTTTTAGTGAGGTGGGTGATGGTCCAGAAGAGGAACAGAATGGTAAATGCACTGGCTAATGCGGATAGTACATTCATCCAGAATGATGCGCTCATGGAGTTACCCAGCAAGGTGAAAAATCTTCCGATAATCATGAAAAGAGGTGCTCCGGGAGGGTGACCTACTTCAAATTTGAACGCTGTTGTGATAAACTCACCACAATCCCAGAAACTTGCACGGGGCTCCAATGTCATCAAGTAAGTAATGGTAGCTACCAGAAAGGTAAACCAGCCTACTATGATGTTTAGCTTTTTGTAGTTCATTTGTTATTGATTTAATTTAATATCTGATGATCTATTGTGTGTTATACTAATTCTTTAATAGAAATAAACTGCGAATATAACAGAAACTTTTCACTCTATCTAATTGGAATTTTTTTTTAGTACATTTTAAGGAATTGACTTATTTGCTAAATTTGACAAAAACAAAAAAAGAGGATCTGCCGAATGTCGCTTGAAATAATTTGTCGGTGATTTTGAATAAAAATTGAATTGGCAGGTAGGGTGTTATTGTTCGTTTTTGTTTTATATCTGTTGATGATCATAAACCTACGTAAGCATAAAATGAAAAAGATTGAAGTTACATGTGCAATCATTGTGAAGAATGACACCTTTCTGGCATGCCAGCGGGGGCCGGGGTCCGAACATCCTTACGAATGGGAGTTTCCGGGTGGAAAAGTCGAATTATCCGAAACGCCCGAAGAGTGCATCGTGAGAGAGATATGGGAAGAACTGAAAGTCGATATTGAAATTATAAAAAAACTGGAGCCCATCGATTTTGATTATCCCCGGATGAGTATTCGGCTGATCCCGTTTCTGTGCAGTATTACCCAGGGACATCCCACCCCGGTGGAGCACCATACCATTCGCTGGCAGCGTATTAACCAGTTTTCAGAACTTATCTGGTCCGAAGCCGATCGCCAGTTGTTTGCGCTCAATGAAGCACACATTGTATGATTTCATTGATCACCATTTTTTTCACTTCGTTGGTTATCGCTTTTTCCGGGGCCATGATGCCAGGCCCTTTATTGACCGTTACCATTAGCGAATCGACCCGCAGGGGATCAGCTACCGGCCCCTTACTCATTGCCGGTCATGCGGTATTGGAACTACTGCTGGTGTTGGGCTTGTTGTTCGGGTTGGGGCCTGTTCTGAAAAATGATATTTTCTTTATAGTGATTGCTTTCCTGGGCGGAATCATCATGCTCTGGATGGCATGGGGTATGTTTCGCTCATTACCCACACTGACGGTTTCTCCGCAATCGGTTGTTCCAATGAAGAAGAATCTGGTGTTGACCGGAGCCCTCATGAGCCTGGCGAATCCTTACTGGATTATCTGGTGGGCAACTATTGGCATTGGCTATATCGTACTGTCTCAAAAAATGGGATTCTGGGGTGTCGCTTTTTTCTATGTTGGACATATTGCCGGCGATTTAATTTGGTATTCAGCTATTTCATTCACCATTTCCAAAGGAAAAAAATTATTTACCGATCAGGTTTATCGGGGATTGATTGCGGTATGCGGTACCTTCCTTGTGGGATATGCGATCTATCTGGTATTTTCTGGATTCTCAAGTTTCCTTTCTCAGTAAAGAGTGGCTCTCATTTTTTACGAAGCAATTCTACCGTGACCGGCAAATGGTCGCTAAAGCCTCCATGGTATTTGTATCCGGCATAGGTGCGGTTTGGCTTTTTCCCCAGGTTTGCTTCATCGTTCTCCAATAAGAAATCGGGTGAAAAAAGTTGAAACGATCCAGCGATGGTCTTTCCCTTGGTCTTGTCTAATAAACTGCCACTTACCATTATTTGATCAATCAGCGACCACTTCCCCTGAAATTTGTTCGACCCTTTCCCTTTTTGCGCCAATGGCAATGCCAGGTTGTATAGCGAGTCTGGCATTGCTTGATTGGTCTCGGGCGATTTGGCTCCCAACACCTCTTTGATGCTTGCGTCCAGTGGGGTGTCGTTAAAATCGCCCATGATGATGATCCGGCTTTGGTTGTTCAATTTTAAAATGCTGTCAGTTTTTGCGCGGAGCGTGGAAGCCGCCGTTGCCCTCGATAATTTTGTGGCGCTGATCCCTCCGTATTTTGATGGCCAGTGATTGACAAAAAAGTGAAGGGTGTCGGATCCCAGAATCCCTTTCACATAGAGAATGTCCCGGGTTTTAAGTGCATGGCCTTTGGAATTGATCAGCGGGATTGCTTCATAACAGAGCGGTCTGAATTTGCCGTTGCGGTATAGAAATGCCACATCGATTCCTCGCGGATCGGGTGACTCTTTGTGGATGATCTTATAACCCAGTTTGTTCAACGGGGTGAAAAACAGGAGCGATTCAAGAACTTCCTGGTTCTCGATTTCGCACAAACCAATTACGTCGGGATAGTCATCTTCCCTTGCGGCAATGATCACTTGGGCAATGCGGTTCTGCTTTTGATAATACCGTGTATTGGTCCAATGTTTTTTCCCGTTTGGCAAGAATTCATTGTCGCTGGTTGCCGGATCATCCTGGGTGTCGAATAAATTTTCAACATTGTAGAACATTACCCTTGCGAAAGGTGTATATTCCTGAGAGACACCCGAGAGTGAACAAAATAAGAGAAATACCAGAAGCAGGAGATGTTCCCTTCGATTATTTTTTGGGAGGAATGTAGATGTATTCATAAGCTCCGAGATCGGGTGCATCATCAGCTAACCGGGATACCTGATTCAGGTCATAAGGAACTTCTTCTCCGTAGGTTCGTGCTCCGACATTCCTGGCTGGAGAGAGTGAGTCGGGAACGTAATTGTATATTCGGGTGTTGGTAAACCGGGGATCAATATTTTTAATCAACTTGTTAAACTGGCTGGTGTTGCTTACATCGATGCTGTCGGCTAGCTTAACCAGACAATGGTCGAAACAAAAGTTGAAAGCATTTGTCCCATTGTTTGTAAAATCAATTTCAGAATCCAGGTTGCCCCAAATAATTGAATTGTTCCAGTTGGCATTGATTAAATCACTTTGATAGTATACGGTACTGTCTTTATATTCAACCTTTAATATATTTGCCATATAAACCGATGGGGTTTGTCGGTTCGAATAGCTACCCCAGTAATTGGATATCGTACAATGGGTAAAATTATAGCTTCCTCCAAGTGGTAAAGCGATACAATAATATCCGCAATCGGCAATCAGGGTGTTTGTCGCTTCAATGGTTCCTGCAATGGAAAAAATGCCCGCGTAAGATACATGCTCAATTTTTACATTATTCAATTTTACTTTGGTCGAACCGGGGTTTTCAAGTATTCCTACCTGAAGTCCTATAACCGCATTTCGGATCTCCACATTTTCAAAGATGCTTTGTCTTGAGTTCGGGAACAGCAAAATACCATACCATTTGGACGGCACATCGTCGTACATGCTTTCCAATCGGTCGGTTTTGAAAATGATAGGCTTATCGGGTGTGCCTTTTGCAACAATGGCGCCGACCCCTTTAATAAATGCTCCTTCATGAAAATAGATACGCGTGCCAGGCTCGATGGTTAAAACCTGAAATTTCTTGATGATCAAGCTATCGTAAACCAGATAAGGCTTATCTGCGGTCCAGGTGGTGCTGTAAATCTCAGCTCCCCTGATGGGTACAACATCTTGTCCCCAGGCTGTTAATTTTACCTTTTGAAGTTGGTTGTTGAGGGTGAAAAGAATGGAGTCGTTTACCACCAGAGGTAAACTGGAGTTGTTAGGATCGATGGTTACCTGCACGAAAATATAGATACTGTCGTGGGCATATATGGTCACATCATGGGCCGAATTTTTCATCTCCCCGTCAATGTTCAGCTGGTAAGGCGAATCATCCCCGCCGGCGAGTTTAATCGATGAAATGGAGATGGAATGGTTGTACGGGTTGATTACCCTGAATGACTGAGTGGTCGAACCAATCGTCGTAAATATGGTATCGAACATGATTTTTGCGCTTTCACTTCTTGCCAGAAAAGTGGTATCTGCATGGATTGAGTCATACGAGAAGATCAGCCGGGCATTATCGGGGATTGTAAAATTGTCTTGCTGGCATGCATAAAAAAGCGAACCAACGGTCAGAATCAGTAAAAGCAGGTATGTTATTTTCTTTATCAAAGCTCGATGTTTATATCCATAGAAACGGTTCATCCGGCAAAATATTGCCTTTCAATGTGGATGCAAAAATAGAAAAAGTAAATTTTAAAACCTTGTTATTGGGTAAAGTCGAACGAAAGGCCTGAAATTCTTCATTTCAGTTGCTTTTTGGAGAAGAGGGTGAGCAAAAGAACCGTTATCATCGTGTTGAGAATGATCAGTTCAAAACCGAATTGGTAACCTTCTGCCCAACAGGCAACCAGTCGGGTAATTAAAAAAGTGAGTAATGGAGAAGAAATACAAACAGGGAGGATGGATTTGCGGCTAGGGACTCTTGGAACAAAAAACGAAAACAGATAAACTCCCAGAATAGGGCCATACGTATAACCTGCTGCTTTGAAAATCGCGGTTACGGCACTTTCGTCATTGAGCTTATAAAAAAGCAGGATCACCACGAAAATTATCAGCGAGAAACCCAGATGGACCAGGGTGCGTATCCGTTTGTTTTTCGACTGCGCTTTACTGTCGAGTTTCAAAAAGTCAACGCAGAAAGAGGTGGTCAGGGCGGTGGTGGCTGAATCGGCGCTCGAAAATGCTGCTGCCGAAATTCCCAAAATGAAAAGTACCGAAATAACGCCACCCAGATGGTTCAATGCGAGCAACGGATAGAGCTGGTCGGTTTTTGCAGGAAGTTTAATTCCTTTTACTTCAGCATAATAATACAACAACGCACCCAGAATAAGAAACAGGAAAACGGTGAATCCAAACCAGAACGAGAACCAGAGCATATTTTTGCGTGCTTTGTTGCTGCTGCGGCAGGTCAGGTTTTTCTGAACAATATCCTGGTCAAAGCCGTTGAGGGCAAGGGTAATGAAAATGCCCGAAATAAATTGTTTGAAAAAATTTTGGGACGATCGCCAGTCGAATTCCATGATTTTGGTGTCGGCTCTCTCCGCCAGTAATGAAGGAAGAGCCGATGCTGTTAATCCCAGTTGTTTTGTGATGAGTATGATGGTGATGACCACGGCAGAAATGAAGATCAGCGTTTGCAGCGTATCGGACCAAACCACTGTTTTAATGCCGCTTTTGAAGGTATAAAGCCATATTACGGCCAGACAAAGCAGCACCGTAACTCCAAACGATATGCCCAGCGGTTTGCCGATTGCCATGTAAAGCACCAGTGCCGCCAGAAACAGACGAAACGATGCTCCAATAACTTTTGAAAGGATGAAAAACCCCGATGTGGTCAGATATCCTTCTTTTCCCATTTTTTCTTCCAGTACCGAATAGATGGATATCACATTTTTCCGATAGTAGAAGGGCAGGAGCAGGGTGGCAATCAACACATAGCCCACCATGTTTCCCATGACGAATTGAAAATAGTGAAAGGCGCTTGTGCCTACTTCACCGGGAACAGAAATAAAGGTAACCCCAGAGATGGTAGTGCCGATCATCCCGAAAGTAACTACAAACCAGGGCGATTTTTTATCCCCGTGATAAAACGTATGTTCCTGGCTTTTCTTTCCGGTAAGATAGGAAACCAGCAAGAGTATCAGGAAGTAAACAAAAATAATCAGGAGCAGTACGATCGGGTCCATGCTATTCAAAATCGGGATATAACAGATATTTCTTTCTCATCAGTTGGTATTTTTCAAGGTCTGTTTTCCAGCTTTTCCGGATTTCTGATTCGGTTAAATGGTTGTTTATCTGGTTATAGAAATTTGGATCGCCGGTGAGTTGACCGATCCATTTTTCACTGTTCCAAAATAGTGCAGGATTTTTAAACCGGTTAAAGAAATCGATAAAAAAATGAAGGGTAAAACGGGAAATTTCTTTTTCGTTCCGAAAGTCAATTCCATAACACTTTTTGTTTTCCTGAGGTGGATTTTTGCTTACCCCCGGAATGGAAACCGGTGTGAAACTGAATTTCCCAAAGGTGGAATCGGGATAGCCAATTGCCTGAAACGGGAATGTTGTTCCCCTGCCGATACTTACATTGGTGGCTTCAAATAGGCAGAGCGAAGGATAAAGCCTTACCGAAAGATCGTTGGGCAGATTGGGCGAGGGCTTTACCGGTAGTTCATACCGGTCGGAATGGGTGTAATTTTTTATTGGTATTATTTTCAGATCACATTGCTGTTTGTTCCCCAGCCAGCCTTCACCATTGATCATCCGGGCGAGTTCACCTATGGTGCAACCATATACAACCGGAATGGGATCCATGCCGACAAACGATTTCATCGATGGTTTTAACACCGGGCCATCGACATAATCGCCGTTGGGATTGGGCCGATCGAGGATCAGCAACGGGATTTTGTTTTCGGCGCAGGCTTCCATTACATAGTGTAAGGTGCTGATGTAGGTAAAAAACCGGCAACCTACATCCTGAATGTCGAAGACGACCCAATCAAGTCCAGACAAATTTTCGGCGGTAGGCTTTTTGTTCTTTCCATAGAGGGAAATAATGGGGATTCCTGTTTTGGCATCTATCGCATTCGAAACGGTTTCACCTGCTTCGGCCTCCCCGCGAAAACCATGCTCGGGAGCCAATATTTTTTTGACGGAGACTTTTTTTGAAATCAGGAAATCGACCAGATGGGTGTCGTTTACCATCGATGTTTGGTTCACAACCAGACCGATGTTTTGGCCTTTGAGGAGTGGCAGATATTCTTCCGGCTGACAAGCCCCGGGCAGAATGGTTTTTCCCTGGCAGTTAGCCGTCATAGCCAGAAAAAGCCATAAAAAGAAGGCCGCGTAAAAGTTCAAACACTTCATGGTTTCGATCCTGTTAAAAGTTTTAAATTTACAGCTTATCCGTCAGGATGCAAAACATAAGATTCGATATGAAGAAGTTTGTTTTTTCTTTTTGCTTTATCTCTCTGATCATGAGCAAGCTTTTGTTCGCTAATGATCCGCCTTTTTTGAATGAATCAGCTCAGTGGGCCGATTCGGTTCTTTCAAAAATGACCCTTGACGAGAAGATTGGCCAGCTGATGATGGTCACTTCGAAACCCTGGCTTGGCGATGAACAAAAAGCAAACATCCTTGAAGCGATCGAAAAATATAAAGTGGGCGGTGTTTTGTTCCTGAAATCGTCTCCGTATGAATTGGCTGGTTTGGCCAACGATTATCAGAAAGCTTCCGGAGTTCCGCTTTTTATTGCCCTCGATGCCGAGAACGGGCTTTCGTTCCGAATGGATTCGGTGATCAGTTATCCCAACCTGATTGCACTGGGGGCTACTCACAGCGATTCGCTGATCTATCGTATGGGGCGTGAAGTTGGGCAGCAATGCAGGGAGCTGGGTATTAATGTGGATTTTGCCCCGGTGGGCGATGTGAATTCTAATCCTGAAAATCCGGTAATCAACTACCGCTCCTTTGGGGAAAATGTTCAACGGGTTGCCCGGAAAAGTTGTTTGCTGGCCAGTGGTTTGCAGGATGAACGAATTTTGGTGACAATAAAACATTTCCCGGGGCATGGAAATACTTCGACCGATTCGCATGTAACACTTCCGAAGATTGACCGGGATTACCGGCAACTCGATTCGATCGACTTTATACCATTTAAAATGTGTATAGAAAATGGCGTAAACGGGATCATGAGCGCACACATTCAGCTACCAGAGATCGACAAAACCAAACGCCCGGCGACCCTTTCAAAGAAAATTATGACCGATATTCTCAGGGATTCGCTTCATTTTAAAGGGTTGGTTTTTTCCGATGGAATGAACATGAAGGGGATTACCATGTATTCGGGCGAAGGGAATGCCGCTGTTGAGGCATTTAAAGCAGGTGTAGATGTGATTGAATTTGTACTCAATCCCGATAAAGTGGCGAAGTCGGTAAAAAAAGCGATCCAGAGCGGATACCTTACGGAAAAGATGATTGATGAAAAATGCCACAGGGTTTTGTTGGCAAAGAAATGGGTTGGCCTCGATCATTATCAGCCAACTTTGCTTTCAAATCTTGGGGAACGTATCCGGAAACCTTCGGCACAGTTGACGTCGAGACTTCTCACAGAACAATCGCTTACGGTGATCCAGAACAACGATTCATTGCTCCCGTTGCGACGGCTCGATACGCTGAAAATAGCTTCTTTCTCCATAGGCTCGGCTCAGGAAACCGATTTCCAGAAAGGTCTCGATCGCTATACTTCGGTCGATCATTATTCGATTGCGGCGGATGCTACACCCATTGAGCTGGCGAAGGTGCTGAACGACCTTCAAAATTACAACCTGGTGATTGTAGGCGTTCATGGCACCAGGCTTACACCATCCAAACGATATTCAATAACCGATAACCAGCTTTTGGCGGTGCAAAAGATTTGTGAACGGCATCGGGTTATTCTGACATTTTTTTCAAACCCCTATTCACTGGCTCTTTATTCCGGAATGGAGAACGCCGATGCCATTGTGGTGGGTTATGGCGAAACTCCCAATTCCCAGGATTTGGCCTCCCAGTTGATTTTCGGTGCAATTGGAACCAATGCGACTTTGCCGGTATCTGTTAATGAAAAATTTCCGGCTGGTTTTGGTGTTGAATTGAAAGGAAGCGACCGTTTGAAATATACCCTGCCCGAAGAGGTTGGGATAGATTCCCGATTGCTGCAGCGAACCATCGATTCGTTGGCAAACATTGGTTTATCCGAAAAGATGTTTCCGGGTTGTCAGGTGTTGGTTGCTAAAAACGGGAAGGTGGTTTTTCATCGGGCGTATGGGTTTTTGACTTACGATACCATTGAACCGGTGCAGGAAAACGATCTTTACGATTTGGCTTCTGTATCCAAAATATCCGGACCGCTACCCCTTTTGATGAAACTTTATGAAGATTCCGTTATCCGTCTCGACGAACCTTTTAGTACGTATTGGTTGCCTTTCAGAAAGTCGAATAAAGAGAATATTACCCTGCGTGAAATTCTTGCCCATCAGGCTGGATTGAAGTCGGGGATTTCTTTTCACAATCAATTGCTGAAAGAAGAAGAAAATAAAGGGATTAAAATTTTTAGTGATGCGCCTTCGGAGGAGTATCCGATACGGGTGTCGTCGAACCTTTATGCGCGGAAAGACTGTCGTCAGCGGCTTTTTGACGAAATCAGGGATTCCGGTTTGTCGAAGGAGAAGAAATATGTCTATTCCGATTTGGGCTTCTGCCTTTTCCCCGATCTGATAACCCGCCTAACGGGAGTCCCATATGAAAACTATTTGTATCAGAATTTCTTTTATCCGCTGGGCATAAACCGGATCATGTATAATCCTTATAGGCATTTGCCAATTGCTCAGATTGCCCCGACCGAACGGGATGATTTGTTTCGCAAAGAGCAGCTCCGGGGATTTGTTCACGACGAAGATGCGGCACTGTTGGGCGGTGTATCCGGAAATGCCGGATTGTTTGGCAATGTGAATGATTTGGCCAAGATCATGCAGTTTTATCTTCAGAAGGGGCATTATGGCGATTGTTATTTTGTGAGCGAGAAAACGTTCGAAGAGTTTAACCGGGTTCAGTTTCCCCGGAATAATAACCGCCGGGCACTGGGGTTCGACAAACCCTATTTGGATAACAAGCAGCGATCGGCAAGTGATGCCTATCCAGCACCGGGAGTTAGCCCATCCAGCTTTGGGCACAGTGGTTACACCGGTGGTTTTACCTGGGCCGATCCCAACGACCAACTGTTGTATATCTTTCTCACCAACAGGGTTTACCCAACCCGCGAAAACCGGAAGCTGATCGATTCCGATTTTCGTTCACGGTTACTTCAATCAATCATTGACTGTGAAAATTCATTTTTCTACGGGACCTATTAAAAAATGTTAAAGGTTTTTTGAAACAAAAGCTGATGCAAAAATGTTTTTTAATCAGATTACTTGTTTTAGAGTGGGTTAGTTGAAAAATGAAGAAGGGGTGTGCAATATTTTTTTAATGGAATTGAAATAGGTATTTAATAACACTTCTTTAATTCAAATAATCTTTTAATTTTAGGGGAAATTTAAAGATAAGTTAATTTTCTAATCGTATATGTCATGACAAATAGAATCACATTTAACGAGCTGCGAAAGATCAAAGACAGTTTACCTGACGGTTCAATCCACCAGTTAGCCAACGAATTTGGTCTTGAGGTTGAAACCGTCAGAAATTATTTCGGTGGTGCAAATTACACGAATGGAAAATCAGTTGGCATTCATATTGAGCCGGGTCCAAATGGGGGAATCGTGGAGCTTGATGATGCGGCAATTTTGGACCGAGCAAGGGAAATTTTAGCAGAACATGCGCATTGAGAAAAGGTGAAAAACATTTAGAAATGCCGGATTTACCGGCATTTCTTGTTTGTTGAAATGAAATTGAATTTTTTTTGAAAAATATTTGCAGGGAAAAAACATTTATCTATTTTTGCATCGCTTTAGAATTAAAGCACCCGGGCGGTTAGCTCAGCTGGTTCAGAGCATCTGGTTTACACCCAGAGGGTCGGGGGTTCGAATCCCTCACCGCCCACTACAAAAGGAATCCGAAAGGGTTCCTTTTTTGTTTTTATTTCCTTAAATTTTCAATTTTATCGATCTATCTATGAACAAAATATTTTTTGAGAGGTTACTTTCATATTTGTTTTTAGTTTGACTATGAAAAAGCGAATTATTGTAATAGGCGGAGGTTTTGCAGGTTTGCAGTTTGTTAAAAACCTGAAGGTTGGTATGTTCGATATCTTGCTGATCGACAAACTGAATCATCATCAGTTTCAACCCCTTTTTTATCAGGTTGCTACTTCTCAGATAGAACCTTCTACCATCTCGTTCCCTCTCCGGAAAATCTTTCAAAACCGGAAAGATGTTCGCATCCGTTTAGCCAAGGTACAGTCAGTTGATACCGAAGCAAAAACTGTTCACACTAATGGTGGTGACTTCCCGTATGATTATTTGGTTATTGCATCTGGTTGTAAAACCAATTATTTCGGGAATAAAGAGATTAAGAAAAAAGTTTTCAGTTTAAAAACGACTTATCAGGCCATAACCATCCGGAACGACATCCTTGAGAATTTTGAGAAAATTCTGAGCGCTGAAGGTGCCGAATGTGAAGGCCTGTATAATATTGTGATTGTTGGTGGTGGAGCTACCGGTGTGGAATTGGCCGGTGCCTTTGCGGAGATCAAAAGGGACGTGCTCCCTAAAGATTTTTTCAGGATCGATTTTTCAAAGTTGCAGGTGATTCTTTTGGAGGGAAGCCCCAATACGTTGAACAACATGAGTGATTATGCCAAAAAAGTTTCTGCCGATTATCTGAAGAAAATGGGGGTAGTGCTCAAAATGGGCATTTTTGTTACGAATTACGATGGGAAAGTGCTGACACTGAGCAATGGCGAAACCCTTAAAAGTCGCAATGTGATTTGGGCTGCAGGGGTTACCGGTAATCTGATCCCCGGTTTGCCCGAAGAAATGGTGATGCGTGGAAACCGGATCAAGGTGGACCGTTACAACCAGGTGGAAGGTGTTGATGGTGTTTATGCAATCGGAGATATCGCTTTTATGGAAACACCACTTTATCCACATGGACATCCTCAGGTTGCCAATGTGGCCGTCAATCAGGGAAAGAACCTTGCCAAAAACATGAAAGCAATGTTACAAGGCAAGGAACTGAAGGAATACGAATACAAAGATTTGGGTTCAATGGCAACCATTGGTCGCAATAAAGCCGTGGTCGACATTCATAAACTTCACTTTAAAGGAACCTTTGCCTGGCTGATCTGGATGTTCCTTCACCTGATGCTCATCTTAAGTGTTAAAAACAAGTTGATTATTTTTATCAACTGGATGGTCAACTATTTCTCGAAAAATGGTTCTTTACGGCTTATTCTGAAGGATGACCGGTAATCGGGTGTGGCTTTTTCAGATAGAAGATCAGCATCAACAAAGCCGATAAGAGTGCGGTGGCTGCACCGAAATAAAAGGGAACACTACTGTTCACCTTGTCGTATAAAACTCCGGCGATGATGCTGGCCGGCAAAAGGGTAATTCCCAACAAGGCGTTGTAAATTCCCAGACCGGTACCCTGTTTGTTTTTATCCAGAAAATCGGAGACAAAAGCCTTTTGGATTCCGTCGGTAGCCGAGGAATAGAGTCCATAAAGGGCAAAAAGAAAAATGATAGTACCGATTTGCGTGGCATTCCCAAAACCGAAATAGACCACCGCATAAATCAGATAACCAAAAATCAGCAGTTTTTCCCTGCCAATCCGGTCGCTTAACGCACCAAACGGGATTGAAAACAGTACCGATATTGAATTGAATATGAGATAAACCAGCGGAATATAACCAACTTTCACGCCAACTTCACTGGCTTTTACAATGAGCAGGGCATCGGTTGAATTTCCCAGGGTAAAAATGAAGATGATGGCCAGAAGTAAATAGTATTTCTTCGGAAAATCGCGGAACTTAAATTTTTTATATAGACTTGCCTTCGGTTTTTTTGCCTCTTTGATCAGCAGGATGATGGTTAAAACCCCAAGAAAAGCGGGAATTGCTCCCAGCAAAAATACTTTGCGGTAATCGTTTGGGAAAAGTTGAAGGACAAAAAATGCCAGCAGAGGGCCAACAATTGCGCCGCTGTTGTCCATGGCTTTGTGGAGGCCAAAACTTTTGCCCATATCTCCGGTGTTAGCAGAACCAGCAACCAAACTGTCGCGGGGCGCTGTGCGGATTCCCTTGCCAAACCGCTCAACAAAACGAAGATAAAGAACCTGCATGGGGGAAATGACAAACGCATAGAATGGTGTTACAATGGCGGTTACTGCATAACCAATCAGCATAAAAGGTTTGTTCCTGCCAATTTTGTCGCTCCAAAAACCTGAAAGTGTTTTGACCAATGCAGCGGTACTTTCCGCAATTCCTTCAATGACCGAAAGCGTCGTTTTCGAAGCGCCGATCGACATCAGAAACAGTGGCATAATGGAATACACCATCTTGGTTGAGGTGTCGGTCAGAAAGCTGGTTATTCCAGTGTAAAAAATATTCTTGTTGAAACCCAGGATGGTTCCTTTTGGTTTTGGCTTCATTATTCGGTTTTAAATCAATTCGTCGTGTTTAATTTTGCTAATTTAGTAAGTTATTATTGGTTTTGATTTCGTTGGAAAACCAAATTAAAATAGTTGCACACTATTTATTTTTCACAATCTGTAGGTTCAAGTTCTATTCTGGATTAGGTTTTTCCTTTTCTGAATTGTCTCTCTCTTTGATAAATCAAACGTATTAACGACAAAAATGGATGTTATGATTCGAATGAAATTTTCAGTTTTATTGTTTGTAAGCCTTCTGTTTGTTGCTTTTCAAACTGTTGGACAGAATAAGGTAAATGAATTGAAGAAGGTAAAATTTAATCTTGATAAAGCGGGAGAAGATAAAATTGGGTATGCACAGGCTGTCAGGGTGGGGAATACCATTTATGTTTCGGGTTCGGTTGGATGGGGGAAAATGGAAGATGCAATGAAACTGGCTTACGATGAGATAGATAAGACCCTGAAAAATTACCATGCCACTTTTAAAAATGTGGTAAAAGAAAACCTTTATACTACGGCATTGGATTCGGTTATAAAACATAAGGATTTGCGTATGAATTATTATGGAACCGATTATCCTGCAGCTATATGGGCTGAAGTGCAGCGACTCTATAATCCGGGTTTGGTTGTTGAAATTGAAGTTATTGCAGAATTACCGGAGGATAAATAGAAATTTAACAGATTAACAGTATATTTCGTGCAAATTTTAGCAAAACGAATTGGAGGAACCGATTATGTACGATGTCTATCTCTATGGAATGATTTCTGCGAGTACCGTTTATGTACTGGATGAACGTTTTGTCTATCCCAAACCCAATGAATATGCAGAAATTGGTAAGCGCCTAATCTCCCTTGGAGGCGAAGCGGTAAATTCGGCCATCATGTTGTCGAAGCTTGGTATCCGCACCAAACTCGACGGAAACTGGATCAATCCGGAGAAAGCCGATGTCATTTCCGGAATTTTAAAACCTTTTCAAATTGATATTTCCCGTCTGTCGGTAAAGGAAAATTATGGTACCGAAGAGATTGTGATTACCGACAAGGAGTCGCGTACGGTGTTTGGTAACTATGCAGCTTTTCATTCGGGTGAAAAACAGTGGAATACTCCAGTTGAGGAAGATATCGAAAAAGCTACGATGGTTGCCATCGATCCTTATTTTAAGGTAGAAGCGCCGATGATTGCCGAATGGTGTGTAAAACATGGAAAACCTTATGTGACGATCGACTGTAAATACGATGAGTTCCTTGCCCAACATGCCGAAGCGGTGATTATTTCGCATGAACTTCGTAACCAGGCCTACCCGGGTGCCGATATGGAAGCTGTTTTTCAGAAGTTTCAGTCCAACTGTAATGGACTGATTATTTCCACCTATGGTAGCGACGATTTGTGGTATGGAAGAAAAGGAGAACCGATAAAAAAATTTAGTCCATACAGAATTAAACCACTGGATACGACTGGTGCTGGCGATACTTTTCGGGCCGGTATCATTTATGGGTTGCTGAAATCGATGTCCGATGAGGAAACGATCCGCTTTGCTTCGGCGGTGGCAGCCTGTGTTTGCCTCACCATTCCACATTCACTCAATGCTCCTGAGTTGGATGGAGTTTTGAAATTTATAGAAGAAAACAAATGAAGTTGAAATGGATTGAAGAAGTACACAAATAATAACTTCATTTTTTAACTCTGCGTTTTTTGCGGGTTTGCGTGAAATTTTAGACAAAGTCATGCAAAGTACGCTAATCAGGTGATAGTCTGAAAGAATAATGAAAATAAGACTTTAAATGTTTTTGATACGTAACGATGCAACAGGATTTACTCGATAAGTTTGGCCCCTGCGGTTTATTATGTGAGAAGTGTTTTGCATTCGAGAAAGGACCAATCCATTCTCATGCCAACCAATTGAAGTATAATCTTGGTGATTTTGATAATTATGCCCGAAGATTTTCAACGCTTTTGAATGAACCGAAATTTGAAAATTATCCCCTCTTCAAAGAATTTCTGGCACTGTTATCAGCCTCAAATTGTAAAGGTTGCCGACAACAGGAGTGTCATCTTTTCAGCAATTGCAGCGTAAAAGATTGTTACAAGGAAAAAAGGGTTGATTTTTGTTTCCAGTGTTCCGAATTTCCTTGTGACCATTCCGGTTTCGATGAAAACCTGGAAAAACGTTGGCAGAATATCAACCGGCGAATTTGTTTGATTGGCTTAGAAAATTACTACAACGAACTAAAAGACAAACCACGGTATTGAAAAAATTTTATGATAACTAAAATCAATAGATAATTAATTCATTCATCCATGAAAAGAATCGCGTTCGCTTTCCTTTTGAGCTTATTTCTTTTTGGTTGCAAGACTCAACCATCAACCGAAATCAAACCTGTAAAAACAGTTTGTAATCCGGTTGACATCAGTTACCGGTTCTGCCTCGATAAACCTTCAAGGAGGGAAGCTGCCGATCCAACCATTGTGTGGTATAAAGACCGCTATTTCCTTTTTGCATCTAAATCGGGAGGATATTGGCATTCGAAAGATTTGTCAGATTGGACGTTTGTCGAAACCGATCAGATTCCGGTTGAAGAGTACGCACCGGCTGCGGTGGTGATGGGTGACACGATCTATTTTCTGGCTTCGTCGAACGAGAAAAGTACCCTATACAAAAGTACCGATCCGCTGAGCGGAAAGTGGAGTGTAGCCGTCGAGAAGCTGGAGATCCCGGTTTGGGATCCCACATTCCTGTTCGACGACGATCAAAGGCTTTACCTTTATTGGGGCTGCTCGAACGTAAATCCGCTGTATGGCGTTGAGGTCGATTACAAAAACAATTTTTCTTTCAAAGGAAAACCTGCTGAGTTGCTCCATTCCGATATAGCTGATCACGGATGGGAGGTCCCCGGCGATTACAATACCCTCACCAAACAAAGTCCCTGGATTGAAGGAACCTGGTTGAATAAGATCAACGGGAAATATTACCTGCAGTATGCTGGTCCGGGTACTGAGTATAAAAGTTATTGCGATGGGGTTTATGTCTCCGAAAGCCCGCTTGGTCCTTATACCCTTCAAGAACATAACCCGTTTGCTTACAAACCAGAGGGGTTTGCCGCTGGTGCAGGACATGGAAGCACCTTTGCCGACCGATATGGAAACTTTTGGCACATCGGTACCATGACTATTTCGCAGAAACACATGTTCGAACGCCGGTTGGGATTGTTCCCGGTATTTTTAGATGAAACCGGAACTCTCTATTGCAACACCAAATACGGCGACTATCCGTATCCGGTTCCACAGAAAAAAATCAAAAGTTTCGAGGAAATCTTTAGCGGTTGGATGTTGCTTTCGTACCACAAAAAAGTTGAAGTATCCTCATCGGTCGATTCACTGCCGGCGGGTAATATGGTCGATGAAAATATTCGCACCTATTGGGCTGCTGCCAGCGGAAGTGCCAGCGAATATGCAATTCTCGATTTGGAAGATCACTACGATGTGTTTGCCATTCAGGTGAACTTTGCCGAGCACAATACTGATATTTACGGAAGAAAGGCTGGATTACGCCACCGATATACCATCGAATATTCAAACGATAAAGCCAATTGGCAACTGTTGATCGACCAGTCGCTGAATGAATCGGATCATTCGCACGATTACACCCAATTGAAGAAAAAAGTCAACTGCCGGTTTTTGAGAATAAAGAATTTAGAAGTTCCTGGTGGAAATTTTGC
Organism: Prolixibacteraceae bacterium; assembly: GCA_035353695.1. Taxonomy (GTDB): domain Bacteria; phylum Bacteroidota; class Bacteroidia; order Bacteroidales; family Prolixibacteraceae; genus CAYMTR01. The sequence continues at coordinate 29,118 of DAOQAB010000012.1, forward strand.
CATCAGCGGGTTCCGTGTCTTTGGAAAAGGGCAGGGGGCGGCACCCGAAAAGGTAGCAGGTTTCAAGGCGATACGGAATAACAATGACCGGAAAAGTGTAACCCTCACCTGGGAAAAAACGAAAGGAGCCAATGGTTACAACATTAGTTACGGAGTAGGTCAGAACCAACTGTATCAGAATTACATTGTTTACGACGATACTACCGTTACGATTAACAGCCTGAATGCTAATCTGGACTACTATTTTACCATTGAAAGCTTTAATGAAAACGGTATTTCCAAAAGTGAAAAAACCGTTCGGGCAGAGTAGAGAGATGATTTTAGCTATAAACATGTTTTCACTATGACCAACTAAAAACTATCGACATGAATTCAATTAAAGAAGTAGCCTACTCACTTGGTGCAGACGTGTGCGGAATCGCCAATGTGGAGCGTTTTACCAATGCACCGAAAGGATTTCACCCATCCGATATTTTCCGGAGGCTCGTTCTGTGATTATTTATGGGAAGCAGTTTCCGAAGGGCACTTTCGTTGCCCAATCGAATGCTCCTTATACCGTAACCCGGAACCTGCTGATTCAGCAAATCGACGATCTGTCGGTAAAACTGGCCACCCAAATTGAGGAGATGGGTTTTCTTGCTCTGCCGGTTCCTTCGACCGATCCCTATGAATATTGGGATGCAGAAAGAAGGCATGGGCGGGGAATTCTTTCGCTGAAACATGCGGCTGAACTGGCCGGTGTCGGAAGCATTGGAAAGAACACCCTGCTGATTAACGAAAAGTATGGGAACCGTCTTTGGCTGGGCGGGGTTATCACCAGCATGGAGTTAGAACCCGATCCGATGACGGAAAAGTTTTGTCTTCCAAACTGCCATATCTGCATCGATGCTTGTCCGCAGGAAGCATTAAACGAAGTGACTATCGAACAAAGCCGGTGTCGGGAAATTTGTTTTACCTGTACCGAAGGTGGCGGCTGGATCATTGCCTGCAACCGTTGTCGGGTAGAATGTCCGTTTGCTGGGTTATAAGGTTACAACCAGAATCCAACTCGCAAGGCCAATCGATGGTAATAGTTTTCGTAGGTGCGGGTATACGTGGAGATATAGTCGTAACTGGTTTTCTGGTAGCGGAATCCCAAACTGATGCTGTTCTCCCAGTTTTTCCATTTTAGCAGAATGCCAAAGCCAATTTCGCCCATTAGCCCGCCATGCCAGTTGTATTCGTCGGTGTTGTTTGACCAGTATGTGTCGTAGTCGATAATCGTATTTTCTGCTGTTTCATCTGTCAGACAAAAGTTATATCCACCTTTGCTGTAAAGGTAAAAGGGTTTCGACTTGAAGGGTAGAAATCGGATATCGGCGTAAAGTGGAATATATGTTTGCCCGATTACCTCGGCACCGGAACCAATGCCTGCAGAAAAAATCCCGAATGTTTTTGCAAAAGCAAGGTGTGAAGAAAAGGGCGCAGGGTATTGTAGCGAGGAATTGCCTATCAGAAAGCCATTTTCAAAGATAATGTTGAAACTGTTTTTGTTTTTCTCAGGGAGAGTGTTTTCCTGCGAATATCCAACCGATAGAAGGAAGGCAAGAACCAAGGTGGTTGAAATAATTTTCTTCATGTTGATTTATTTTATTCAAAGATGAATTCCGAAAAAGAAAGGTTGCGTGGCTCATTAAACGCAACCTTTTTGATTGACCACTCATCTATGAATAAACTCTTAAAAAAATCGGCATGAGAACTAAAAATATCCTTTTGGCAACAACTTTTTTCCTGATGGTACTGGTTTTTTCCCAGTCGTGCCAGGATGAATCCTATGTTTCCTATATGGCGAATGTGCCGGTTTACCTTTCTTATGAGGAATTGAGGGAATCGGTTAAAGCAGTGAGTCCGACAGAACTTTCAAATCCGGGGAAAATATATTTCAAGGATAACGTAATCTATATTAATGAGTTCAGAGAGGGGATTCATGTGATAGACAACAGCAATCCTTCTTCGCCGACAGAGGTGGCATTTATCGACATTCCCGGAAATGTTGACATCGCTATTCGTGATAATTTCCTTTTTGCCGACAGCTATGTGGATTTGGTAGTACTCAACATTTCCGATATCCATAACGTAAAAGAGGTGTCGAGGGTGAAAAATATTTTTGAGTATTACCTGCCTGAATACGATACCGATTATGAAGTGGCACCGGTTGATCAGGAAAAAGGAGTGGTGGTCGATTGGGAAATTAAAGAAACCAGACAGAAAATCATCAATCAGCCAATTTATTATCCGGTTTACCGCAACTGGTCCTATTCCGAAGATTTGGCCCTATACACCGCAACCAAAACCAATGGCTCCGTTCAGGCTACCGGAAGCAATACTTTCGGGGTAGGGGGATCGATGTCACGGTTTGGGCAGTATGACAAATACCTTTTTACCTTGTCGGAAAACTTGCTCCGCACTTTTGAAGTCGACGCCGGTGGAACGCTGAAACAGGATGATTCACTTTATATAAACTGGGGCATGGAAACCATGTTCATTCTAAAAAATACGATGTTTCTGGGTTCAACAAGTGCAATGTACATTTATGATTTATCGAATCTTCCTTCGGTTTCCTATATTTCGAAATATACTCATTTCAAGTCGTGCGATCCGGTGATCGCTGATGATCGGTATGCGTATGTGACGCTGAAAGTTGGCGGAAATTGCGGAAACGGGCAAAACTTGTTAGATGTGTTTGATATTTCCGATCTGAAAAACCCGGTATTAAAAAAAAATTATCCGATGCATGAACCGAAGGGGTTGGGAAAGGATGATGATATCTTGTTCGTGTGTGATGGAGATGCTGGACTGAAAGTTTTTGATGCATCACAGCCCGATGTTCAGTTGCCTGAACTGGCAAGGTTTAACGATGTCAATGCTTATGATGTGATTCCGGTCAACAACCAACTTTTTCTGATTGGAGATGATGGCTTTTACCAGTACGATTATTCCGATGTGCAGAATATTTTGTTGCTGAGTAAGATTGAGATTAAGCCAGCCAATAATTAGAAAGGGAACGGGTTGATATTTCTGAATGAAGCTATTTACACGGGTTCAACATGGGTTGTTACGGAGAGGTTGTCAAAACATTTTGATAGTTCCTCTTCAATCTGATCACAATATTTATGGGCATCGCCAACCGATTCCTGTTCCGGAATCACAATGTGCAAGTCAACAAACCGATAATTGCCCGCCGTGCGGGTTCTAAGTTCGTGATAATTCACATTCATTTGATTTAATTTGTTTTCCAGTTCCTTGATGTCCTTTTCATTCCATGCAGTATCAAGCAGTGGGGAAAATGCCTTTTTAAGAAGAGTAAAAGATTCGAAAATTATCAGGAAAGCAACACCAATTGCAATAAGTGGATCTAACCATTTAATCCCGGTTACAAAGATGATGCCTAAACCAATCGCAACACCAGCTGAGGTGTATACGTCAGTTTTTAAATGTAATGCATCGGCTTCAAGGGCAATCGAATTGGTTTCTTTTGCGGTTTTATAAAGTTTATGCGATACAAATGTATTGACACCGGCAGATATAAACATCACAACAGAGCCAACCCAGGCAAGTTCAAGTTCATACGGCTCACCCATCAGTTTTTTTATTGCTTCAATGATGATTAATGCAGCGGCAACAAAAATCAGAAGTGCTTCAATAACACCTGAGATATTTTCGATTTTCCCGTGGCCATAAGGATGTTTTGAATCGGGAGGATTATCCGAGACTTTTACAGAGAAAAAGGCAATGATGGCTGCTAAGAGATCCATCATTGAATGTATCGCTTCGGAAATAATACTGACAGAACCACTTAATAATCCGACGATGAGCTTCATGATGATTAAAAAGGTGTTTGAAGCAATTGACAAACGGGCCACTTTGGTTTTTAAATTCATAATTGAATGGTAATAATATTCACTTTTATCTTGTTAGTGTTTTCTAACTAGTTGGTTAAAAAAATTATTTCTCAATCAGTAATTTGGTTAATAGGTTGATCAGCATTTGCTGCTCTTCAGAATTTAATTTTTGGCAAATTGAATCGGCAATGGTTTTGTGCGCCAATTCATGGATCTGGTTAATCTGTTTGCCTTTATCGGTAAGGTGGAGGTGCGCGCTACGGCGGTCTTCGTCCGACTGTACTTTGAAAACATAATTCTTTTCAATCAGTTTATCGATGGCAACAGTGACTGTCGGTTTTGTGAGTTTTAGACTGGCCGCCAGCTCGGTTAAATTTGGATTACTTAGTGCATTGATGGTTTCGAGATAGTGCAATTGAGTAAGTGTTAACCCCGACAAATCAAACTTTTCCTTGGCTGTTTCTTCTGTTTGGACAACCATGTTCGAAAGCAAAGCAACAATATCAATCATTTTTTTCATGGGGATAAATATAGTTAGTATTTACTAACAAAGTAGAGAATAAGGATTTTTTTATTGAAAAAAATAAAAAACACCTAATAACAGTTGGTTATATATGGTGTCGAATTGGTAACACGAGAATTTATGGTGTTAATTGTGGCCTTTTAAGAGGGGAATAATCCCCTCCTTTATTAACAGAAATGAAAATAAAAATTAATTTATTGGGAATAAATTAAATATCTAATTATAAAGCGTACCTTGCGCCCAAATTAATTAATAATAAAATGAGTAAAGGAATTGTAAAATTTTTTAATGATTCAAAAGGTTTTGGATTTATTAAAGACATGTCATCTGAAAAAGAGTACTTTGTACATGTATCTGGTTTGGTAAATGAAATCAGGGAAAACGATGAAGTAACTTTTGACCTTCAGGAAGGCAAAAAAGGATTAAATGCTGTAAATGTAAAACTGGTATAGTTTATATATAAGACATTTATTACCCAAAAGTCCCGCCATTGGCGGGACTTTTTTTGTTAATTTTAAACGTAATGTGTCTTCTGGTTAACAATTTTTTCTTTTCTCTTCCTTCCTGTTTTTATCAAATGAAACTCATCGCTTAAACGGGAGTTACATCCGGGAAAGCATTTCGAAAGTGTTAACGTTTATTAAATCCACATCAAAAGAAAATCAGTGTTCGGTACAACTGCCCGATGACGCTTTAGTACCACCACGATCATACTTGCAGCAATCAGGCAGTGCATTGTATGTTTCATCCGATGCCTTTACAAGCGGGGTGTCATAACCTGCTTTGGCAATCGATGTTTCAACCGTTTTGAGATCGGTCTTTGAATCATCATAAGCCAATTCAAGTACTTTGGTCTCCTTGTTCCAATTGGCTTTTGAAACGCCATCAACACCTTTAGCTGCCTTTTCAATGCGGGTTTTACACATGCCGCAATTTCCTTTAACATCTACTTTTTCTGTTTTTTTCTCTGCAAACGCTGTTGCTGTTCCAATCAGGAACATAATTGTCAATACTAAAATTTTTGTTTTCATCTTTTTTGTTTTTAAAAGTTATTAATCTTTTCTATTCTCTGTTGATTGTAAATCTGATTCCTGCATAAAATTTTCGACCATTAACTGGTCCCCAAATCATAGTACCATCGAAATTGCTTCCGTATGGATCGTTGGCGGCAACCACCGGATTGGCCATCATAAAATTGAGCAGGTTTTCTGCGCCGGCATACAAGCTCCATTGTTTGAAGTTTTTAGTTATTTGTGCATTCAGTATGGTGAAAGGTTTGAATTCCTTATCCCAAAGCGGGTTCATTTTATCGGGATCGGGAAGCCGGCCACCACCATTGAACTGACTTGTAAAATCGAACTGCCATTTCCTCTCGGGTGTAGCATACGAAACGCTTGCCAAACCTTTGTAACGGCTGTTCAGCGGTATCTCCCGCAGTTTACCGTCGATGGTCTGTTTTACATCGTTTAAACGGTATGCCACATTCAATGTGAGATTTTTAATAGGTTCATACGTAATCTCTGCCTGAAAAGCATTGGAATAGGATGCTCCTTCGAGGTTTGAAAAAGTCACCCTGTGTGGGTCGCTGTCGATATTCTTCACTACCTGATTCATAAAATTGGTACGATAATAATCGACAGTCAAACTGATCTTCTTTTCACCAACCGGAATTTGGGCATTTAAACTTGTTCCCAGGTTCACGGCTTCTTCCTGCTTCAGGTTATCGTCAACATTTATTTCTCGCGAACTTGCCAGAAGGTAGTTGTTTTCGGCAAGTGGAATGGAAGTCCGATAGCCTTTGCCCGCCGAAGCTCTCCACGTAAGCCCTTCAATAATTTCCCATTTTGCATGGATTCGTGGTGTAATAAAGAAGCCATACCTTGAACTGTAATCGGCACGTATTCCGGCCAGGATATTTAATTTGTGTTCCAGGTTGAGATTGTATTCATAATAAATACCCGGTACCAATTCAGTTGATGAAAATGAAAGATTGTTGAGTTTTTCATCGTACGAATCAGCTAAAAAAGACACCCCTGTTTTATAGGTATGCTCGTCGGAACCAAAATTTCCCTGGTAAATGAGGTTGAAATAACCGTTATATTGTGTTCCATTGTAGGTTGTTTTCCCATAAAAAGCATCCTGATTATGATACCATCCCGAGAGTTGCATCCCAATACTGGTGCCGGAACGTTCAAGCATATAACCGTTTTTGACAAATAATTCGTAACGATTTGTCTTTATGCCAATGCCATACAAATTTTCATTGCCATTTTCAAAAGCGCCAATTTGACCAGCTTTACGGTCTTCATTCAAAATTTTTACTCCAATTTGAAAATCACCACCATCTTTATGCTTTTTGTCCCAACGATTGATGAAATTGATTTGATTCATCCGGGGCATATCCAGAAAATTATCATGGTTTGCATCTATCTCCATACTCTGATTTTCACCATGAAGCAAAATCATTGTCGAAAGACTGTCGGAGAGTCTGAACGAGGCATTCAGGTTAGCCTCCGCCCTTAATTCATTGTTTCCGTAAAGGTTAAAATGAAGACGTTCGTTACCATTCGGCTTTTTATATTCTACATTGATTTGCCCGGTTACAGCCTCGTAACCATTGACCACCGATGAGGTTCCTTTCGATATCTGTATCGATTCCATCCACGAACCGGGAACATAGCCGAGACCATATGGCGCTGCCATACCACGAATTGAAGGAATATTTTCCGAAATAGTTTGCACATAAATGCCCGATAAACCAAGCATCTTGATTTGTTGCGCTCCGGTTACTGCATCGGTATAAGCAACATCGACCGAGGCATTGGTGACAAAACTTTCTGAAAGGTTACAACAAGCGGCTTTTTGCAATTCGGTAACGGTTACTTTAGTCGATTGAACAGGGTTTAACGTAGAAAGATATTGCCCCTTAGGTCTGTCCTTTACTACTACTTCTTCGAGTTCAAGGTTCTTCTCAAGCAGAATTGTCAATGGTTCGTTATTGTCAATAACTTTTATTGTGTCGTTTTTATAACCAATAAACGATGCAACTAGCACATTGTTAGTCTGATAATATGCGAGGCTAAAGTTTCCATCCAAATCGGAAGTTGTTCCTTTTGTCGTTCCTGCCCAATATACATTTGCCCCGATCAGCGGTTCGGTGGGGTTCTCTTTTTCGCTTACCCGCCCTTTAACCGAAAGGTTTGTGGCAAAACTGTAAGATGATAAAAATGTTGCCAGGGCAACAACAAGTATTCTCTTGTTCATAGTTGTGAAATTGAATATTCAACAATAAAATATCAAATGACAAATTTCCCAAAGACTTATACAGCCAGTGGAAAAGGATAAATTAATGCCGATTCAATTCCGAAATAAACAAATATGAGTAAGTATGGATCGACCCGATAAAAGGGGAGGAGAATGATCGATAAGGGGAAAAGTAAAGAGTTGGATATCTGATTCTAAAAGAAAATTTGAAACAAGATAATGAATAATTGTTGTGGGAATTTGAGTTGTATTCACATTGCCTTTTGCTTCTGTGGAATCAAATTTTAATTTGGCAAAAAAGCTTTTTGTTGGTTTCGATTTTGTAGCTGGTAATTCAGCTTTGCAGCAATCGGATTTGTGAATATTGCCGTCGCAGCAATCACAAGCAACACCCTTTATAGCGCTGATCGAGTAGGCAACTTTAACCATCTCCATTTCGCAGCCACCGCAGAAAGTTTTAATGATGTTGAATCCAATCGTTGAGATAACGATCAGCATCATTAGCGATAAAGCGATACTATTTTTGGAGCGGTGCTTCATTCCTATATGAAATTAATTAAGACAAAAATATGCTTTATTGTTTTTCTATCCTGTTATCAGAATGTTAATGTTTCTTATTTCTTCTAAAATTCATTTCGATTCACAATCGTGGCCGTAGCTGCATTCCTTCCCTTTTGCTTTCTCAAAAGCTTCTTTTCCCTCTGATAGAGAGAAATAGATCAATCCGGCTGCTCCAATCACATCGGAGTAGGCAAAGCCGGTTAGTTCATAAATTAGGCTCGATACCAGCAATACCAGCGACATATACACACAAACCTTTGTGCAGTTGGCATCGGCAATGATAGGTTCTGAATTCAGTTGTCTGCCAACTTTTTTCTTGGTATTTACCAGCCAAATCATCACGGCTATCGATATCAGGGCTATGATAACTCCCCAGAGCGTAGTTTCTGGTTTATGTTGATTGATTATGTTCAAGACAATCCCGGCCAGCAATCCGGCAGAGAGAAGATAAAATGCGGTGCCGGTTATTTTTAGTGCTCTGGTCTCGAACGTACTTTTGTGGCTTTCGGGATTCTGACGGATTCGCAAAATCATAACCGCAATTCCAAAACCCGACACGACTTCAATAAAACTATCCACACCGAAGCCAAATAGCGCAAGGGTTTCGTCTGTATATCCAAACCAAATTGAGACAAGGCCTTCAAGAATATTATATCCAATTGTGAAGAAGGCCAGCCAAAGTGCAGAGTTATAAAGTTTCTTTTCCATTCTTTTCATTTTTTATGTTCATGCCGGTGGTGAAGATCGGGATAATGAAGATGCGTGTGTGTGATAGGTTCGTGTATATGAACATGGGAATGGCCTTTTTGTTCCGGAAAAGTTTCTCCTTCATGAACATGGAAATGATGGCCGTCGTTGTGCCGGTGGTAATGAATGTGTTGCATGATTTCGTGGGAATGAGTATGCTCATGCGACAATAGGTTTGTGATGACAACCGCAGCAGCTAAAAGAGCTATTGAAAGAATATGTACCCAATGGAACGAACCGTGAAAGATAAAATAAGACAGAATCACACCCCATAATGGAGCAGTAGAAAACAAAATCTGACCTCGGGTTGCTCCGATGTTTTGAGCGGAAGTAACATAAAGGACAATGCTCAATCCATAAGAGAAAATTCCGACAAGGAGTGCCGGGAAAATACTGCCAACAAACAGAGGTTGATTGGAAATCAGGCAACCGATGGTAACATTTACCGAACCAGCCACAATTCCTTTCACGAAGGTAACTGTCTGAGGTGAGGCCCCGTCGGTAAGAGCTGTCAGGTGGTTATCGACACCCCAGCAAAAACAGGCTGCGGTAATAAGCAATCCTGAGACGATTCCACTGGTCCCTTCTCCAAATGAAGTGATTATCCCGGCTACAATCGTTAAAGCAACGGCAATCCATCCATTTTTATCGAGTGAATCGTTGAAAATCAAAACGCCTAAAATGGCGGTGGCTACCAATTCCATATTTAACCAGATTGAAACTGAAGCAGCGTCGGCAGTTTTTAACCCAGCCAGTAACAGTAAAGGTCCGAGGAATCCTCCGAAAAAAATGATCCCAAAAGTTTTGACCCTGCTACCCGGTTGGAAAAGCAATTTCAGGTTGCTGTTTTTTCGAAAAATATATGGAAGCATGGCCAATCCGGCACCAAGGTAGAGCAACCCGGCGAGCTGAAAAGAGTTCAGCCCGGTTAAAAGCAGTTTGCTGAAAGGTGTGGCAATGCCAAAAAGCAACCCTGAAAG
>DAOQAB010000012.1:39173-52074 GCA_035353695.1 Prolixibacteraceae bacterium
TTCTCGGGCACAGCGTCGAGTGCCAGATTGAGCGAGTCTATCAGCAAATGGTATAAGCTGTACAAAATGACGGCCACGATGATGAACGAGATGACCGAATCGAGCCAGGGAAGAGCCGTTACCGCCATGGCAATTCCTGCAATGACAACACCTGCTGATACCAGCGTGTCGGCAAGAAAGTGAACAAACGCACTGCGGATATTCAAATCGTGTTTTTTATCTTTCATAAAAAGCCAGGCGGTGAATCCATTGATTACAATACCGATGGCTGCCACAATGATGACATTTTGTGCATTTACTTCTGCTGGTTTTGAAAGCCTTTCGATGGTTTCTATCACAATGAAAAGAACTGCAACCAAAAGGAAGAGGGTGTTCAGCAAGGCAATCAGAATGGTCGAGCGGCGAAACCCATACGTAAATTTCAGCGTCGGTTTTCGTTGCGACAATAGTACTGCGATCCACGAAAATATCAGGGCTAAAACGTCACTGAAATTGTGGCCGGCGTCGGCAATTAGTGCCATGGAATTGGACGTGAAACCGTAGATAATTTCAACAACAATGAACACAATGTTTATGATGATGCCTATTCTGAAAGCACGTCCCAAATTGGGTGATCCATGGTGTGAATGATCGTGTCCCATACTTTTTTGTTTAAGGACACTGTTGTGTTTTTGCGCACAACAGCGTCCTGATTATTTTTATTAGCAAGCCATTTCACCGGCATTCTTCTTTGCCGATAATAAATTATAGGCTCCTTTGACAACAACTTTTGAAGCTTCAATGTTGAATCCTTCGGGCAATTTTACTTCGGTATAACCGTCGGATGAAACACCTTTTTGTACCTCGACCATACGATATTCGGTAAAAGGTTTTCCATCTTCTTCTTTATCTTTTTCAAAGATAAAAATATAATCTTTTTCATCGAAGTTCACAATGGCTTCGGAAGGCAGTGCCATAACTTCATTTTCCGATGTTTCGATCAACGCATTGACATACATGCCTGGAAACATGTTCCTGCAAGGCGTGGTCACATTGGCAAATGCACTAAAAGTCCGGTCGTTGTTGACCGATTTTCCGGTCTGATAAATAACCGCCTCATGTTCTTCGGTTTCGTTGTTGATCGTGAAATGGATTTTTTGACCAACCGAAATTTTGTCGGCATCTTTCTCAAAAAAGGAAAGTTCGAGTAAAAGCTTGTTACTGTTCACAATCTCAAAAAGTACATCCGCCGAAGCAACATACTTTCCAATGTTCACATTCACCGCCTTAACCGAACCCGAAATGGGAGAGGTCAGGCTGACGGAGCTGCTGATATTCCCTTCGTTGAGGTTTGCCGGATTAATCCCGATCATCGAAAGCTTTTCTTCCATTGCCTTCACTGCTGCTTTCAGGTTTTTGTAATCGGCGGTGACCTGTTGTACATCTTTTTGTGAATAGACATCGTTTTTGTACAGGTCGTTGTGCCGTTTGTATTCGGCTTCAGAAACTTCCAGTTTATTTTTTGCTTCAAGATAATTTTGCTGAATATCAATAAAATCCTGATTTTCGATAACGGCCAGCGTTTGTCCTTTGCGGACGTTGGTGCCGGGTGTCAGTGAAATACTTTTCACGAAACCTCCCAGTGGCATACATACTGTAGCAAGATTTTGTGGCGAAACCGATACGACCCCGTTCACTCTCAGGGTGCTATTCATTTGTTTGGTTTCTATTTTTCCAAATTCGACGTTTGCCAGCTTAATCTGGTCTTCACGGAGTTCGACAATGTTTTCAGGAAGTGCTTCCTCTTCTTCGGTTTCTGCTTTTTTTCCTCCGCTGCATGAGACAATGGAACCCCACACAATCAGGAGTAACGCAATGGATATGAATTTGTATTTAGACATAATTTGATCTGTTTAGAATATTTTACCTGTAATGAATTCGATCTGGATAACGGTTTGATTGAAATTGTTCAGTGCGTCGAGGTAATTTTGTTTAATTACCAGCGCGTGGTTCAGGTTTTGGACAAAATCGAAATAGTCCAGTGCCCCCGACCGGTAGCTGAGTGTTGCCTGGCTGATGATGACGTTTGCTTCGGGCAAAGCTTGTTTTTCATAGAAATCAACACTTTGATCGTATTTTGAAAACTCGTTCATCAGCGAAAGGTAACTGTTCCGGACCGATTCAGAATAATATTCGGCATGGGTGCGGACGGCCTCTTCGTTCAGCTTTGCTGCTTTTATTTTTGAACTGTATGGGAAAAACCAAAGAGGTATTTCCACACCAGCCTGCACTCCGGTAAAACGGTCGCCGGTACCGAAGGTGTGAGCAATTCCATCAATTTCCTGAACTCCCTGCATGGTCTGGCTGAAATAGCCAATGCTGAAATCGGGTAGCATACGGCTGGTTTCCAGTTTTTTCTCGTAGCGTGATATTTCTGTTTGCTGTTTTGCCTGCGCAACCGTAGGATTTTCTTCCCAGGAATTATTTGCTTTAAGGTCAATTTGAATGCGCGACAGCATCGTATCAGCTGGCATAAACGTTTTCTTGCTGTTCAATAGCATTTTAAGTAATTGAATCGCAGAGTTTATGTCGGCATTTACTTCGTGAAGCTGATTGCTAATCTCCATGCTTTGGGAACGGGCCGAAATCATTTCCAGCCGGTTGGTTTCTCCCGATTGTGCCTTTAATTCTGCGGCTTTCGAGATGCCGGCTAAGAGGCTGTCCTGCCAGAAAAGCAATTTCTGTTTCGATTCAAGATAGACCAGTTGCCAGTATGCTTGTTTTACCTGAGTGGCAATGTCGAGACGCGATGTCTCCAGTTGCAGTTCGCTGCTCTTCACCATGGCCCCGGCCAGTTTTGATTGGTTGATATACACCGAAGGAAACGCAAACGACTGCGAAATGGTGAAACTATTATCCTTGGAATAGGAGTTGAACTGCCCGTATTGCCCGTCGATGGCTGTTTTTGGAAGATCCCACGAAGCACCTTTCATTGCTTTTTGCGCATCGACTGAATAAGTGGATGATTGGATTACCAAATTGCTGTCGAGCGCCATCTGAATGGCATCGTTCAACCGGATGGTTTCTCCTTTTTGAGCGTTAGCTGTATTTAAAAACGATGAACCAGAAAGAAGTAGCAATACCATCAGTAGTTTCTTTGCCGAACTCTTTTCCGATGAAGCTTTCTTTTTTCCGGAAGAAAAGAGAATATACAAAACCGGAAGAACAACCAGAGTGAGGATGGTCGAAGAGATCAACCCTCCGATAACAACCGTTGCCAGCGGTTTTTGGACTTCAGCTCCGGCCGAAGTAGAGAGCGCCATTGGAAGGAACCCGAGTGAAGCTACTGCCGCTGTCATGAGAACCGGGCGTAGTCTGGTGTGTAATCCTTTGATTACCCGTTCGGTAATGTCGGCAATGCCATCTTTTTCGAGCCGGTTAAATTCGGAAATCAACACAATCCCATTTAATACGGCAACTCCAAACAGTGCAATAAAACCAACACCTGCCGAAATGGAGAAGTTCATTCCTCGGATTAAGAGGGCAAAAACACCACCCACCGCAGCCATGGGAACTGCCGTAAAAATGAGCAGTGACTGTTTGGCCGAATTGAAGGTAAAATAGAGCAGAACAAAAATCAACAGCAGGGCAATAGGTACGGCCACCGAGAGCCGGTCTTTAGCGGCTTCCAGGTTCTGGAACTGCCCGCCATAGGTAATGTAGTATCCTTCCGGTATTTTTACTTTTTTGTCGATTTGTTGCGACACTTCGGAAATCACACTCTGGATGTCGCGGTTACGAACATTGAAGCCGACTGTGATCCGTCGTTTAGTGTTTTCACGCGAAACCTGCGCTGGAGCTGGTTTTATCTGTACATCGGCGACCTGTTCAAAAGGGATTTGTCCGCCATTGGGAAGGGCAACCGAGAGGTTTTTTACATCGTCGAGGTTTTGACGGTAGTCTTTGTCCAGCCTGACAACTAATCCGAACCGCTTTTCATCTTCGAAAACAGTTCCGGCTTCACTTCCGGCAAAAGCTGTTCGCAGCACACTGTTCACATCTTCAATGGAAAGTCCGTATTGGGCCAGCCGGTCGCGGTTGTAGTTTACCTGGATTTGCGACAGGCCGGTAACCTTTTCGACACTAATATCTTCCACCCCGTCGATGTGTAGGATGATTTTTTCCACATCGGCCGCTTTTTCGGAAAGTGTATTCAGGTTGTCGCCAAAAATCTTCACGGCAATGTCCTGTTTTGATCCTGACATGAATTCGTTGAAGCGCATCTGGATCGGTTGCTGGAACTCAAATTTCACCCCGGCGAGTGCCACCAGTTTCTCCTCCATTTTTTCGACCAGCTCTTCGCGGGTTTTTGCACTGGTCCACTCTTTTTTGTCTTTCAGGGTGATAATATAATCGCCGGTTTCCATCGGAGTTGGATCGGTTGGTATTTCGCCGGCCCCGATTTTGCAAACAGCGTGTTTGATCTCAGGAAAATTTTCAAGCAATATTTTGTTGGCAATCTTCACTTTTTCAACCGTATTGGTAAGTGAACCTCCCTGAAGCGTCATTACTCCGGCAGCGAGGTCGCCCTCTTCGAGCTGTGGAATAAATTCGCCTCCTAACCGGCTAAACGCAAACAGGCTGATAATAAACAGAACGGCAGCAGAAACGGTAACCAGTATTTTTTTTCTGAGGGCGAAACCAATTATTGGATTGAATATTTTGTGGAACCAATCGATGAGTTTGTCCGAGAAGTTGCGTTTGTGTTGTGTGTTCTTGCTAAGGAAGATCGAGGAAGCCATTGGAACGTAGGTGAGCGAAAGAATGGCCGCACCGATTAGTGCGAAAACTACTACCTGCGCCATCGGGCGGAACATTTTTCCTTCGATCCCAACCAAAGCCATAATGGGAAGATAAACAATGAGAATGATGATTTGTCCAAAAGTAGCAGAGCTCATCATCCGTTTTGCGGAGTCGAGAACATTTTCATCCATTTGTTCCTGGGTGAGACGGCTAACTCCCTGATGATGAGTTTTACTCATCTGGATTCGATGAACCACACTTTCCACAATGATGACAGCGCCATCGACAATTAGTCCAAAATCGATGGCTCCAAGGCTCATGAGGTTTCCCGAAATACCAAAGAGGTTCATCATCGAAATGGCAAAAAGCATGGAAAGTGGTATGACCGAGGCAACCAGCAGTCCGGCCCGGAGATTTCCAAGTAGTAAAACCAGTACAAAGATAACAATCAAAGCCCCTTCGATCAGGTTTTTGGAAACGGTGCCGATGGCTCGTCCAACCAGATCGGAGCGGTTGAGGAACGGCTCAATTTTTACTCCGTCAGGCAGCGATTTTTGGATCGATTTTATACGGGTTTCCACATCGTCGATTACCTTGTGAGCATTCGATCCTTTCAGCATCATCACTACGCCGCCCACGGCTTCGGTGGTGTCGACCACGAAAGCACCGTAACGGGTGGCATTGCCATATTGCACGGTTGCTATATCTCTGATCAGAATAGGAGTTCCTGAAGATGTGTTTTTTACTACAATTTTTTCAATGTCGTCGAGCGATTTTACCATGCCAATGCCCCGAATGAAATAGGCCGTTGGTTTTTTGTCGATGTAGGCACTACCGGTATTCTCGTTGTTTCGTTCAAGGCTCTGGAAAATGTTGGTTAACGTGAGCCCCATGCTTCTTAGCCGGTCGGGGTTCACGGCTACTTCGTATTGTTTTACGAAGCCGCCATAGCTGTTAATGTCGGCAACGCCCGGAGTTCCCAGCATTTCGCGGCGCACAACCCAATCCTGCAGCGTGCGTAATTCCATGGGCGTAAACTTGCTTTCCATTCCCTTGTCGACAACCAGCCGGTATTGATAAATTTCACCCAAACCCGAAGAGATGGGCGCCAATTCAATTTTAGCCAGCCCTTTGGGAATTGATTCTTCTGCTTCGTTGATTTTTTCAGTGAGCTGCTGCCGGGCCCAGTAAACATCAACATTGTCTTTAAAAACCACCGTAATAACCGATAGACCCAGTCGGGAAATGGATCTTAGTTCAATGATGTCGGGGATGTTGGCTACCGCTACTTCAATGGGTGCTGTAATCACACTCTCGACTTCCTGTGTAGCCAGTGATGGTGCCAGTGAGATGATTTGCACCTGGTTATTGGTTATGTCGGGTATGGCGTCGATCGGTAACCGGGTCAACGAGTACGATCCCCAGCCGATCAGCGCAATGACAAATAACCCAACGATAAACTTATTCCTGACGGAAAAGTGAATAATACGTTCGATCATATTATTTTGATAAAAATGAATGAATATCAGGCGATATGCCCGGTTAATTAAAGCATAAGAGGCTGAAGCAAATCAAATAAAAGCAGAAGGAAACTTTTGGGTAAAAGTTGCCCGAAACTTTAGTTTCAATTAAAAATGCTTGCCCCGTTAAGAATGATTAACCAATCTTGGGCGGTTGCCAGATGGATACGGTTGGTGAAGAAATTGTTGGAAAAAAATATTCGGAATATTCTTTCCGGATGAAAGAAAAACATTCGAAATGAACAGTAAGGTTTTGAAAAACAACCGGTGTTACACAACATTGGCAAGTGCAAAACGGAGAGCAATGATCCTCGCCGTTTTGAGGAATCTCGGTGGTTTTTTGGGAAATCACATTATCCTGAGCATGATGATCCTTAGGCTCATCGATGCAGGGAAGCGATATGAGGTACACAATGTAAACCGATAATATGATGGCCAATATTCTCATAACTGAGTTACAAATATAGGCGATTGAGTTATTGGTTGGTGATATTTTTCATAATTGAGTTGTTGTTGCAACGATTTTTTAAAAAACCACTTTAATTCCCAACCCTTCGGGCGAAGCAGCCAAATACCAACATGTTCCTGGCTTGTACGATAATCCGCTATCCTGATTCAAATATTCCCGACAATATTTCTTGTAATTTCTTTTGGCCAGTGTAGGCGAGGTGAAAATTTGGATTTCGGTAACTGCTTCGTTGATCGCAAAATTTACAAGTCCATCTTTGAACGAACGTTTAAATCCCAGCCAGGTAACTAATCCGCTGGCTACATTAACCGAGCTGGTCAGCAGATGATTCTGCCAGTTGCGGGAACTTGTCTCTTTTTCTTTGTACTCAAGTAAAAGTTTTTCAGCCAGTTCGAGTTTTTTTTGTTGTTCCATCGTGGTGCTTTCTGGAAGCGACTCAAATTCTTTTAGTTTCTTATTGGGAATTAATGGGGAAATTACCTGCCCGGCAGCTCCCAGGAAGGAGGTTGCAGCACCCAGCGCCATATCCTGCCGGACACTTTTTTTATCGCTTGAAAAGTAGATTGCACCTTGTGTGATGGTTGCTGCACTGTATAAGCCCAGCCAGCCATACCACCAAAACTGGGTCTGAGCTTTTTCGCGTTCCAGACTGTTTTTGAGAAACTGGAGACGATTACTTGACCGTGAATCTTGAACTTCACGTTGCGCTTTTGCTGGTGAAACAGAAAAAACAAAGAAGATAAGAGAGATAACCCATAAGTGTATGTTTGTTTTTCCTTTCATCGTTGTTTTTTTGAGTTATTGGTGAAAATTGTTATGCTTTGATATGCCGGTTTTCCCTTTTCCAGACAAATTTTAAAGATTATGGAAAATACTTATAAATATCTGATCGGTGATCAAATGCTGCGAAAATGAAGGTTTTGTTCAAGAGCTCTATTCCTATCCTATAATCATTAATCCGGATTCTATATTTATTCTGAAACCCGGTCAACTTTTTTAAGTTTTTTATTTCGGACATGGATTGAACATTGCCGACTTGCTTGATTACTTCAGCTACCTTTTTTTTAATGGCCTGGTCGTGGCACTTTAAAACTTGTTTCTGGAATTTATTTGTGATTTCAAATTCCATTTTATTGGTTCAATTCATTTAGGAATTCAGCTTTTTCTTTTTTACCTAATACACCCGATTTAATTCCTTCATCAATAGACATCGCAATGCCCATTTCTTCAACTTCAGTTTGAGTCAGTTTTCGGGCAGAGAAATTGAGCTCTTTAGCCAGTTTTAAAATAAGCTTAGCTTTTGCCTCTGAATATCCTCGCAGGATTAATGTTTCCATTTTTATTGAAGTTAAGTTGACTTGTAAAAATAATGATTTTTCTGTCTTTTTGTTAATGTGTTGCGAATGATTTACTTTCCAACCATTTTCGACTCCTTCAATTTGAAAGAAACAATCAGGCTAACGACCATCAGCAGGATCATTATCAGCAATGGATTATTCATCGATCCGTCAGCTTTCGATTTGAAAAAATCCATTCCGAAAATGAAGGCAATTCCGGAAACTTGTCCCATCATCAGCAATAGTCCATTTGAGGATCCTTCGGAAGCCGGATAAGTAACTTCGGCTCCGTATTGAAATCCGATTGGTCCGGAGCTGAGCAGGAAGAATCCCAGTGTGGCGCCAGCAATAAGAACGACCGCATAGCTCGACGAATAGGTGAGGCCGATCAGTCCAATGGTAGAACCCAAAAGCGCCAGCCGGATAAACGGAACCCTTTTGGCACGCATGTCCGAAAGGATCGGAATAACCAAGGCTCCAATAATTCCGGCAGCAATCATTACCCCACCTACAATACCCGCCTGGGTAATCGTAAAGTTTCTTGGGCTTAAGATCCCTTCAATCCAGGTTGTGACACTGTTAAAAACACCCAGTCCAATAAAGAAAATGACCATCATCCAGAGAAAATCTTTTGAACGGAAGATGATTTTGAATCCGTCGAGGACCAGCGCACGTTCTTCTTCGCCGGGCAGACAGGGTGCCGTTTTGGGACGTTCTTTCGAAAAGACAAGGAATATTACGGCTGCTACCACCGAAATTACTCCGTAAATATAGAGCATTCCATCAATTCCTGATTTGAGTGTAACAAATGGGGTAATGATCATTCCACCCAAAATCCCGATGTACATCGACAACGTCCCGAGTCCCGAGGCTGTTGCCCTTTCTTTCATGGGGAACCAACGTGCCGAAAGCTTGGTTATGGCATTTAGCAAAAAGGGTTGACCAATGGCAATCCCAATTTGGGAAATAAGCAGCAACGTGAAATCAGATGCTGCAAAACCTCGCATCAGGCCAAAAACACCGGTGAGCAATGCTCCGATTCCAACACCAATGCGTATGCCATACGTGTCGATGATCCACGAAGCCGGTATCGAAAAAATAATGAAGATTACCATAAAACTCATCGAAAGAATTCCGATCGAAAGTTCAGATACTTTATAGTAAGTTGCTGCATCGCTGGTGATTGGTGCAAATGTAATCCACGAAAGTTGGTTCATCGCTACAATAAACATATATATTGCCAGCATGACCCATCGGTAACTGTATACCTTGAAAGTTGGGTTTTCCATAACAGAATGGTTAATGTTTATAAGGTTGAGTCTGATGGTGTAAAAGTAAAAGAAAAATTAGGAAAAGGAAGGAATAACCAGATTCTTTGCCCGGAAGCAGTTTCTTTTAATTGAATTTGTTCATAACTTGTACTCATTAAATGTAAATTCTAAAAACTTTCTATTTTTTACAAATTCAAAAACTACTAAAAATGAAAATGTTATCTCTTTTTTTAATTGCCTTGTTGATCATGGGTTCAGCCTTGGCAAATCCTGATCAGACTAAGAACCCGATGTTGAAGGAGAAGATTGAACAATGCCAGAAATTGGTGAAAAAGAGTGAAAGATCAGATGCTCCGGATTTTATGCAAAAGAGAGCCTCAATGGTAACTCTTGACAGTATTCTCCAGAGTAATGGAGGAAAGCAATTGATGCAGTACAATAGTGATGGACTACTTACCAATCTGAAATTGTATATTGCTGATTCATTGGGTGTAGCCTCATTGAATGAAGAAGATCAGTTTTCTTATGATCCTTCGGGGAATCAAGTTCTTCATCTAAAAACCATTGCGATCAGCGATGGGGTAATGTCTCCTGAAGAGAAAGTTGAAAGTGTATACGATGCAGATGGACGCCTGATTTCTGAAATTACATGGGAAAACAGTGATGGAGAATTAGTGCCCAGCGAAAAGAGCGTCATCACTTTTGTCAATGATACAACTGTCCGGGAAGATAATTATTCTTATCAATCTCTTACCTCTACCTGGGAGTTGACCGATTATATGATTTCAACCCTAAACGGAGAAAAATTGACATCCCACATTGAGGAGTATGAGAAAAATGAAGAGACCGGAGTGCTGGAGTTGACCTACAAGATTCATTATTACAATTATGAGAATGGTATGGCAACGTTGGGAATCTACGAAAGTTTCGATACAGAAACGAAGGAGTGGTCTGAATTGATGAGGATGGAGATAAAGTTTGATAAGAACGGTAATTTAATTCTTGAACGCCAGCTCATGAACTTTATGGGGGTATATTTGACCTTAGCTGAAATTACTTTGGACTACAATTCGGATAACGAGATGGTAAAAATGGAGATCAAATCCATTGATTTGATGTCTGGATCGCTTTTTTTGTCTTACCGGTATGAATATGTCTACTCTGGAGGAAAGTTGACACAGGAAATTTGTTCGACACCAATTGACAACGAAACCGATAGCTTGATTGTTACCAGCAAAACGGAAATAACCTACGAGAACGATCCCGGTTCGATGGATATTGCCGTTCCTTCCTGGTATTTTGATGATGTTGACGAGAGTATGTTGACATTTTCCGATTTGTATCGTTATGGCAGGATCAAACAGGTGAAATATTTTCAGACGGATATGGCTACAAAGGAATTGAACCTTAGCTATAAATCTGATTATTATTATTCCAACAGTTTGACACCGGCTGGCATCGTTAATGTGAAAGGAATCAAAATTGGCCCCAATCCTTTCAGTCAGGAATTAATGGTGCAACTCCCTTTAACAGGGAAATATACCGTGATGCTTTATAATTCAATTGGTTCGGTCGTTTACAAAAACAGTATAAACGGGAATGCGATCATCGCTCCTGCAGCTTTAAAAAGTGGAATTTATACTTTGCAAATCAACCAGGAAAACAGAACAATTTTCCGGTCAAAGTGTGTGAAACACTAATGTTTTGTGTGATATTGGTGATTCCCGGTGTATCCTTTCTTTTGGTGTTATGCCGGGATTTACTTTGTTTTCACAATCACATCTTTGTCATACGCCAGAATGTTTTGCTTCCATTTTTCAGGGATCGGGATGCTGCTCTGCTCCTGAATAGAGTAACAAACCAGAACGGCTTTGCAGGTTGAAAGCACTTCGTTGGTTGTTTCGTCAATCAGGTTGTGATCCATCGTCATGCTTTTATTGCCTATGTGCGAAACCCTCGTTTCAACCAGGATTTTGGTTCGTAGAAAGACGGGTTTCAGATATTCTATCTTTATTGAAGCTCCAACAACTCCCAATGTTTTGAAATCCATTTCAGGGATCACTTCATCAAAGTAATGGAGCTTACCCGAGTCGTAATAATTTTGGTACATGGTATTTGATACATGCCCCATGGCATCCACATCGCTGAACCTGATCTGTATGGGAAGGGTGTTCTTATAGGTTGCTTTATTTTCCAATGTTTTTTCTGTAAAAATAGGTTTTTTAAGATAGTCGTGCGAAGTGTCCCTTTTCCCTTTGGTTGATGATAAGATAAAATTAAACAGGAAGGATTATTCTTTCTCCTTTATATATCGGTAGATAGTCGATTTCCCAACATCAAGCCGGCGTGCCACATCGCGTATGTTCTTGTATTTGTTGATAAAGTAGAGAATGATCTCTTCGTTGTATTCCTGCAGGGTTTTTTCTTTTGAAAGAAGGTTTTGGTTCAGGTTCAGTGGATTGATGTTTATGTGCGACGGTTCAATGGTTTCTCCGTCGGCCAGTACACAGGCCAGTTCGATCAAGGCCTTCAATTCTCTTACATTTCCTGGGAATGTGTACGAATGTATTTTTTCCTGGGCTTCTTCTGTGATTTTTTTATGGGGCATGTTGTTCTCGTCGCAAAAGCTATTGGCAAAAAACTTCGCCAGGAAAAGGCAGTCGCTTCCTCTTTCCCTTAAAGGCGGAAGTTCAATGGTGAGTCCCAAAAGCCTGAAATACAAATCTTCCCTGAATTCACCTTTGTGAATCTGCTCGGTCAAATTCCGATGGGTGGCAATAATAATCCGGACATCAAATTTGATTGGCTTATTACTCCCCAGACGGTACAACTCCCTTTCCTGTAATACTCTGAGAAGTTTTGCCTGGGTGGTGAGGTTCATTTCCGCAATTTCGTCGAGGAACAACGTTCCTCCGTCGGCCATTTCAATTCGCCCGGCTTTGCTGCTATCGGCGCCGGTAAAAGCTCCTTTTTCGTATCCGAAAAGTTCGCTTTCAATTAAGGTGTCGGGAATCGACGAAATGTTTACTGCCACGAAAGGCATGTTACTTCGTTTTGAATTATAGTGTATGCCTTTGGCTACAAGCTCTTTGCCAGTGCCGGTCTCGCCAATAACCGAAACATTGATATTGGTTTGGATGGCTTTTGCCATGAGGTTGAACACATTTTCCATGGCCTTGCTGTTCCCTTTGATCAGGTTTTTAAAGTTGTATTCTTTCTGAACAGCTTGCTTTAGCCGGGTATTTTCTTTGGTGAGTTCAATTTTTTCGATGATTTTGTTGATGGAAATCAATATCTTATCACGGGTATCTACTCCTTTGACAATATAATCGTACGCTCCGATTTTTAACAATTCAATGGCCGTATTGATGTCGTTTTGGCCAGAAACAACAATTACCTGGCTTTCGGGAGTAATTTGAATCACTTTTTCAAGAATCTCTTTTCCGTTAGAATCGGGAAGGGTATAGTCGAGCGAAATAATGTCGGGCTTTTCATTCAGCCGGCTGATGCATTCTCTGCCAG
>DAOQAB010000013.1:0-50823 GCA_035353695.1 Prolixibacteraceae bacterium
GCTTGTTTATCAATCGAACAGCTCCAGCGAACAACTTGCTGTATTTTCTGAGATATACTATCCGGCAGGTTGGGTTGCTTCCATCGACGGAAAAGTCGCTCCTTATTTCAGGGCCAATTACATTTTGCGATCGCTGGTTGTCCCAGCAGGAAGCCACGAGATTGTATTCGAGTTTAAACCAAAATCGTATGCTATCGGCAACAAGGTTTCGCTTGCATCGTCGATCCTATTGATGCTGGCCATTGGCGGAGCTATTTTTCTGGGGTACAAAAAGAAAAAAGAGGCGTAATCCAGATGGGCTGTGCAAGAACGGCACGTTGATCGGGAAAGATATTTCAGCGAACAAAACCAATTCTCAGAAAAGGTCCTGATACCTTAAATGGTTTCTAAATTTCCGGTTTCTTCGAAAACATCGGTTGCGGGGAAGCCGGAAATTTATATCTATTAAGGGGAATGGGATGCTATGTCACTGGCATCGACTAATCAGAAATCAGGATCAAAAGGGTTTTTTGAAGTTTCAAAAATTGATTTTAAAAGCCAGATGAATTCTGAAAAAAAACTGCGAATTACAGATTCCGCTCTTTAATTTTCCGCCATGTTTCCGTTATCAGGAAACTATCATCCATCTCTTTGGTTATTTCTTTGAACAATTCAAAAGGCATTGACAACGACATCAGGTTAGCCGGGAAATGTACCCTGGCAGCTATATCGTGCATTCCCCAAACGGCCTTTTGCTGGTTCGCAGCTTTTAATTTCATGGGGTAAGTTACCAGCGACCCACACCCTGAGGTGAAACGGGTTACCACTAAATCTTCTCGTTCGGACATTGCAAAGTGGAGCAACAAAACCAACCCGCTGATCTGATCGGCATTCGCAAAAAAGATCACCAATTCAGGAGTCTCACCGGGCCGGAACCTATTCAGGGGTTTAAAAACGGTCACCTTATCGTTTAGCTTCTCCGGAGCCATCGATTCAACAAATGCTTTGGCCTGCTCTTTTGTTTTGATAAACCGTTCGGGTTCGCGCTCCATTACCACTTCGTTCGACAGGAAACATTCAATCCCTTCAAAAATCCAGTTTTTATATCCCAGGTAGAACGAGGCACAACTTCTGCCCGTTTTTTCATTACTGAAAGCAACGATCTTCCCTTTGGCGCTTGACAAAATCAACGGGACAAGGCAACTTCTCGAATGATTGCCGGTATTGATTGCTCCATCAGGCATATTATCGGAAAAAACCATCCCCACCGGAAAATATTCCAACCCCAATGCCTCTTTCACTTTGTCGGCAATGTCTTCAAAATTTTTCATGACCTATAATGCAATTAGTTAACGATGAAATAGAAAATCAAGGGCAAACTATACACTATGCACGATGCCTTCTATTAGGTTTTGCATAAACGTCGAAAATAATAAATCAGTCTGGATTTTGAGCCTGAAAGACCAAAATATCCTCTGTAAATTTAAACATTGCAGTCTCGATTTGCTTTGTCAAACTATCCAGGTTGTCAAAAAATCGATGAAGCTGAAAAACCTCATTTCTATGCAGATATATCCTGCATTCAATGGTCATTCCTGCGGAGATCATGAAAATATTTTTGAGTTTAAACCAAAATCGCATGAAATTGGAAACAAAATTTCGTTTGCTTCTTCCATCTTACTTATCTTTGTCATCGCAGAAGTGTTATTCTTTGAATATTAAAACCGTTCAAAAAAACTAAAAAATGGCTAAGAAGAAACCAAAACCGATAAAAGGACGATTACTAAATGCTTATTTCGTTTCTACACTGAGCATTACGTTGGTGTTGTTCCTCACCGGGTTACTTACCATGATGGTTTTCAATGCCCGTTACCTGAACGATTATATCAGGGAAAACATTGGTTTAACGCTGGTATTAAATGAAGAAGCCCGCGAAGTTGACCTGATGCAACTTCAAAAAATGTTAACCTCGCAACCCGAAGTTAAATCGGCAACTTATGTTGACTCCGAAACTGCAGAGAAAAACCTGAAACAAGAACTGGGCGAGGATTTCGTATCTTTCTTAGGCTATAACCCTCTCAATGCAACCATCGATGTCAAACTATACGCAGGATACACCCAAAACGACAGCCTGACTTCACTGGAAAAGAAATTCCTTCAATTCCCGCTGGTAGAAGAAGTTTATTACCAGCGAAATCTGGTCGATTTTATCAATGAAAATTCAAGAAAAATTGGGTTGATCATTGCCGGGCTGGCAATCGTGATGCTTTTCATTTTCATAACCCTTATTAACAATACGATCAGACTTTCGATCTACTCGAAACGGTTCCTTATCAACACCATGCAACTGGTAGGCGCAACCCGTTCGTTTATCCGAAAGCCATTTGTATCCAGGTCGGTAATTTATGGTTTAATTGGAGCAGTTCTGGCAAATGCCATTCTGGTTATTCTCATCTTTTCCTATTACAATCAGTTTAAAGACATCATTAACTATAAATTGAACGACCTGATTATCCTTGTTTGCTCGACCGTTTTCATTACTGGGTTGGTTATTTCATGGATCTCTACCACCTTTTCGGTCAACAAATTCCTGAAATTGAGGTACGACGAGTTGTTTTATTAAAAAGTTGGAAAATATTGTTTGGTAAGTAACGAATTAACGATTTTAAACATCAGTTTTGCTGGTAACTCAATTTATTCATTAATTTTACCGCACTATTTTCAAAAGAAATTACTATGTCGAATTTAAAAAATGAAAATACTTCCAGGGAGACATTTGCTTTAGGCAAAGAAAATTACAAACTATTGGTAATAGGATTTGGTATTATCATCCTTGGTTTTTTGTTAATGATTGGAGGCGGAAGCTCAGACCCGAACGTATTCAATCCGGCCATTTTCAGTTTTAGGCGGATCACGTTAGCCCCAATTGTGATATTGGCAGGCTTGGTTTTTGAGATTTATGCCATTATGAAAAAACCCAAAACGGAATAAAATTATCCATGTCGGTTATTGAAGCATTCATTCTTGGATTAATCCAGGGATTAACTGAATTTCTGCCTGTTAGCTCAAGCGGACACCTTGAATTGGGTCATGCCCTATTTGGAATTAAAAGTCAAAGCAACTTAAAGTTTGAACTGGTTCTACATGCAGCTACCGTTTTAAGCACGTTAATTGTTTTCAGGAAAGACATTATTGAATTGATTACAGGCCTTTTCAAATTTAAATGGGACGATAATAACAAATACATTGCGATGCTGTTGCTTTCTGCCATACCTGCCGGCATTGCCGGGGTATTGTATGAAGACAAGATCGAAGCAATGTTCACCGGGAACCTTTTGTTACTGGGCATTCAATTTCTCTTTACCGCGCTTCTTTTAGCCATTGCTTTTTTTAAACCATCAGGTAACCGAAAAATAAATTTTCTCGATGCTTTTATCCTTGGAATAGCCCAAATGGTAGCCATAATCCCGGCTATTTCCCGAAGCGGGGCTACAATAGCCACAGGCCTCATCATAGGCAATGAAAGATCGGGACTTGCCAAATTTTCTTTCTTAATGGTTATAATCCCAATTGTTGGTGCTCTTTTTATGAAAGCAGTTTCAGGCGATATGATCAATGAAAGTACGGTTGCAACAATCCCTATGCTGGTTGGATTTTTAGCGGCATTTATATCGGGTCTTCTGGCCTGTAAATGGATGATCAACCTGGTCAAAAAAGGAAAATTAATATATTTTGCCATTTATTGCTTGGTTATTGGCCTATTTGCTATCTTTGCGGGCTGTTTTTAGTTTAAATAACCTGCTAATTCTCAATGGTTCAATCGTTAGGTAACATTGATTTTCAATCGGGCACTGTTTTGTGTTTTGATAAACCCCTCGACTGGACGTCGTTCGACGTGGTAAATAAAGTTCGTTGGATGATTTGCAAGAATCATAAAATTAAGAAATTAAAAGTCGGCCATACTGGAACACTCGATCCCAAAGCCACGGGGCTTGTTGTGGTATGCACGGGGAAAGCAACAAAAACGATCGAAACACTGCAACTAGAGGATAAAGAGTATGTTGCCACACTGAAACTCGGTGCAACTACTCCTTCTTTCGATCTTGAAACCGAAGAAGATCACACCTACAACACCAATCATATAACCCGTGAACTAATTGAACAAAAATTGAATAACTTTATTGGCGAAATCGATCAGGTCCCTCCTGTTTTTTCTGCCATTAAAGTAAATGGTAAACGAGCCTTTGATTTTGCCCGCGGAGGAAAAGAGCTCGAACTGGAGGCCCGGAAAATTTTGATCAGTGAAATTGAAATAGTAGAATTCAATATGCCCCAATTGATTCTCAGAGTAACCTGTGGTAAAGGCACATACATTCGTTCTCTTGCCCGTGATTTAGGTGAAAGCCTGGAATGTGGAGCCTATTTAACGGGATTAAGGCGTACCCGAATTGGGTCAAACAGGGTAGAAAATGCCTGGTCGATTGAAAATTTTGAAAAAAATTTGGCATTAATGTAACCATTTGACTAATTTGCCTAAAAGGTGAAGTAGTGTCTAAAAAATTAATGAAAAAAGATATATGAAATTATCTAAGTTCAAATTCAAATTACCCGACGAGTTAATTGCAATGCACCCAACTTATCATCGCGACGAAAGCCGTCTGATGGTATTAAACCGGGAAACACAAACCATTGAACACAGAATATTCAAAGATGTCATCGACTACTTTTCTGACGGTGACGTGATGATTTTCAACGACACCAAAGTATTTCCTGCCCGTTTGTTTGGGAACAAGGAGAAAACCGGAGCCGAAATCGAGGTTTTCCTCCTCCGGGAATTAAACCGGGAACAACGTCTTTGGGATGTGCTGGTTGATCCTGCAAGAAAAATACGGATTGGCAACAAACTCTACTTTGGCGATAACGACCTGCTGGTTGCTGAAGTGATCGATAATACCACCTCCCGTGGAAGGACTCTTCGCTTTTTATACGATGGCCCTTACGAAGATTTTAAAGCAACCTTATTTGGCCTCGGCGAAACACCGCTGCCAAAATTTATCAAACGAGCTGTTGAACCCGAAGATAAAGATCGTTACCAAACCATTTTTGCCAAAAATGAAGGCGCAGTTGCTGCTCCAACTGCCGGACTCCATTTTAGCAGGGAACTGATGAAACGCCTTGAAATCATTGGGGTTGACTTTTCCTATATTACGCTTCATGTTGGGTTAGGCAATTTCCGCAGTGTGGATGTAGAAGATTTAACCAAACACAAAATGGACTCCGAACAAATCTGGATTTCGGAAGAGACGTGTGATGTTGTCAGAAATGCAAAAGAAAGAAAGAGCAATATTTGTGCGGTTGGCACCACCGTAATGAGAACCCTTGAAAGTTCGGTATCGACCAACGGTTTATTAAAACCTTACGAAGGCTGGACCAACAAATTTATCTTTCCTCCGTATGAATTCAGCGTTGCCAACCGGATGATCTCCAATTTCCATCTGCCGCTTTCAACGCTGTTGATGATGGTTTCGGCTTTTGCCGGTTACGATTTTCTGATGGAAGCTTACCGACAGGCAATAAAGGAAAAATATCGTTTTGGTACGTATGGCGATGCGATGCTGATTATTTGATACAATTCAAAATATTGATAAGGCTGTATCTGAAGGTAAAGGGGGCTTGATGTAGATTCTGAATAAAATCTCAAAGTCTGAAAACCGTCGGATACAGTCTTCTTTTTATCATTCCAGTTACTAACGGCTTCCCACCATAAGCTAAATTGAAGCAAAACCCAACGTAACAACACTCACTTTTGCCCCATTGCATTCAAGTATTTTCCGGGCACAAGCCTCAAGCGTGGAACCGGTTGTTACAACATCGTCGACCAGTAACACATGCTTACCGGCAAAATATTCATCATGTGTCAGCCCAAAAAGATCACTTACATTTTCCCAACGTTCAAACCGGCCTTTTTTAGTCTGTGTTTCTGAATAATGTTGACGAATAAGCACACCATTGTCAATTGGAACGTTCAGATGCTGAGAGAGTCCTTCGGCAATTGCCACACTCTGGTTGTAACCTCGTTGTTTCTCCTTTTTCGGATGCAACGGAACAGGAACCATCAGATCGACATCACCAAAATAGTTGGTCGCCACTAATTCAGCCCCAAAGTTTCGCCCCATTTCCACGCCAATTTCCCTCAATCCCTTGTATTTTAAATGATGCAGAAAATGTTGGTAGTCGCTCCCTTTTCGATAGAAAAACCAGGAAGTGGCTTTCTCAATCGGAACCCTGCCCCAGAATATCTGCTCCAGCGGATTTCCTTTCACCAGATGGAAATAGGTACGGGGCATACCTACCAGACAATGATAACAGATATAGTTTTCTCCGGTAACAAGCCCTCTTCCGCAACCAATACACAAATTGGGATAAATGAGGGAGCTAAAGTCATTAACCAGTTGCTTCAGCATTGGGTTAAAATTCTTATCACAAGTTAATGAATTATTTGAAGATGAAGCGGTAAAAAGTTCGATTTTTGATTAAATCCCCACCTGAAACATCTATTTTGCTTTGATATCACATCAGGAGACCAATCAAATTTATATCTTCGGCCTGTTATGGGACGAAAAAAGAAAATTGAAATACCACTCCGGCTGGTTGAACTAGAGAACGAGAATTACCATATCATGGTCGAAACCCATTTTGCCGATGGATTTCGGGGAATGTGGATTGTAGACACCGGTGCATCGAGAACAGTACTCGACAGTAATCTTGAAAGTTACTTTATTCCTGTTGAAACACCTCTGACAGAAATGGAATCGATGGGAATTGGCAGTGAAAAACTGGACACCAAATCGGGGGTAATTGAGACCATTTATTTTGATGGAAATTGCATGAAAAACCTGCACATCGCTCTCATAGACCTCTCTGCAATCAACCAACTATACCAAAAATTCACTCAGGAAACCATTACTGGCCTTATTGGCAGCGACTTTTTGGTCCATCACGAAGCTGTAATTGACTTCAAAAAAATGGTGATGCAATTTTATCTTTGACCAATTACACTTCCTGTTTGTTAATAAATTTCCAAAATCTCCCGTACGTCTGTTTCCTCTACCCTTATTAAAAATTTATCTTTGTTGAGATTGAAAACGAAACAGATGACCCAGGGACATAAATACGTTGAAACCCCACTAATGAAGCAATATTACGCGGTAAAGGACAAACATCCCGACGCAATACTGCTTTTTCGTGTTGGCGACTTTTATGAAACATTTGGAGATGATGCTATTAAGGCTTCAGAAATTTTAGGCATTACCCTAACCCGACGGGCTAACGGGTCTGCAAGTTCTGTTGAACTGGCCGGATTCCCATACCATGCCGTCGACACGTATTTGCCGAAATTGGTTCGTGCCGGACAGCGGGTTGCAATATGCGAGCAACTGGAAGACCCAAAACTCACTAAAAAAATTGTCAAACGGGGAATCATCGAAATGGTTACCCCCGGCGTTTCAATCAACGATAATATTCTGGAAAACCGTGAAAATAATTTTCTTGCCTCTGTTCATTTCGACAAAAAGATGGCCGGTGTTGCTTTCCTCGATATTTCAACAGGAGAATTTCTTACTGCCGAAGGTACTTTCGAATACATCGACAAATTACTGAACTCGTTCCAACCGAAGGAAGTCCTATATCAGCGTGGCAAAAACGAAGAATTTGCTGATCACTTCGGCCACAAATTCTACACCTTCAACCTCGACGACTGGGTTTATACTACCGATGCCGCAACAGACCGGTTATTCCGTCATTTTGAAGTGAAGACACTGAAAGGTTTTGGCGTAGAGCGGATGGAATACGGAATTATTGCTGCCGGGGCCATCTTGCAATACCTCGACATCACCCAACATCATCACATCAAGCACATTTCAAATCTGGCCCGCATCGAAGAAGAACGATACGTTTGGCTCGACCGTTTTACCATTCGCAACCTTGAGCTGGTAAACCCTTTAAGCGAAGGCGGAAAAACATTGCTCAACGTGCTCGACAAAACCCTTACCCCTATGGGTGCCCGACTGCTGAAACGATGGATCACTTTCCCTTTGAAAAATGTGACGGCCATTAACAACCGACTCGATATGGTCGATTGTTTCATTTCTACTCCTGACTTACAGGAAAAGATTGAGGAGAACATCCGGGTAATTGGCGATTTGGAAAGGATTATTTCAAAAGTTGCCGTTCAGCGGATCAATGCACGGGAAGTAGTTCAGCTAAAAGTTGCACTGAACGCCATCGAACCCATTCGCCAGTTCTGCCTCAACTCAGGCAACAAAAGCCTTGAAAATCTGGCAGAACAGTTAAATCCTTGTAAAATCATAGCCGATCGTATTGAGCGCGAACTTTACCCCGATCCTCCCACTCAAATTATCAGAGGAAATACCATTGCCTCTGGAGTAAGCGCCGAACTGGACGAACTCCGCGAGATTAAATCGAACGGGAAAGATTACCTGGTGAAAATGCAGGAACGGGAGATCGCCAGAACAGGTATTACCTCTCTGAAAATCAGCTTCAATAATGTCTTTGGATATTATATTGAGGTGCGGAACACCCACAAAGATAAAGTTCCGCCCGAATGGATCAGAAAACAAACCCTGGTTGGAGCCGAACGGTACATCACCGAAGAGCTGAAAAATTATGAAGAAAAGATACTCGGAGCGGAAGAAAAAATCATATGCATCGAACAACGACTGTACGACGGACTGGTCATGGCCCTCACCGATTACATCCAAGCCATTCAGTTAGATGCTGTCATCATCTCACAGATTGACTGTTTAATATCATTTGCCAATGTTTCAGCCGAGAACGAGTATTCACGCCCGGTTGTTAACGAAGAAAAAACCATTAAAATAACCGAAGGCCGCCATCCGGTCATCGAGCAGCAAATGCCCATTGGCGAAAGCTACATTTCGAACAGTGTATACCTCGACCAGGAAGAACAGCAAATTATCATCATAACCGGTCCTAACATGTCGGGTAAATCGGCCTTGCTGAGACAAACCGCACTAATTGTTTTGATGGCACAAATTGGTTGTTTTGTCCCCGCAAAAGCCGCTGAGATCGGATACATCGATAAAATTTTCACCCGCGTTGGCGCTTCCGACAACATCTCTCTGGGCGAATCGACCTTTATGGTCGAAATGAACGAGGCTGCCAGCATCCTGAACAACCTTTCGGACCGAAGCTTAATCCTGCTCGACGAACTGGGCCGTGGAACCAGTACCTACGACGGCATTTCTATTGCCTGGTCTATTGTGGAGTATATCCATGAGCATCCGAAGTTCAAAGCCAAAACACTTTTCGCCACCCATTACCACGAGTTGAACGAGATGGAACACTCTTTCGACAGGATTAAAAATTACAATGTAACGGTAAAGGAAATCGACAACAAAGTCATTTTTCTTCGCAAATTGGTACGAGGAGGCAGTAACCACAGTTTTGGTATCCATGTTGCCCGAATGGCAGGAATGCCCAAAAGCCTGATAAAAAGATCGGAAGAAATACTCAAACAATTGGAAGATACTCACCGGAAAGATTCCCTTTCGAAACCGCTCGATTCGATTGGAACTGAACGGGAAGGAATCCAGCTTAGTTTCTTCCAGCTCGACGACCCGGTGTTGAAACAAATCAGGGATGAAATTGCCAACCTCGATATCAACAACCTCACACCGATTGAAGCATTGAACAAACTGAATGAAATAAAGAAGATTGCAGGGATAAAAGGCAAATAGCTTTCTTTCTGATGAAATGCACGATCAAAAAAAGAATTCCATCATTAGTAATCCTTTCCCTTTCTTCCACTTATAATATCTAAGCCTTCGTTTACAAGTTCATTGGCAACACTTTCAAAGAATATCGCTATTAACTGAAAAGAATGTTTTACCTTTGTTAAGTATAGGAATCATAATCGAAAACTTAATTCTATTCTGACATGAAAAAAATTATTTTACTTTCCGTTTTTGTGATTGCGTTTGTGGCTGCTAAAGCACAAGATCCAATTTTTGTCAAAGGTGACAAAGTTGCCAATATTGGCATAGGCTTAGGTTCCGGACTGGGCACCTATTATAAATTATCAATTCCACCTATTTCTTTATCTGGTGAATATGGAATAGCGGATGGATTACTTGATAAAGGCTCTGTCGGAGTCGGTGCTTATCTTGGCTTCTCATCTTATAAATATGACTGGGGATACACATACACCTCAAAAACGACCCGTATTTATGTGGGACCACGCGGCTCTTTTCATTATCCTTTTTTGGACAAATTGGATACTTATGCCGGGTTATCCTTGGGTTTCAGATATTACAGCTGGAAATATGACAGTGATGTAGCCGATTATGGTGACTATTACAACGATAATAGCCTCGGCTTTTATTCATACTGGTTTGTAGGAGCTCGATACTATTTTACTGAGAAATTGGCCGCAATGGCTGAATTGGGTTATGGCATCACCTACTTGAATATTGGTATTTCAGTCAAACTATAATTCGATATTTATAAGAGATAGTTTATTAACAACTATCTCTTCCCTTTTTCTTTTATTAGGTCCAAAATATTGATGGAAAACGCCATCTCTAAACCACCAAAGCAATCAATCCTTAAAGCAATCACAACCAAAGTTTTATCAATAAGAGCTTTGGGTTATGATCAATTTGAAAAAAAAATTTACCCATGTCTGCTTTGTTTGTTAAAATCAATTTGCTACTAAGCTTCATCTTGCTTTCAACGCTGAACGGAGCTGCCTTAAAATTGGATGACAGCCAAAGTAATGCCCAAAATGAAGCCAAGGCCACCATCGCACAAATTGACAGTGTATTAAAACTCTTCGACACGTTTGATTACGTTCGCTCCAACAATTCAAAAGAACAAACCATTGACTGGCTGATCAAAGAATCTGAGCGGCTTCAATATAAAACCGGTATTGCCAAAGGAAAAAATCTGAAAGGAGTTATTCTGCGCGACCGGTCACAATATGAACAAGCCATAAAGCTACACCTGTCGGCACTTGAACTGGCCGGGAACGACACCTCCATCATCATTTTCTCTCTCAACAACCTTGGTGTTGCATACCGCCGGCTCGACAAACCAAGAATCGCCCTTGATAACCACTTGAAAGCGCTCGAACTTTCCGACAAATTCAAAGGTGACTTAATCGTCACGCAACGAAGTGCCTGTGTTGCATTAAATAGTATTGGCAACATTCACCTTTCGTTAAATCAACCAGAACAAGCCTATGAAATGTTTAATGAATCGCTTAAACGCGAAACAAAATTAAACAATGACCTGGGCGTTGCCATTAACCTCCAAAACATTGGTTATGCCTATCAGGCGATGGGAAAACCCGACACCGCCCTCATCTATTTTAAGAAATCACTGGTATTCAATGAAAAAATAAATTCACTGGTAGGGCGTTCAATCTGTCTGAACAGTATTGGAGAAATCCTGTTGCAAAAAGGACAGCCAATTGAAGCGTTGAAACAGTTCAACATGGCCAGGGTATTTGCCGAACAAACAAAAGACGACTATTACATGTCGCAAACTTATGCTAACCTGGGGAAAGCCTATCTGAGACTAAACCGACCGGAACTGGCACTGCCTGAAATAGAAAAGTTTAATTCGATGGCATTGAGCATCAATTCCGGATTGCTGATCAAAGATTCCTATAAACTCCTATCCGATTATTACGAAAACACGGGCAATCACAAAACGGCACTCAACTATTTTAAAACATCCGTAAATTACAACGATAGCATTGTTAATGAAAAAAATTCGCGTTACCTGAATGAATTGCAAACCATATACGAAAACAAAAAGAAAGAGCAGCAAATTGAACTCTTAACTGCTGAAAATGAAATCAGAAACCAACGATTGGTAATATTTATCATTACCGCATCCGCGCTTATGATTTTTGCGCTGTTTTTCTACTTTGATCAAAAAAAGAGAACCGAACAACAAAAAAACGAGTTAAAACTGAAGCTTTTCCGTTCTCAAATGGACCCTCACTTTATTTTTAATGCCCTTGGTTCGATTCAAAGTTTTATGTACCAAAATGAACCAACAAAAGCAGCATCCTATCTGGGCCAGTTTTCTTCCCTTACCCGCGCAATCCTGAAGAATTCAAACATCGAGCTCATTCCCCTTTATGAAGAACTGGAAACGCTTAAAAACTACATCGAAATTGAGCGGATGAGAAAAGGAGACTGCTTTAATTATGAACTGGATATTGATGAAAATATTGAACCCGATTTCATTTATGTGCCTCCAATTTTCCTGCAGCCCTTTGTCGAAAATTCAATCCATCACGGGTTTGTGAAAAAAGAATGTCAGCAAGGAATGATTTCAATAAAAATCAGGCAAAAATCTACATCTGTTCAAATCAGCATTACCGACAACGGACAGGGTATTAATGCTTCGATGAAAAACAAAACGAACAGCAGCCACCAATCGATGGGAATGAATATTTTTAAGGAAAGAATCCGGCTGATTGAGAGAAAATACAAAAAAAACATTAAATTCGAGATCTTTGATTTAAGTGATATTAACCCTGAAATGACAGGTACTTCTGTCATTATTGATTTTCCATTTATTGAACCTGATGATAAAAGCCGTTATTATTGATGATGAGCCCGAATTAAGGGAACTAAACCGCTCTCTCCTGTTGAACAATTTTGAGGAGATTGAACTTGTGGGAATGGCTGGCTCCGTTGAAGAGGGCGCCCAATTAATTGACCAATTGCAACCTCAGCTCATTTTGCTCGACATTCGATTAACCGACGGAACCGGTTTTCAGATCCTGCAGAAAATCCAGAGCTACAAATACACCGTGATTTTCATTACCGCTTACAGCGAATTTGCCATCAAAGCCATCAAACTGAGTGCCATTGATTACATCCTGAAACCCATCAACGAAAAAGAATTTTGTTCCGCTGTTGAACGGGCAATCGAAAATATCAACAGCACAAAAATTCAGGATCAGGTGGAGACTTTTTTCAACTATTACGAAAGAAAGAATCAAAACCGGCGGATTGTCCTAAAAACAACCGAATCGATTAATATTATTGAAATCAGCGATATCGTATATTGTCGAAGTGATAACACTTACACCACCTTTTATCTGAACGACAGAGAAAAGATCCTTATTTCAAGGCCAATGAAGGAGTATGAAGAGATGCTCTCCGAATATGGTTTTTTCAGGCCCCATCAGTCGTTTCTGGTGAATATGCAGTATGTTAGTCGCTTGGACAAAACTGATGGTGGTTTTCTGATTTTGAAAGACCATACCGAAATACCGGTTTCAATCCGCAGAAAATCCAGACTGATCCAAGTATTGGAAAACCTGTAAAAATGGGCGCTGACGGTTCGTTTCCCTACTTGCTCCGTCCTGATTGGTTGAACGTTTCGGTTAACAGATCCGATCCCTTTTTCAGATAACTCATCCCCTTTTCGATGTCACTAATTGCATTGTTCAAATAATCAATGGCCAGTGCAGAGCTTTCTTCTCCATATGCCGAAGCTAAATTGGAAGAGGCATCATCAAATTTAGCACTAGCTTTCCTAAAACAGGTTATTGCTTTATTAGCGCCATCTTCAATCGTATGCCAGTTCAGGTTACCCGCCTCTCCAACAATGCCATCCGCTTCAAACCCGGCTTCTTTTGCCTGCAACACTGCCTCATCCATTTCAGTCTTTGCCTTGCCTGCATTCAACTGCAAATCATTCAGCGAAGTTGAAAGATGGCATTTTTGGATTTCATTAATAGCTTTATTCGCTGAATCCCATGACTTCTTTACTCCTGCATAAGAGTTTTCCAAATGAGTGCGAACCTTGTCGGGTTGTCCGAAAAGATGCATGGAACACATCAAAAAAATGATAATTAAAAACAGCCGGTTCATCCTATCGAAATATCAGTTCGTCAACAATGGTTCGTACAAATTTGTGAATTGTTTGTAACAAATAAAATTTTGGAAGACTCTTTCACGGAAAAAATAAGTATGCCCCTCCATGTTTCGCAAAACCGGTACAAACCGGATATCCGTTCCTCCCAAACCAGAGAAGAAGGCTACTCGAAACCAACGGCTATAACTCTCATGAAGAGGATAATTGAGGACAATCAAATTCCTCTAAACAAAACAATTCTACCATTCGTCAAAGCATATTGTACACTTGTCAAACAAGTTTAGGTGGGTTGGATTTTTTTTTTTGACTTTGTATTGTTTTAATGAAATAAAGACATGAAATCAATAAAACTGTTAGTCATTATTACTTTTCTTTTTTGCCTGAATGGTTTTTCCCAGACGAAACCATCTGTTGCATTCAGAGTAGAAAAACAGGCCATGTCAACACCAATGAGTTCATTAGACGAAGCATACTTTTCAAATTTCTATTTAGCAAGACCTGTTAATGTAAAATTCGACGGCACCTTATTAAACGTATGTTACGATAATGGTTCAACAGTTGTTAAAAAACAATTAACCGAAGTGAAACGTAATGCAGAATATGAAGACAATACGGTATCGATAGAAACCGTTTTATTTGTTGACAACAGCAATGTTTCAGATACCATTTCTTACACGGTCGATCATGTTGCAAGCTGTATCCAAATTGTAGTGCCTACAAAAAATTCAAAAGGTGAATATGTAGGTTATACTTGTTACAAGCAGTTTGTAAAAGAAAATCAATTGGCTTTAAATTAAGCAACACCATGATATAATGAGAGGCTGTCCCCCACAAGGGCAGCCTTTTTTATT
Source organism: Prolixibacteraceae bacterium (assembly GCA_035353695.1). Taxonomy (GTDB): domain Bacteria; phylum Bacteroidota; class Bacteroidia; order Bacteroidales; family Prolixibacteraceae; genus CAYMTR01. The sequence goes on from DAOQAB010000013.1 coordinate 14,775, forward strand.
TTCAATTATTGAGTAACTGGTTATTTTAGAACCTCAAAGCTGATAAATCAAAATCTTAAAACGATTAGTACCAATCAGAAGGGCACAAAAAACCCGGCACCTATTTGTACCGGGCTTTCTCAGAGCCTCTCATGGGACTCGAACCCACGACCTGCTCATTACGAATGAGCTGCTCTACCAACTGAGCTAAAGAGGCATTTAATGAGGCGCAAATATATACTATTTTTTGTTTCAGGAAAAAGCTTTGGTCTTGCTTTTCAATTAAAAAAATAGTTCGCACAACCAATCCGAAAAAAAGTTTTCTGAAGAAGTGTCATTCTCCATCAAGTTCTTTGCTCCAAGCCTAAATTTAATCGAACATTAACAAGACTTATTTTTCGCCACAAAACTCTTGGAAAACACGATTTATGGAATCTCGTTTTTCTAAATTCGCCACCTCATTGATCAAACTAAAAATAATTTGACAAGAATATGGGAATATTAACGGCCTTCCGGCATCGGATATTTGCAAATAATCCCTTAACTTGCAACTACTAATGAGCCTCATGTATTCTGAACACACATCAAAATGAGCTTTGGGTTATTACTAAGTTTTTCGTGGATGGTAACTCTCATAGCCATCTTTCTGATTGGTCTTGTTCCTGTAAAAGGCAAAGCCTCACTTGCTGCAATTGCCGTTATTCTGAATGCCATTATTACCAGCATTCCTGCTTTACAGGCTATTACCGGCACGGCGATTAATCTCTCCGTTTTTTCCGGCAATCTTTTAGGAAATGTTCAGGTGACGATCGACGGCCTTTCGGCATGGTTTATCCTGATTATCAATTTTACCTCAATAACCGGGGCTATTTATGGAAACGGATACTTGAAAGAATACCAGAATAGCCACCAAAAGCTGAGCCTTCACTGGATTTTGTTTGTTATCTTCCATCTTTCGATGGTTTGGGTTTGCCTTTTGCATAATGGCTTTGCATTCCTCATTGCCTGGGAAATCATGTCTATCTCGTCGATGATGCTGGTCATATTCGATGGCAACAAGCCCAAAACACTAAAAGCAGGGATCAATTATCTGGTACAGATGCACATTAGCGTGGTTTTCCTAACCATTGGGTTCATTTGGGTTTATATGGAAACCGGTTCGTTTAGCTTCGAAGCATTTTCTGCCTTTTTCGGCGTCAACAGCAACATTTGGTTGTTCCTGATTTTCTTTGTTGGATTTGGCATAAAAGCAGGGTTTATTCCTCTTCACAGCTGGCTGCCACATGCACACCCTGCTGCTCCATCGCATGTTTCGGGTGTAATGTCGGGAGTGATTGTGAAACTGGGAATTTATGGGATCCTGAGGGTCGTTTGCTTCCTGAAAACTGATTTTCTGCTACTGGGAGAAATTGTACTTTCTGTTGCCATACTCACCGGGATTTATGGCATATTGAATGCTGCTGTTCACCGCGATTTTAAACGAATGCTGGCTTATTGTACCATCGAAAATATCGGAATTATTGGCATCGGTATCGGACTGGGGCTGATTGGGCTGGGAAATGGTTCACCTGTTTTGTATTACCTCGGATTTGGCGGTGCATTGCTGCATGTTTTGAACCATTCGCTGTTTAAATCGCTACTTTTCTTTTCGGCTGGATCGGTTTACCAGCAAACACATACCCGCAATATGGAAAAACTGGGTGGGTTGATAAAACAAATGCCCAAAACAGCAATCCTGTTTCTGACAGGGACTGTTGCAATCGCCGGGATTCCTCCATTCAACGGCTTTGTATCTGAGTTCATCATTTATAGTGGTTTATTGGAGGGCTTAAAAACGGGAGGTCTTGATCAAATCTGCCTGATCATACTTTCCTTTGCCGGGTTGAGTATCATTGGCGGAATTTCACTGTTGGCTTTTACCAAATCTTTTGGGACAATCTTTCTGGGTTCACCTCGCAAAACACTAAATCACCAACCACACGAAGTTTCATCGCTGATGCTATACCCCCAATATTTAATTGTCGTTGCCATGATGTGCATCGCTTTTTTTCCACAACCGTTCCTGAAAGCGATTGAACAAGTTTTGGGGAGCATGAACAATCTGCTCCTGTTAAAAGAATCTATTAACTTTGAAGAATATTCCGGCACGATTGCACCGATCAATCTTTATTTCCTTATCCTGATTGGGATTATTGGTTTGATTTGGGGAATCAGGCATCTGACAATCAAAGGGAAAAGTCAGAAAGAAGAAGCAACGTGGGGCTGTGCCTATATCGCACCAAACACCCGAATGCAATATACCGGTAAATCGTTCTCTAAACCGTTGGGTAAAGTGTTCAATTTTATACTAATTGAAGAAAAGAAGTTTAAAGAAATCAAGCCAGGCGAGATTTTCCCAAAAAACAGAAAATATGTTTCACACTACCAGGATTTCTTTGAAAACCGGATTTTCAATTTCTTTACTCAACGCTTAGTGTTTGGTGCGAATTACTTTAAATTCATACAGAATGGGCGTGTTCAGTGGTACGTTTTATATGGAATTGCTTTCGTTCTTTTAATTTTAATTCTAACTGCATTAAATGTTTTGAAATGAATTCAATGATTGCATTTTTAACATTACCGGTACTGGTCACAATTGCAATTCCCTTTTTGAAGGTAAAAGGGAAAGGTATTGTTGCGATCTCGGTTATTTTTATCAATTCAATCATATCGTGCTATTTTGCCATTCAAACCTTGAGTGGCCAGGTCTTCGACCTTTCACTTCCTGGTAACGTTGTTACAGGCCCCATCCGAATCTACCTGGATGCCCTTTCCGGCTGGTTTTTATTGATTATTAATTTCATCTTTCTGACCGGAGGTTTCTACGGATTGTATTATATGAAAGCCTATCGGGAACAACGGAAGAACCTGTCACTGCACAGCATTGCCTTCGTTTTGCTGCACACAGCGCTGATCAGTATTTGTGCCATACAAAACAGCCTCATCTTTTTAATTGCATGGGAAACCATGGCCATTTCAGCATTTATTGCTGTAATTTTTGAAAGCGGAAAGATGGCCACCTTAAAAGCCGGAATCAATTTTCTGGTACAATCACACATTTCCATCCTCTTTCTAATGCTGGGTTTCATTTGGGTGGCATACAAGACCGGCAGTTTCGACTTTCAATCAATCACTACCTATACCGAAACCCATCAGGGAGCTACCGGAATGATCCTTTTCTTCTGCTTTTTTATAGGCTTTGCCATCAAAGCAGGATTTGTTCCTTTTCACACCTGGCTACCTCATGCACACCCGGCAGCACCCACGCACATTTCGGGAATCATGTCCGGGGTAATTATCAAAATTGGGATTTTTGGAATCCTTCGCATGTTGTTGCTGATTAAGATGGATTATACCGTTGTTGGATATTTCATTTTACTTGTTTCGGTTATTTCAGGATTGTATGGTGTTATGCTAGCCATTATTCAGCATAATCTCAAGAAGTTACTCGCCTACCACAGTATCGAAAACATTGGGATCATTGGGATGGGAATTGGCATTGGCTGCATAGGACTGGGAAATGGGAACCCGTTGCTTGCGGCCCTTGGATTTGCCGGGGCCTTGCTTCACACGTTGAACCATGCCCTTTTCAAATCGCTTCTTTTTTACACGGCAGGGATTGTATATCAGGCAACTCACACATTAAATATTGAAAATTTGGGCGGGCTTATTAAAAAGATGCCCCAAACGGCTATTCTCTTTTTAATTGCAGCAATCGCCATTTGCGGCATTCCTCCATTCAATGGTTTTGTTTCCGAATTTCTAATTTATAACGGACTGTACCAATGGATGCTGAATGCTGATATTGTTCCGCTGGTCGCAATCATCTTTTCGGTACTGGCCTTGGTCCTGATTGGAGGGCTGGCCTTGTTTTGCTTTACCAAAGCGTTTGGTATTGTTTTTCTGGGTCAACCCAGAAAGAAAATCAACCACGAAATAAAAGAGTCTCCGTTTTTTCAATGGTTACCTCTTTATCTCATTGCCCTAACCATTCTTTGCATCGGCTTGTTTCCACAACCCTTTCTGAATGTGCTGACTAAACCCGTAAATCTCTACTCTGGGCTAATACAACCTTCTTTGGTTCCATTTCAGGATGAGATCGCTCACACCGTGCAACCGATTGGCCTGGCATCGGGTGTATTCATTTTACTGATTGCGCTGGTCTTTTCTGTGAGAAAAATAATGATACGCAATCGGGAGATTACGGTTTCGCCAACCTGGGGATGCGGTTATGTTGCCCCACAGCCTAAAATCCAATACACCGCCTCATCTTTCGTAAGAACATACAGCAAACTATTCAACCCGTTTTTACTTTTTGAGAAAAAAGAAAAGAATGTATCGGGAGTTTTTCCGGTTGAAGCACATTATAAAAGCCACCCTTACGACCGGATCGAAAGTTGGTTTGTTGACAAACCAATCAAAGCGATTAAATCATTCTTGAGCCGTTTCCTGTTTTTAAACAACGGAAAGCTGCAATTCTCTATTTTATACGGGATTATCTTTATCGTTTCGGTAATCTGCATCCCGTTTTTATATGATACGATTATGGCATTTATCGATTTTCTAAAACAACTGTAACCATGTTAAGTATTCTTCTAATCGTGATAGCTGCCCTCTTTTTTACGGGAATCATAAACCGGACGAAAAGCCTTGCTTCGGGACGAAAAGGCCCGGGTATTATGCAGCCCATCAAGGATGTAGCCCGGCTTTTCAAGAAAGGAGCGGTATACAGTGAAACCAGCAGCTTCATTTTTCAAATTGCCCCTACCATCTATTTTGCATCGATTGTCATGGCGATGCTGGTGGTTCCGTTTGGACAATCGAAAGGAGTGCTCAGCTTTCGTTGCGATTTCATTTTCTTCGCCTATGTGTTGGCCCTTGGAAAGTTTTTCAGCATCATTTCGGCATTGGACACCGGAAGCAGTTTTGAAGGGATGGGCGCCAGTCGCGAAGCGCTTTACTCGATGTTTGCCGAACCTGCATTCTTCATCCTGATGGGCTCGTTTGCCTTACTTACCGGCTACACTTCGTTCCAGGAAATATTCGCTGCACTGCACATTGGTTCATATATCAGTTACGCGCTGGCAGTGCTGGCAACCTTTGTGCTGATTATGATTGCCATGATTGAAAACAGCCGGATGCCCATTGATGACCCCAAAACCCACCTGGAATTAACCATGGTTCACGAAGTGATGATATTGGACAACAGCGGTTTCGACCTTGGGTTAATCCTGACTGGCGGATATTTAAAATTTGCCATCTATGGAGCGCTGATTGTTAACCTGTTTATTGGAATTGTTGACTACCAATACGCCATTCCCCTGTTTTTTGTAATCCAATTTCTGATGGCTGTGGTGATTGGATTGATCGAATCGTTTATGGCCAGGTTCCGGATGAGCCACAATGCCCAATTCATTGTTGCGCTTACTTCGGTTGCGTTGCTGATATTTTTCGGTGCATTGCTTATCCTGGGAAAATTTAATTAACCGACTTAAAAGAAGTAAAATGATACACGTATTTCTCATCGTTTTCATCATCACCCTGTTCTATCTGTCGATAGCCAACCGGATGCTCACGTATGTGAAGGTGCTGGCCTTGCAGGGACTGTTGCTTTTCTGTGTGGCTTTTCTTCAACTAAGCGAAATTAACACGTTGAACCTGATACTTATTCTGCTCGAAACGGTTGTTTTTAAGTCGATTGCTGTCCCTGTGTTTTTGGGATATCTTTTGAAGCGCAACAACATTACCCGTGAAGCAGAACCTTATCTTCCAAATTTTGTATCGCTGATAATTACGACTACGATTGTTGTGGCAACCATCCTGCTTTCCAACAGTATCAAAGAAACCCATCTGGACAAAATGTTTTTTGTAGTTGCCTTGTCGACGCTGTTCACCGGATTGTACTTCATTGCTTCACGCCGAAAAATCATTACCCATGTAATGGGCTATCTGGTAATTGAAAACGGGGTTTTTGTTTTATCACTGGCGGTAGGAAACGAAATGCCTATGTTGGTGAACCTTGGAATCATGCTCGACATTTTTGCCAGTGTGCTCATCCTGGGGATTTTCCTGAACAAAATTGGAGATGTGTTTAAGGATGTGGATGTGGATCAACTTACCAATTTAAAAGATTTTTAACAGCAAAATGTACAACTCATGATTGGAATCTATCTGATAGGAGCAATTACAATAGCCATTGGCCTTTCCTTAAGCAGAAACAAAATACTGACTTTTGGATTATTAGGATTGTTTCTTGTCCTTCAATGGACATTAACAATTTATTCCGGCAACAACCTGCGAAGCATCGACCTGAATTATTTCACTTACGATGCCCTTGCTGTTTTATTATTGGCAACGTTAAGTGTTATTGCGGTGCCGGCCATGATCCACAGCCATATTTACCTGAACGACCAACCGGCTTCACCACAAACACGGTCGATCTACTATTCTTCGATTGTGTTGCTGATCATGGCCATTAGCGCCGGATATTTATCAAACCACATTGCTGTAACCTGGATTTTTACGGAAATCACGACCCTTAGCGCCTCGGCATTGATTTATCATCACCGGAACAAACTGGCACTGGAAGGTACCTGGAAATATGTATTCATTTGTGCAATCAGCATCACTTTTGTGTTTGTTGGAATCCTGTTTTTGAGTCTTTCGCTCGAGAATGCCGGTTCCGACGACCTCTCGTTTGCCAATCTTGTGGCCAACAGTTCGAAGCTTAATCCTTTCTGGCTTCGATTGGCTTTTCTTTTCATATTCACCGGGTTTACAGCCAAACTGGGACTGGTTCCCATGTTCACGGCAGGCATCGATGCCAAAGACAAAGCTCCTGCCCCGGTAGGTGCACTTCTCTCGAGTGTGTTGATGAACCTGGGGTTTGTGGGCATTTTCCGTTTCTACATTGTTGTTGCGAACACCCCATTACATCACTGGGCCAATATGGTCATCGGGATTGCGGCTTTCTTATCGGTTTTTGTGGCAACGGTTTATATGATAAAAGTTAAGAACATCAAACGCATGTTTGCCTACTCGGGCATCGAACACATGGGCTTGGTGATGTTGGGTGTTGCCGCCGGTGGAGTTGGTTATTATGCCGCCATCCTGCACATCATCCTCCACGCTTTCGTAAAATCGAGTTTGTTCTTTCAGTTCACCCAGCTATACCGGGTTTTCCAGAACAAAAGCATCTATCAGGTTGGCAACTATTTCAAATACAATACTGCGGGGGCAATGGTGCTGCTGATCGGCTTTATCAGCGCTACGGCCATGCCTCCTTCCGGTCTGTTTGTGAGCGAATTCATGATTTTCAGATCGCTTTTCGAAGCCCACCAGATTCTTGTTCTGGTCGCTGTTTTGCTGCTTCTCACTATCATTATCTGGGCCTTTGGGAAGAACATCTTCAAAATATTGTTCATTCCTCCAATCGATTTCGACGACTCGAATGTCCCAAAAATCAGTCCATGGGAATCTCTTACACAATTCATTTTGTTGATTGCAGCCATCTATCTGGGGCTAAATCCACCGACTGATTTTGTAAACTTATTAAAGGAAAGTATAATGCTTTTACCTAAATGACATGAACTCTATTCAAATTAAAAATAATCAGACCATTTCGGTAGCAGATATTCCTGAGATCAATTATCCGTTGTTTTTTGAAGAGATCACCGGGTTGATTTCAGAACATCCCGAAAGGCATTGCGTCAACTATTTTGGTTACCGGTTGGACGACAAAATTAAGCTGATCGGTTGCATTGCTGACGACAACACCCACGAAATCTATGTCTCTTCATCGGTGGTGCACACCGATGATAACCTGAGATCTTTCTCCAAAGATCATTTCTGTTTTGAAAAATTTGAACGCGAAATCCACGAGAATTTCGGAATCGGGTTTGTTGGTCATCCGTGGTTAAAGCCAGTGCGTTACGCCCATAACCGGGCAGACAAGTCGCAAACCATTGCCAATTATCCTTTTTTCAGCATCGATAGCGAAGAACTTCACGAAGTGGGTGTTGGCCCCATTCATGCCGGTGTGATCGAACCGGGGCATTTCCGGTTTATCTGCAACGGCGAACAAATTTTGCACCTTGAAATCCAGTTGGGTTTTCAGCACCGTGGTATCGAACAACTTTTCCTCGACCAAAAAAATTTGCTTCACCGGACAACGCTTGCCGAAAACATTGCCGGCGACACCGTTGTTGGCCACACCACCGCCTTCTCGATGGCATGGGAGAGCCTGTGTGGTTTTCAACCTTCAAAAGATATTGAATTTGCAAGAACCATTGCCCTTGAAATGGAACGCATAGCCATTCATACCGGCGACCTAAGCGCCATGTGCACCGATGTTGCATATCAGTTGGGAAGTTCGGTATTGGGCAGATTGCGAACACCAATGATCAATTTCATGCAGGAATGGGGAGGCAACCGGTTGTCGAAAGGGCTTATCCGCCCGGGCAGAAACCAGTTTCCCTTTACCCCCGCGCTGGCCAAACGACTAGAAGAAGTTTTCAACGCCTACGAACCCGACTTTGAGGAGATGGCAGAGCAAATACGCCGGCTTCCAAGTGCCCTCTCCCGTTTTGAACGAACAGGGATTGTCTCTTACGACGATGTGCTGTCGATTGGGACAGTAGGCATGGCTGCCCGAATGAGCGGACTGAACCGCGACATCAGGGCATCTCATCCACATTATCTCTACAAGGAAATCAATCACGAGCCAGTCATTAAGCATCACGGCGATGTTTATTCAAGGTTCCAGATCCGCCGGAACGAAATCAGGCAATCCATCAAATACATCCGGGAGTTGATCAAGCAGGTTCCCGAGGTGGAAAAAACCGGAAAAATAACTGAAACACCCCGTCCCAATTCATTTACCATTTCGTTGGTTGAAGGTTGGAGAGGCGAAATTTGCCATTGTGCCATTACCGATTCAAAAGGCGAGCTGGTTATTTACAAAATCAAAGATCCTTCGTTCCACAACTGGCTGGCACTGGCGCTGGCCGTCAGGAACAACGAAATATCCGATTTCCCGATTTGCAACAAGAGTTTTAATCTTTCGTATTCCGGTCACGATTTATAACAAAAAGCGATGTTCGATAACCTCAAAATAGTTTATCATCAGGGAAAACAGTTTATTCCCGATGTTACCAAGGCAAAAGTCCCGGGGATTTTCAGGGGAAGACCTGTCATCAGCCGCGAGAAAGTGGATGAAAAAGAACTGCAATTGGTTTGCCCAACGGCAGCCATTGGCACCAATCCGGTAAGTATCGATTTGGGTAAATGCACTTTTTGTGGTGAATGTGCCAGGCAATTTCCATCGAAAATTGAGTTTACCACCGATTACAAGATTTCAACCAACATTCGCGAACGACTGATTATCAAAGAAGGCGAAGACCAACCAATCGAAGTTGATCCGGAAAAAGTTCGAAAAGAGATTCACCAGATCCTGGGCCGGTCATTAAAACTCAGGCAGATATCAGCAGCTGGCGATAGCAGTTGTGAATGGGAATTGAATGCAGCCAATAATGTTCAGTTCGACATGAGCCGTTTTGGAATCGATTTTGTTGCTTCACCCCGCCATGCCGATGGCATTGTAATCACCGGCCCAATCTCGGAAAACATGGCCGAACCGGTTCAGATTTGTTATGATGCCACACCCGTACCTAAGATTGTAGTACTGGTCGGAACGGATGCCATCAGCGGTGGAATTTTCGCCGATAGTCCGGCTGTTGACCGCAGTTTCCTTTCAAAATACCCGATCGACCTTTACATTCCGGGAAATCCTGCACATCCATTAACCATTATCAACGGACTGCTGGATCTGACCAGAAAAAAATATTGAACTAAAAAGATCTGCCAAAATCAATTTTTGCAGATAAAACATACAAAGCCATGAAACCTATACCAACCCAACGGGAACTGTTCGACATTCCCGACCACATTGCCTACTTCAATTGTGCCGGCAATTCACCTCTCTTGAACGAATCGATAAAAAGAATGCAAACAGGCGTATTGGCCAAAAGCCATCCCTGGGAACGAAGAGCTTCCGACTTTTTTGAAAATTCGGAAATCATCCGAAAACTTTCATCCGAAATATTTGGCGGGGATTCCGACGGATATGCCATCATTCCAGCAGCAAGCTACGGTTTGAGCACGGCCGCCCGGGCCATTGAGCCTCAACTGCAAAAAGGAGATTCGATTTTGCTCATTGCCGAAGAATTTCCCAGTAATGTGCTGCCATGGAAGCGGGTGGCCCTGGAACGTGGTGCCAACCTGATCACGGTACCGGTTCCCGAAAACGGAAACTGGACAGAAGCAATCATCAACCGGTTTGAAAGCAAGGTAAAAGTAGCGGCCCTGTCGACCTGCCACTGGACCAACGGTGCCCGCATTAACCTGGAAGCAATCCGGCAGGAGTGCGACAAAATTGGTTGTATGCTGGTTGTTGATGCCACCCAGTCGCTGGGAGCAATGCCTTTCCCGATCGAACAGATCAAGCCTGATTTTTTGGTCGCATCGGGGTACAAATGGCTTCTCTGCCCTTATGGCTTCAGCCTGATGTATGTTTCTGAAGAGTGGCGCAAGGCAAGACCACTGGAAGAGACCTGGCTGGCCCGCAAAAATGCCGAAGATTTTGCATCACTGGTAAATTACTCCGACAACTACATGCCCGGTTCCCGACGGTTCGATGTGGGTGAAAAATGCTCCGAAGCCATTCTACCCGGAGTTGTTGCGGCCTTTGAACAGTTAAAAAAATGGGGTGTTCCTCAAATTGCCAATTCGCTCTCGGCCATCAACAGCAAAATCACGACCCAACTGATTCAGCTCGGATTTCAGTTACCATCTGAAAACCAGAGGTGTCCCCACCTGTTTGGAGCAACTATTCCGAACAGCTATGCGGGAAACCTGGTGTCGGAACTTGGCAAAAGAAATGTATTTGTAAGTCAGCGAGGCAAATCCATTCGGTTCGCACCTCATTTGCACATCAACGAAGAGGACATCAGACAATTGACAGACACTTTAGCCAACCTGATAAAATGTTAAAATATATTAGAATCCATATCAAATTTAAAAAAACGACCAGCATCAATAAAAACAAATGAATATATTTGACATGCTTTTTCTTCTATTTGAGAAGATAGAATTTATCTTGGGATATAAATAACGATGTTTAATAAAATATTTATGAAAAAAATTTTTTCCATCTTAATTGCTTTAACCTGCGTGGTAAGCCTCTATGCTCAGCAACCAACAACAGCGGCTGCTGACACAACCGCAAAAGCAAAAATCGTATTTGAAACTCTCGCCCACGATTTCTCTGTGATCACCGCAGGTGGTGACGGAAATTGTTCATTCAGATTTAAAAATGAAGGGAATGCCCCGTTGATTTTATCGAATGTACAAGCATCGTGTGGTTGCACCACTCCTTCCTGGACCCGTGAACCAGTGATGCCGGGAACTGAAGGTGAGATTAAAGTTCATTACGATACCAATAGAATTGGAACATTTTCAAAGTCCATCACGGTGACTTCAAATGCCGTTAATTCACCAATCGTTCTAAGAATTTCAGGAGAAGTAAAACCAGCAACACCCGCTCCTACCAATTAATGCAGACAAGGAACAAGGTTCTTTATTTGTGAAAAAAACATTGTTTACAATTGGAATGTTGGTATTGTCGAATACCTTCATGACATTAGCTTGGTACGGCCATCTCAAATTCAAAGAGATGAGATGGTTTGCTGCATTGCCCCTGGTTGCGGTGATCCTTATCAGCTGGGGAATTGCACTTTTTGAATATTTTTTTCAGGTACCAGCCAACCGGATTGGATACGAAGGAAACGGAGGCCCGTTTACCTTAATGCAACTCAAAGTAATTCAAGAGGTAATTACCTTGATTGTCTTTACTGTTTTTGCCGTGGTTGCATTCAAAACCGAAACATTCCGGTGGAACCATCTGGTTGCTTTTGTTTTTCTGATTTTGGCCGTCTACTTTGTTTTTAAGAAATAGCTGTAATACAAACAAAAGAGATTTAAATAATTTGTTTGGCAAGCCGGAGATCTTTTTCCCCGGCTTTTCTTATTTTTAGATTCAAAAGAAAAATCTTTTACCATGAACAAAAATATTCTAATGCTTATTCTAATGCTTTTTGCCCTATCGGAACAGGATTCCATTGCTCAACAAGCAATCTGGGGGGGAACACCAATGATTTCTCCAGATGTAAACAAAGACCAGACCGTTACTTTTCGCTTTGACGCACCAAACGCCAAAGAAGTAAAAATCATGGGAGACTGGATGCCATCGCCGGGATGGGTCCCTGGTTCAGAAGCGATGACCAAAGATGAAAAAGGAATTTGGAGCCTGACAACAAAACCGCTCGGATCCGATTTGTATAGCTATTCCGTTCTAGTTGATGGACTAAAGACCACGGATCCGAACAATGTTTACCTGATTCGCGATGTCGCATCCGTATTTAATGTATTTATCGTAGGAGAAGGCAAAGGCGACTTGTATTCGGTGAAAGAAGTTCCCCACGGATCGGTAACCCGCCGCTGGTATAACTCTCCCGGAAATAACATGACCCGCCGGATAACCATTTATACTCCTCCAGGGTATGAAAACAGCAAGGAGAAATACCCTGTGTTATACCTGTTGCACGGTATGGGCGGCGATGAAGAGGCTTGGATGTCACTGGGAAGGGCTTCACAAATCCTTGATAACCTGATTGCACAAGGGAAAGCTACCCCAATGATTGTCGTTATGAGCAATGGAAATGCCGCGCAAGAAGCTGCTCCCGGAGAATCGGACCTGGGATACTACAAACCCACACCGATGTTGCCCCACACCATGGACGGAAAGTTCGAAGAAACCTTCCCCGATATCATCCAGTTCATCGAAAGCAATTACCGGGTTAAAGCAGAGAAATCGGGCAGAGCCATCGCTGGTTTGTCAATGGGAGGGTTTCATTCACTGCACATTTCATCCTTCTATCCAAACACCTTCGATTATGTGGGATTATTTTCTGCGGCTATCGATCCTCAAGAAAAGAATGGTTCAAAAATATATGAAAACTTCGATGACCAACTAAAAGCAGAAAAGGAAAACGGATACAAACTCTACTGGATAGCCATAGGGAAGGACGATTTCTTGTATAAACCCAATACCGATTTTCGGGCTAAACTCGATAAACTGGGAATGAAATACACTTACGTAGAAACAACCGGTGGCCATACCTGGACCAACTGGCGGACTTACCTTTCACAGTTTGTGCCTATGCTATTTAAATAATCAGACTCATTTTTCAAGTTGCGATCTTCATCGAAAAAAATCAGAGAAAAGCTTCTTTTTTTCGAGGTAAGTGTCTTAAAAATATGAAACGAAAAACAATTATTTTATCTGTACTTTTTGTCTTGACCACAGGAATGGTTTCGGCCCAGGTATTCAAAAACGACGAACTAGCTATTACAAAACTTGAAGATCGCAGATGGGTTGTTGAAACAGCCGACAACTCCACTATGTACATCGTGGAAGGCAAAGATCGAGCCATGCTGATCGACACCGGAAGGAAAAATGAAAAGCTCGATTCGATCATTCGGCTTATTACACAAAAACCACTTCTCGTTGTGCTTACCCATGCTCATGGTGACCATGCCGGAAATATCCGGTTTTTCAATGAAATCTACATCCACCCTGCCGATACCGCTATGCTCGATAAAACGTACAAGGGAAAGATTAATCTTTTGAAAGATGGTGAAATATTTGATTTGGGTGAGAAGAAAATAGAAGTTTGCCACTTACCAGCACACACTCCGGGATCAGTCGTCTTCCTCGACCGTGAAGCAGGTATTGTCTTTTCGGGTGACGCATTTGGCTCGGGACAGGTTTGGCTGCAAATGGAACCTTTTTCTCCGATGAAAACCTATATCCGATCGTTAAACAAGATGAAAAAGCTTATCGATAAGGGAATCACAAAGAACTATTGCGGCCATTATCCTTACGTAAAAAAACCTTACGACAAAAGCTATATCGACACCATGCTTAAGCTGGCCATAGCCATCGACAAGGGAGCCGCTCCCAATCCGAAACCTTTTACAAATGGAGGAAACCGCTGGCCCAACGCTCTGATCGTAAGTGAAGGAGAAGCCAGCATCGTTTACGACCCAAATCATGTAAAATAATAGATTTACCCACGTACCGCCGGCAGAACCCAACTCCAGGGCATTTCATTCAGCTGAATTTGGAAATGCCCTGCATACTCTGAAATTCTGGAACCGCCTGTTTACGATTGTCGATTACCAGTTGGAAGAAACAATGAGCAGTTACTGGGTAAACTTCGCAAAAACCGGCAATCCCAACGGTGAAGGTCTTTCTGTATGGCCTGCATCCGATCGCTACAACCCCGAGGTAATCAACCTGGGGATGGACATGAAAAGATCCCCGTTACCGTATAAGGAACCATTATATTTCCTGTGCAAGATGAATGAGATTGCTACAGAATAGACGAAGGATACGCGTTAGTTCTTTTCGGACAAGGTAAAACAGAAACGAGAACCTTTGCCTGGAATGTTTTCACTTACAGCCCATACTCTTCCTTTCTGTTTCGAAATAATCCTTTTCACAATCGACAGCCCCAACCCATGACTATCGATGTCTTTATTTGTATTCAGACTATTAAACGGGATAAAGAGCTGATCGATCTGATCCTTTGAAATCCCGTCTCCATTGTCCTGCAGGTAAAAAACCATTGAACCCGTGTCGTTTCTTTCAAAACCAAAGCTCAAAACCGGAGGTTCCCCACCATACTTAATCGCATTACTGATCAGGTTTGCCCACACCTCTTCAATCCAGGGGGCATATCCCATGGCAACCGGCCATTTCTCCGGCTTTCGAACCGATACCTTCTTTTCTGCAATTTCACGTTCATTCCTTTTCAGAGCTTCCTCAACCACCTGCCCCATATCAACGGGTTCAGAAAGAACCTCTTTCACACTGATACTTGAAAAAAGAAGAAGTCCATCAATAATTTGTGAAACCTTTAACCCTGAATTGAGGATCAGATTGGCCCATTGAGGATCAAATTTTCCTTCATTGACCTTCGATACCATTAATTCACTAAAACCAACAATGTTGTTAACCGGAGTTTTTAAATTATGCGCAACCGTATAGGAAAAAGCTTTTAAATCGTCAATCATCCGTTCATTGATCAATAATTGCTCCTGAAGATGGAGATTCGACAAATGTAACTGTTCTTCCATTTTCTTCCGGGGAGTAATATCATGCAAAACGATCATCTTTCCTTTCGATGTCAATCGATCCCGATAAAGAGGTTTTATGCACAGTTCAAAAGTTTTATCCTGAAAAACAAACTCACGGCACTGATCACTCTTCGACTGATCGAGAGAAGCAATTTCGCTGCCCAACGAAGAAGAAATATGATCAAGATATCGGCCAATCAGCTTCGATTCCCCAAGGTTGAAATAATTCCGGAATGCCTTATTGTACATCACAACCCGGGAATATTTATCAATCACAATCACGGCATCGTTTATGGTTTCAAGAACCTTTTCCTTGGCCACCGGAATAATATCAAATACATGAAAGCTGTAAATCCCAAAAATTAAGATACAAACGGTAATCAAAAAACCAACCGGAGTCAGATCGATTGGAGGAAAACCATTCAGGTGAAACGAATACGGAAGATTAAAAAACAAGGGAAAAACCGAAGCAACGATGAAAATAGAAATCTGCTTCTTAAAATAGGTGGCAAATGCCGTCAACCCTTTAATCAACAGAATGAATGAGGCTAAAAAGATTGCATACAAATAGAAAGTCCAAAGCCAATATAGCAGCAGATAGGAACTAAAAGAAACGCCGCCCGACGGGGTTGCCACATAACCACCCCACCAAGCTTCCCTCGCAGAAGGGATGAAGGACACCAGCAGCGCCAGTACCGGTAATATATTCAGTTTTAGAAAAAATTGCCATTTCAGCCTTTTCTTGTTCCCCAAAAAATCGAAGACAAAAGCCAGAAAAATGGAAGGAGAAACCGTGACACAAACATCGGAAATCGCTAACCCAATAGCTCTCTTCATGCCGGAATCAGCTACAAGCTGCAAAAGGATTGCACCGGTCCAGTTAACCGATAAAATCATCAACAGGAATAGATAGATAGCCCCGGGAGCTTCCCTTTTCCTATAAAGAACATAGGCAAGAAAAACCGACGACCACAAGGTTGCGGACAAAATTGCCTTAAAAAAATCAATATTCAAATTCACGTATCGAGGAAATAAAAACCAAATGTATAGAAAAAACAGTATTGGAAGTAACGGTCATCATTTTAACCTTTCAAAAAAAATCAAATTTGATCTTTTACCAGAAATCCGTTTCGGGCAGGAATGAATTCGTTTCGGGCAAAAAAGGCTTACTCATTGAATCTATTTTTGTCCTGTCAATTTAAATTTTTGTTTATGATAGCAGTCAAAGACGTTCTATATTATTATCCCGGGGAAAAGATTCCCGCATTGAAAAACATCTCTTTTGAACTTTCCATTACCTGCCGGGTACAATGGCTGTCGCTGAATTCGACATCGGTCCAATTCAACCATTTTTCCGATTTATACCAGGCTTCGAGCAACATACAGAATGCTCTTAACGATTACTTTTTACGGAAATAGGTTTTCAGAAATGACGAAGCATTCGAACCCAGCGGATCACTGAAAAGAACGAACAAATTCTGCTGCGAAGGCGGTAACACCTGCTGTGATTTTGTCATCTCTTTCACCTCTTTCGGAAGGGCCCGTTCGTCGCCGTTATAGGTTGCCCAGTCGTTTTTCCAGACATATTCACCCGGGAAACGTTTGTTTTCGGAGATAGAATTTGTTTGATAATCAATTATCTTGATATCCAATATTCCCCTTGCAGTCACATTTCTTTGATGAAGGTGCGCCTTTGCCTTCACGGTTCCTTTCACATCGTGCGAAACGCCCTTGTCATCCTTAAAAGTTCCAATCACTACGGTATCCGAAACATACTCTTTTTCGTTCTCCTTTTCAAAGATATTCCCAACCGCGAAATCGACAAACTGCATTTTCACTACCTGATCGGGAACAATCCGAAGATTTTCAGCCTCTTCCTGGCCGTAAAACTTCACAAACTCCTTCTTGCAGTTCTTTGACAAATCGACATAAAGCTTGTTGTAAAAACTGTTCAGGCTGGCCTGATATTGATCGCCCATGTAGGGAATCTGTTCCACCACCACTTTGAATGTAGCCATTTCTTCTGCTTCAGCCAGTTTCTGGTTCACATCGGCATAACCAGGTTTTGTTGCCGATACCCACTCAAACTTTTTGTATGCCGAACGGGCATCTTCAATCGATCCGGTTTTTAATAGCGCCAGCCCAACATTATATTGCTCACCAACAGCCAGATCAGTCGCTTTATTCAACTGATCGTGAAAATAGACTACTGGTTTAACTACCTCCAGTGCCGCCGGACAACGGGAGATTTCATCGGCAAGGCTATTGAGCTTTGTATAAATTTCGACAATGGAAAAATATTTATCGGGCGAAGAAGAAGTGGAAATCTCGTCCACTTTCTGACGGTAATAATCCAGCGCCAACGGATAACTTTGTTCAACCGTTTCGATGGCTTTTTTCGAATCGGAGTTCGAGCGCAGGTGCTTTACCGACTGGATGGTTGCTTCGTAATAATCACCTCGTTGAAGGGCTTTTTTGCCAGTATTACATGAAAATAACATCACTGCTGTGAAAAACAGCAAAATAAGGTTCCTGAATGGTTTCATTTTAGACTCTTTCGTTTCAACAAAGATAACGAATCTACGGATTGGCGAATCCCGAAACGATTGAAAACCGTTTTTTTAGGGTCACTCCATTTTCATCAATCAGGGTGATGGTGTGCTCTCCGGGTTCGGGAGAGAGGGATATCTGGTGAAAACGATCGGTTTGGGCGACATATTCCCCGTCGAGGTGCCAGAAAATCTTCGTGTTCATATTCCGGTGAGCAGCTTCAAAAATTACCTTTCCCCGTTCCCCGTTCAACTCGTTGGGTACAAATATCCGTGAAAGGTTTTTAGGATAAATCAATTCGATGATTTCATTACTCTCGGAAACTTCACAACCGGCCATATACGAAGGAAGAACCCTGTATTCGGGATGAATTTTACGATAATACCACTCCATGCCCGGAGGCAAAACGAAAAAAGAATCGGTCACCATTTGTCCCGGAGGATAACACGAAGCATTCACCTGCCACAACCGGTCGGAAGAAAGATGAACCAGTTGGTGATAACGACAGGCCTCCGTTTTCAATCCCGAAAGAGGAACTTCAACCTCAACCACATGCGGGCATAAAGGGGAGGCCCTCATGCCACTTTCGGCACACACATCGACAAATGTTGTTTCTTTCTCTGGCTTTGCAAACCAACCACAACGGGGCATCAGGTCAATCAGATCGAAAAGCACCGGTGCCGCTGTAGTAACGCCGGTCAGGCCAGCGCGTCCTTCGCCATCGGAATTTCCACACCAGACCGCAACCACATAACCCGAGGTTGTGGCAATGGCCCAGGCATCGCGAAAACCGTAGCTGGTACCAGTCTTCCAGGCAATTTTTTCGGTTGAAGAGAAATGCTGCCAGCCACTGCGATCGAGCGGACGGTTCACCTCCTGAAGGGCATTCATAGTAAACCAGATAGCCGAAGCCGACAGAACCGGCTGACTATTCCAGTCAACCTTCTTTGGCTTTTTGAGAAAAAAGGCCGGGTGAAAATAGTCTGCGGAACAATAGCCTCCGTGCTCATTATAATGATTCAAAACCCTGGCCAGCGAAGCATACGCCCCACCCAGCTCAAACAGCGAAGCTTCACCTCCGCCTAGGATCAACGACAAGCCATAATGTTCAGCCGGTTTGTTGAAGGTGGTGAATCCCAGACTTCGCAGTACGTCGAGGAAACGGGCCTCGCCAAATGTGTGCAACATTTCAACGGCGGGAATATTCAGCGAACGGCCCAGTGCTTTTGAGGCAGGGACTGCTCCCGAATAGGTATAATCGTAATTCTTGGGCGAAAAGCCAGAATAGTTGATCGGAACATCGGGTATCAGCGTGTTGGGTAACATTTCACCGTCGTTCAGCATGGCGGCATAGAGGAATGGTTTCATAATACTCCCGGTGCTGCGTGGCGACGAAGCCACATCGACCTGACCTCCATGCTGATTGGCATCATCCTCGGTATTCCCCACATACGAAAGGATATTTCCGGTCTCCACATCAACAAACAAAGCAGCAATGTTGTGAATACCGTATTGTGCCAACTGGTCGTGATGGCGTTCAACCACCTCGATTGCCCGTTGCTGAAGCCCCATCTGCAAAGTTGTAACCGATTTTTCACCCGGGTGTTCTTTTGCCAACTGATCGACCAGATGCGGCGCCAGCGATGGCAGTGGATTCGATCGCGACGGCAGAGGTTCTTCTACCGAAAGTTGATAGGTCAACTGATCGATAATCCCTTTTTGATAAAGCCGGCGAAGCAGCTTATCGCGCTTTTCCTTTAACGAATCGACATTTTTCCCCGGGAAAAGAAGCGCCGGTGAATTGGGCAAAACGGCCAGCACCGCAGCCTCGGCCCAGGATAATTGCTCCTGCGGACGGTTAAAATAACGCCAAGAAGCAGCCTCAATGCCAACCACATTTCCGCCATAGGGAGCATTAGAGGCATACAGATTCAGAATTGTTTTTTTGGAAGAAAAGAGTTCAAGCTTCAACGCCATATTGATCTCCAGTAGTTTACCTGCAATATTTCTTGGTGGATTTTTCCTCGACAAACGGGCTACCTGCATGGTAAGGGTGCTGCCCCCACTCACAAACCGATGAAATTTCAAATTAAGGTAAAGCGCCCGGACCAATGAAACAGGATTTACCCCCGGATGGAAGTAGAAATTGCGGTCTTCATACATCAGCAGGGCTTTTTTGTAGTTCTCAGGAAGCTGATTGGTTGCCGGGAACCGCCACTGACCATCAGTGGCAATGCGGGCTCCGAGGAGATCCCCTTCGGCAGAAAAAACCACCGTACTTGTCGGGTCGTTGAAACGGGGCAGTGGTATGAGGAAAAGCCAAAGCAAAAACCCGGTGAAAAGGGCTAGTAACCATTTCCAGCGGTTTTTAACGGGATTGTATTTCCCTTGCCATTGCATAATGAAAAATGTGTTGCGTTTTTAAATAGTTGCCCGATGACTTTAGTTAAAGAAGATTTTCATTTTTTCTTTTTAGGACTCTTCAAAAGTTCTTTCTCATCACCATCGAGTTTTCGTTGCAGTTTCTTAACATCCTCAGCAGGCGGAAGTTTCTCTGGTACAATTCCTCGTTGGGTCAGCATATTTCTCACCGCAAGGTTGTTGTCAACATGTTCTTTTTCAATTTTTGTTTGTCCTTTTAAATCCTTGCTTTGTACATTTAATCCAGTCATCTCAGCTGCTAAATCTTTAGCTTTTATACTAATTGTTGGAAGAAAATCAGCTATTGGTCGACTATTACCATTCTGAGCAATCAAATAGCAGGCATACCTGGTTAAAAGCATATCATCGATCTCTTTTTCAGCACCTTTTGGCATAGGTATCGTTTTCCTGATGTCAGGAAAATGATAACCCATTTCTTCGCCAGCATTCTTGCAAGCGTCTTTAGCTTTTTGGATTACCTTTTCAAAATTTTCCCATTTGCTGTATCCTAATAAGATTTGTAATTCTCGTGCACTCCAACATTCAACACCTTCTAAATCAGACGCAGCTGCTTCAAATTGGAAAAATAAACTTTTAATTTCTTCAGACTTCATGAGCTCAATTTTAAGAATTAAAATTATTACTATTCGGACAGATGTCAGAATTTAATAAAATCGTCTTATATGCTTTTACGCTAAAACATACTATTTGTCTGTTTCTTACACTTATCAGTAACTTGTATAAAGTTCAAAAGCAGTAAATACTCTATTTCACCACCTTCACCCTTTTACCACCAACTTTGGCAAAATAGCTATTGTCGTACATCGCTTCACAGGTAACCGGAGCTAACAGGAAATTTCCCAAATAAGAGGCATTCAAGTTTATTCCAAACGACTTACTCTCATACGCCTTCAGCCCAAAATAAGTATATACCCGGTCGTCGCGGTAATCGCGGTAATCGAAACCACTGCTCTTTTGCGTGTCGGCTCCTTCAAAAAGCCGGGAATTTACAATTTCCCAACCGGCAGGAAACATTTGCGAAAGGGCAATGTTGCTAATATCTATTGCCGTTTTATTCTTCACCGTAACCCAGGCAATGAAATCAGATCCTTGATGAATTGTTGCCGGATTGATTTCTTTTCCCTCTTTATCAACGTATTTCACATCCAGTTGCAATCCCCGTTGTTCCTGAAGCGTGTCGAGCCCGGCCTTGATGCCTTCGGTAATCACATTGAGAAAAAGATTTCCATTGCCTTTGTTCGCAATCGAAAGAGCTGCTTTTCCGCTTTTATCAAACGGAATGTCGATGGCTTCGATTTTACTTTTTGTCTTTAGCTTCTGCAGATTACCATTGACCGAAAGATCGGCAAGGATCTCTTCTCTCGACCCTGACCTGGTTGCAAAATCAGACAAAGCAACCAGCGAGTAAGCCACGGTTTGTGTGCTGTACCACTCACCG
This sequence comes from Prolixibacteraceae bacterium, assembly GCA_035353695.1. GTDB lineage: Bacteria > Bacteroidota > Bacteroidia > Bacteroidales > Prolixibacteraceae > CAYMTR01. The sequence continues at coordinate 36,481 of DAOQAB010000013.1, forward strand.
GTAGAAAGATTCTTTGATATTTCGGTTGCCAGTTTCAAGGCCTGTTCCATCTCATTGAGTGAAAGGAGCGTTTGCAAAATAACCGCTTCATCCCGAAGATAAGAACCATAACACTCCCGATAAGGATCGTCGGGTTTCATGTTTCTGAAATCGATGAGTTTATAGGCCGCTTCTTTCATACCGGCAAGCGCATAAGCCCCGGCCAGCATCCATTTGGTCTGGTTGTTCATTTTTGCCGAAGTGCGAAGCCGGTTCATGGCCGAAACATTGGCCTCGCCTGCTTCCGCCAGCAAATAGAGCCGGTATGCCTGAGTGTACAAATCGTATTCGTGGTTCTCTTTGTTGAAGCTCGAAGCAAGCCGGTCGAGATAGCCAAGCAGGTTTTTCTTCATCGTTGAAGGAACCAGAAAACCAGCTTTTTCGGCTTCGATGAGGAAATATCCGACGTAACAACTTGCCCAATCTTCCGAATAGGTGTTGCCCGGCCAGTAACAGAAACCGCCATCGGAAACCTGAAAACGCTGCAAGCGGTCGATACCTGCATTCACATTGCCGGTTATACGCGATTGCTCTTCGGTTGAAAGATCCATCAGTTTAGGCAGGTAAATTTGCGGGAAAACCGAAGAGGTTGTCTGCTCAACACATCCATGAGGATAACTGATGAGGTATTCCAGCCGCTTCCCAAGATTCAGTGGCGGCAGGTTGGTAATTTCAACCCGTGCCTTATTCGAACCCTCCATGCCAAACATTTCAACCGAATGTTGCCAGCTTTCGCCCGGTTTCAGCATTTTGAAAACCGAGTTAACTACCGGTAAATTTGGCATCCGGATGTCCAGTTCAATTTCGTGGAAGCTCTTTTCATTGCCCGAAACAACATCGGTGCGGATTTTGGCTTTGCCGGTTTTGTTCGCCGACTTCACCTTGAAAACAATATCTTTTTCTCCGATCGCATCAAAGTTGATGGTTGTATCGGCTTTGCCAATCACTTGCAGGTTTTCGTTCGGAGTGATGTGAACTTTCACACTTTTCACCGATTTATTCATGGCAAAAACCGTCACCGGAAGATCGACTGTTTCATTGGGCGAAAGTACCCTCGGCAGGGTTGCCAGCACCATAAGCGGCTCACGGACCGGAAGCGACTTGTCGCAGTTTCCATATTTTCCATCACCGGCAGCCACCACCATGGCCCTCACCGAACCAACATACTGCGGCAGGGTAATTTGATGAACCGCCTCTTTCCCTGCAGGTAACCTAAACGGGCCCAAAACCTTCACAATGGGCTTAAAACGCTCGGCTTTTTTCTTCGAGTTATCGGCAATGGCATTGCTGCCACCAACGGCAAACATGCTTTCGAGCCGGTTTCCAAACGATCCCATCACGTAGTTGTACATGTCGTAAGTAGTTACCCCCAACGCTTCACGGGCATAAAAACTGTTCCATGGATCGGGCGTTGCAAAATTGGTTAAATCGAGCAACCCTTCATCAACCAGAGCCAACGTGTAATCCATTGGCTGCCGGTTCTTTTCCTTGACCTTCACCGTAAATCCATGAAGCGGACGAACTTCTTCGGGCATGGAAAGCACCGGATAAAGCCTCGTGGCAGGATCTTCAACAAGAATCGGTACAACCCCGAAAAGGCGGATCGGCAGGTCGTTGACTGTTTGCCCGTGAGGCTGAATCAACATCACATGCACGTAGACATTCGGCGACATTTCGGGTCGTGCTTTAAAGGTATAATGGGTGAAAGGTTTCAGGTCGGTAACCCACTCCTGCCCAATGATTCCGGTTCCATTTTCAAACGTGATCAGGGCGCGAGCTTCGCTGTTTGCCGGGAAACTTACTGTTACCTCATCGCCCACTTTGTACGATTCTTTTTCGGTCACCAAAGCAAGTACCTGAGCATCCCCTTTCTGCTCTCCCCTGCCCCACGACCATCCAAAATAGATTACCTGACCGCAGGTGTGCCCGTTGGGAGAAGTAACCAGTAAAAGGTGCCGGCCCCAACGATTCTCGTTAGCTTTAATCAAAAAATCACCTTTCCCGTTTACGGTATTGATTTTTGTCGAAAATACCGGATTGTGATACGTTTGCCCGGCATAGCTGGCAAGGTTTTCTTCGTTGCTGTTGTACCACCAGCGGTAGTCGAGTTCATACAGTTTCACTTCCACATCTCTCAGCGAAACCGGGTTCCCGTTTTCATCAACGGTAGCCACTTCAATTTTATGATCCTCATCGGAATTAAGTTTCTTCCAGCTTTTGTACGACCAGTCAATTTTCAATCCCACATAGTCGCTGTAAGGTGAAAAAGGCTTTGAAAAACGGTTGATGCTGAAATCGCCTCCGTTTTCAAAAACCTTGGTGATGAAGGTTGCTTTCAGGAAACCGCCCACATCGCGGTTGGGCGCAAAGTTGAAGCTAATATTGGCATCGCCTTTTTCATCAAGGGTCCCATCGAAAATGGTGAGTTCATTGCCAAAGGAATTATCGTAAGGTGTTGAAAAATCGAATAGCCGGAATTTATCGAACACAGGGATGTATTTCGAAAAAGAAACATCGACCCGGGCTTTCAGGCTCTTTGCCGGAGCTCCATGCAACCAACTGGATTTCAGTATACCCCGGTTCGCTTTTCGCGACGAAAGCAGTTCATCGTTAAACGTGAGATCAATTTTCAACCGATTGGGTTTCACCGTTTCAACCTGAATACTTTTGGTAAAAATGACGGTTCCGGCTTTCAGTTTCAACTGCCAGTTCCCTGTTGGATCATCGGGTTTGGTATTGAAGTAGAAGGGATAAATGAAATTGTCGTTCCGGATTCTCACTATTTTGCCTACAAACTGACCACGGGGATTGTAGATTTCGAGGGTAAGCGGATGGCCTATCGGAAGGTTTTTTATCTTATCTTCAAGAATGAAAGAGGTATAAATTGAATCTCCGGGACGCCACACATCACGCTCGCCATAGATGAAACCTTTGATCCCTTTCTCGATGGTTTTTCCTGCCACATCAAAATTACTGGTTGAAAGCGAGGTGGAATTGTCAATTTTCAGGTAACCAATTTCTTTGTTCTTTTTGGCAACCAACAGGAACGGAGGCCTTTCGGTCGTAACATTCAACATTCCCTGGCCATCGGTTGTTGCTTTGGTGAGAAATTGGTTTTGGAAATCGAAGAACGAAACCTCAACCCCCGATTCAGGCTTTGCAGTGAGCAGGCTGGTCAAATAAACATAGGTCTTCCGGTTTTTATCGGTTTTGGCAATAATCCCAAAGTTTGAACCCAAAATATTCCGTTTCACAAAGCGATCAGGCGAATAATAAGACTGCTGGCAAGGATTTTCGTATTCCTGCCAGTTGTAATAGTAATTCCAGAAAACATCGGAATAGGATTGGTTCGGAAAATTGTCTTCCTCTTCAATGCCGATGAATTCATCGGTTTCATCGCCGCCATCATTGCATTCGTAAAGCGAGTATTTTTTACGGAAGCCGATTTCAACATTGTAAATAGCCCCCGGTTCAACATCAATCAGTTTGGAAAGGTCAAGGTTAAAAGCGTTCCAGTCGCCTAGGTTTTTAGCTCCTTTGTTGGTCAGATCTACTTTTGCCCGTTTAATAATCCTTCCCACGCTTTCGAGATTCCAATCGTCGCTATAACCATGTTCCTGGAAGAAATAGAGTATGTTGTTGGTGAATATTTTCGTAATGCGCACATCGACTGCACTCAGACTCACCGCTTCAAAAGGAAAATAAAGTCCTTCGCTCTGAGGAACAATCACCCCTTTCCCAAGCAAACGAACCTCTGGTTTCAGGTTCCCAAAATTGAGCTCCTTCTTTGAAAAACCGGCTAACTGTTGCCCTTTCTGATTGACAATGGAAGGATGAAGGGCTACGGTATGCAACCCGCTCAATCGTGCATCGGGATATATCTTCATCAGGTTTCCGTCGATACGGATTTTGGAAACCGTCTTGTCGTCGATCATCACAAATCCACGCATATCGGCTGAAGCATCAACGGGATCGGAAAAAACAACTTCCATATACTGATCGGGCGTACTAACCACGCGAACAGAAGCGACCACAAAATCGTTTACCGACGGCACATAAATTTTTTCAGATCCTTTGCTGTGCACCGCATCAATCTTCCTCCCGTTCCATTCGAGCTTCAACTCCGAACCTCTCTCTTTTCGGACAATTCCGGTGACCGTAAACTTATGGGTCAATATCTTTGGCTGATGCTCCCAGGTAATCTTTAAAGAGGAACCATCGTACCGGGCCTCCAGAACCTTTTCAATTTCATCGTTTTCAAATTCATCGGATGTTTCTACTTTTCCTTTCAGTTCATATTGCCTTCCGCCGCTTATTGGCATCGAAAGGCCGGAACTGCTTACCGTAAATTGTTTTCCCGGAGTATGGAATTTGAATTTCAGTTCCGAAAGTTCGTTGGAAACCGAAACCAGTTTACCCAACTTCAAACAAGCAGTATAATCGGAGCCCCAGTCAAACTTCTTTTCCGGGGTGAAGACCATGGTGCAGGCATTTGCCCATACAGCCTTCCCGCTAACCGAAGGTGAAATTGAAAATACCGACGAAGAGACCTCGGCCCCTTTTTCTTTTTCGGTTGCTACATCGTGTGTAAAGCGAATCACCACCGGATCGGAGCGCTTGATCAACCCCGACGTAACACCGCTGATCTGTTCCTGATATGCAGCGATAGGAGTAGTCGGTTCCGAAGAGGAACGATGACAGGAAAACAAGGTGGTAACTGCCAGCAGACACACCAACAGAGGAATAAGTAAGCGGTTCATAATTTATTGTTTTGGATAGTTAAAAAAATCAGATTTATTTCTTGAAAGATAAGAACTACAGACGAAATTATCTATTCTCAGATAATTTTATTGATTATATTATTTCCTGCTTTTCTTTATCATCTTCTCGATGTCATTAACGTCTTGTAAATCTGCCAGTTTTGCGTCAAAAGCCTTTCTTCTGAAATCAAAATTATCGTATATCTCATCGATTCTCTTTTCCATAACATCATTCGAAATCGAGCCTGATCCTGATAAGATTTTTCTATCATTTAATTGCAGGATCTTATCAACATTGTCTTTCCAAAAAGATATGGTCAGATCAATCCGTTCTTTCGCTCTCAATTCAGCTGTTTCAAGGAAGATAATGACAAGACGATTTAAAGTATCAATTTCGTCTGCCAAAAGATAATTTTTGGCAGTATAGATATCCTGTTTTCTAACAATAGCCCCTTTCCATGAAGTAAGTGCCATGTTTTCTTTTGTTGCATCGGCTCGTGAGAGGATAATTTCAGCGGCTGTTTTTCCTGTAACGGCGTAAAGCAATTTATTTTGGGTCTCAGCAAAAAACATCTGAGTTGCCTTATCGGTGGCATCATAATCACTACTTAATGCAAAAAGGTCCCGAACCTTTTGATAAAAACGCTTTTCTGAAGCCCTGATATCGCGAATCCTTTCAAGTAACTCATCGAAATAATCGGGGCGACCATCTGGATTTTTTAAACGATCATCATCCATCACAAAACCTTTGAGCATATACTCTTTAAGGTTTTGGTTTGCCCATATTCGGAATTGAGTTCCCCGCTTACTGCGCACTCTGAAACCAATAGCCAATATCATTTCGAGTGAGTAAAAAGTGACGTTATAGTTCTTCCCATCAGAAGCAGTTGTAAAGTAATTCTTTACAACTGATCTTTCTTCCAATTCACTGTCTTCAAGAATATTCGCTATATGCTGACTAATATTTTGCTTTGAGGTGTCAAAAAGTTCAGCAAGCTGAATTTGATTCATCCAAACCATGCCATCTTTGGCGTACAAAGAAACGCGAACTTTACCATCCTCAGTATTGTAAATAATTACACTTTTACTCTCACTATTCATACTTACTTGTCCTACAAAATTTACCCTCTTAAAAAATCTATTGTCAGCGCCTCTGCGATAACCAAATCTTCCGGATGAGTGATTTTGATATTTTCGCGGTTGCCCTCCACAAGGTTGATTTTTACACCGCTCCTTTCGAGCACAGTTGCATCGTCGGTAAATACGGGGTCATATCCCTGTGCATAAGCACCTTTTATATCCGAAACCCTGAAAACCTGCGGAGTCTGAATGGTTACGAATTTCTCCCTGTTTACTGCATGGCTACAATCTCCGCTCAATTCCCGCAACGACTCAACAACCGGCATCACCGGAACCGCATTCCCATTCTCACGGGCCATCTTCATACAACGATCAATCGTTTCGTTACTTACCAACGGACGAACGCCGTCGTGAATGGCAACCAAACCGTCGCCATCAATAGCAGAAAGCCCGTTCTTAACACTCTCGAAACGAACACTTCCCCCGGCAATCAACCGGTGAGAAACTTCAAAATGATAAGTCACACAAAGAGCTTTCCAATAGTCAAACTGCTCGCGGGGCAAAACCACAATCAACTCCATTGCTGGATCATACCGGTGAAACTGATTGAGTGTATGCATCAACACCGGCAAATCTTTCAGAAGAAGAAACTGCTTGGCAACTGGGGTTTTCATTCTCGCCCCACTGCCTCCTGCAACAATCAGTGCATATTTTTTAGACTCGGTCATAGGAAAAAGTCATTAGAAAATGTTTTTACAAGGGCAAACCTGCTATTTTTATTGTTCAGATTAAGAAACACAAATTTATCAAAAAATGAAAGAGATATACGAATTTCTTACACAGCTTGAAGCGAACAACAACCGGGAATGGTTTGAACAACACAAGGACGTTTACAGGAAAAACTGGGATAAATTCAGCCATCTTACCGAGATCCTGATCAACGAAATCCGGAGTTTTGATCGGGAAGTTCCTTACACCGAACCCAAAAAATGCATGTTCCGCATTTACCGGGATGTCCGCTTTTCATACGACAAAAGCCCGTACAAAACCAATTTTGGAACATTCATCGCCAAAAACGGATATAAAAGCGGAAATCCAGGCTATTATTTCCACATACAACCGGGCGAATGTTTTGTGAGTGGCGGGATATACATGCCACAACCCGATGCGTTAAAAGCAATCAGGGACGAAATTTATTATCACACATCAGATTTCCTGGAAATCATTGAAGCACCCGAATTTAAAAATACATTTGCTTTCTTTAATGGCGACAAACTAAAAACCAATCCCAAAGGGTATCCAAAGGAATTCGAACACATTGATTTACTTCGGCATAAATCGTTTGCACCCTATATGCCTCTTACCGAAGAACAACTTTTCAGCCCCGACTTAATCGACTTAATGATAGAAAAATACAAATTAATTCTTCCTCTTAATCGTTTTTTATACGAAGCATTGAAGGCACATAACGAATAATGTCATAAATTTAGGTAAATTAAAAACTAACGGTATGAGAAAAATAGTTGTTATTCTGTCTGTTGCCTGCTTGCTTATCATGGCAAATACGAACGTCAGGGCACAGTTTTTCGCTAAAGCCGGAATCGGATACGGTCTTGGTGTTCAGAAATTGGTGCTGGATGAAGCTTATACGGCTGCTTTAACTGAAAATATTTATGGCAGTTTTGGGGGGAATATTGGGTTTTACCTTGGTGGCGGTGTCGAGCTTGGTAAGTATATCGATCTGGAAGCCGATTTGGGATACCAAAACGGCAGAAGTGTCATTGTTGCCAACTCCTTGTATTCAAAGACCTTTACCGGCAGGTTGATCTATTTCAGCCCCTCTTTGTCTTTCCGTACAGCCATTGATGAAAATATTTCACCTTATGCAAAAGTTGGCCTGATAACCGGAATGCCATTGACTAAGGTGAATGTGTATGGAGAGGATAAAAAATTTAAAGGCGGCATTCCGTTGGGGGTCAATGAAGCCCTCGGGCTTCATTTCAATGCGACCGACAACCTCAAATTTTTTGTGGAATTGTATCACCAGTCGATGATTTATAAACCGACCAAAAGAAAAGAGGCTAATGGCGACATCGTGAAATTTACGGACCAATTACCCTACCCTGCACCCAGCGATCAGGAATTACACCATCACTTCTTTTCGTTCGGAGCGGTGAACCTGAACATTGGAATCAAGTTTGTGTTATAGAAACAATGCAATAATCGAGGAAGTGGCAGGAGTGGTTCTGCCACTTTTCTTTTTTTAATACATCTTCGAACGCCGTTCCCTGATGCCATCATCGGCAAGGTAATCTTCAAAATCCATGTATTTATCGATGATCCCGTTCGGTGTCAGTTCAATTACACGGGAACAAACACTGCGGATGAATTCATGGTCGTGCGAACCCATTAAGATCTGCCCCGGATAAGTTTTCATGTTATTGTTGAACGCCTGAATCGATTCCAGATCGAGGTGGTTGGTCGGATGATCGAGAACGACCACGTTTGGAGATTGCAGCATCATGCGGGCAATCATGCAACGCATCCGTTCCCCTCCGGAGAGCACCTTGGCGCTTTTCGAAATCTCATCGCCCGAAAAAAGCATTTTCCCCAGAAAACCACGAAGATAACCTTCGTCGGTATTCGACGAGAACTGCCCCAGCCAATCGATCAGCGTCAAATCCTTCGTAAAGTATTCGGTATTATCAAACGGCAGATAAGCATATTTAATGGTCAAGCCCCATTCAATATTTCCTGTTTGAAGCTGATTTTCGCCAACCAAAATCTTAAACAGCTCGGTAACCGCACGGTTTTCGTGTGAAATGAACACCACTTTGTCGCCCTTTTCGATGGTAAAATTCACGTCTTTGAATAGGGTAACACCCTGTTCATCGGTATAGCTGAGATTCTGAACCGTTAGGATCCGGTCACCAGCCATACGTTCCTGCTGGAAAATGATTCCCGGATAACGGCGTGTGGATGGCGCAATCTCCTCTATCTTCAGCTTCTCCAACATCTTTTTGCGACTGGTGGTCTGTTTCGATTTGGCCACGTTGGCGCTAAAACGCTGAATAAATTCCTGAAGTTCCTTCCGCTTTTCTTCCGCCTTCTTATTGGCACTCGACTGCTGACGCAGAGCCAGCTGGCTCGATTCGTACCAATAAGAATAGTTGCCCGAAAAAGTGTTGATTTTTCCATAGTCGATATCCACAATATCGGTACAGATATTATCGAGGAAGTGGCGGTCGTGAGATACCACAATCACGGTGTTTTCAAAATTGGCCAGATAATTTTCGAGCCAGAGAACGGTTTCGAGGTCCAGGTCGTTAGTAGGCTCATCGAGCAACAGGTTGTCCGGGTTTCCAAACAATGCCTGAGCCAGCAAAACTTTCACTTTTTCCTTTCCGTTCAGATCCTTCATCAGCGAATAGTGAAGTTCTTCTTTGATTCCTAACCCACTAAGCAATGCAGCCGCATCGCTTTCAGCATTCCAGCCGTTCATGGTTGCAAAATCGTCTTCGAGCTTTGCTGCATGGATTCCATCGGCTTCTGAGAAATCGGGTTTGGCATACAAGGCCTCTTTTTCCTGCATCAGATCCCACAAAACCTTGTGCCCACGCAAAACCGTTTCGAGAACCGGAAATTCGTCGAAGGCAAAGTGGTCCTGTTTCAACACCGACAACCGTTCGCCGGGGCCCATTGAAATTGAACCACGGGTAGCATCAAGGTCACCCGAAATCAGCCGGAGGAAAGTTGATTTTCCGGCACCATTGGCGCCAATAACCCCGTAACAGTTTCCGGGCATAAATTTGATGCTTACATCAGCGAATAAAGGTTTTTTGTCGAATTGAATGGTTAAATCTGAAACAGTAATCATGATAATATTTAAAATGAATAAATTAAGGACGGCAAAAGTAACAATATTAAGGTGATAACGAAATTTTTCAGATTAGTATTGATGAAATGGTAACACAAAAGTGGGTTGAAGTTGGGAAATAAAGAATAACTGAACCGTTCTCATTTGAACTTTAAATGCGGGTATTTAATTCTCGATTCATTCATTACTTCATTTAAGACTTAAATCAAAAATTTTATCTCAGATAGTTCGCGTCCAATTTGCTGTACTCCAGTCAAAATTCTTTTCGTCTGCTTTTCCGATGGTTTTTTTGACCCATTGATATATTGTGAAAGCAAACTTTGATTCATCCCTATCCTCTCACTTAATGCCTTCGCATTGATGACTTTGTAAAACTCGAAAAAGCTCGAAAGTTCCAGTTCAAACTGAATTTCCTCTTTAGTATAAACAAAACCCATCTCATCAAAATAGAGATTCACCGCTTCGGTTACATTAGCTTTTAACTCATCGAATGTATCTCCATCAGAAAAAATTGAATCGTTATTAACAGTGCAATGTGCACTATAACCTGTATCTTCCTTGTTAATTTTAAATTTTACTATCGGTCGTTTCATCTCTTTTTCGTTTTAATATCAGCCTCTTTTAAAATGGAAACAAGAAGTCCTTTTTTAACCTCCTTCGAAGCATGTGTAGGAACTACTATTTGTTTTGCTTTATCGGGATGCGTCATAACAATATGGCTACCTTTTTGCCTTACAGCAAACCATCCGTTTTGTTGTAATAACCTTATCAGTTCACCATACTTCACGACCACAAAAGTAATAAATAGTTTACTTTATTGATTAACGAAAGCTCAATAATTCAATAAATTTTGATGCAATTGAAAAATACGATTTAGCTGGAGTTCAAACGATGCGCATCAGATTTTTTTTCCTATGCATGGGTTTATAAACCGATGCTTAGGAAATTAATTTTTGTGCGCATGAAATTTCGTTCTATTTGCATTTGCGTTTAAGAATGTAATATAAAGGTGGAAATGCACTCAAAATCCTATTTAAAGTTCTCCAAAATCCGCTGCCTGTCTTCGTTTTCCTTTTCACTTTTATGATAAAGCTCGATGAAAACAATTTTTTGTTCTTCTTTGAACCATGCATATACCAGACGCAACCCCGCATTAATACCTCTTCCTTTCAAAGACTTACAAGCCATCTTTTTCACTTTGATAACACAGGTTGTTATTCCCAAATTATCAATCCGAAAACTAAACGGAGGCTTTTCATCAGGATGACTTTCCAAAATTTTGCTAACCACTTCCAAATCATCATTTAATGATCTGAACTTTTTGAGAAGCCATTTCAAATCTTTATCAAATTCGGGCAGGTTGTCGAATTGCATGGCTCAATCTTCGTTTTCCGATTCGTTATAAACCCTTACAGAATAAGGAGCATCACGGTAAAATGCCAATTCGTAACTGATCGTTTTTCCCTCTTCGGTAACCTCCCATGGCAAATCTTTGTGCGAATAATCGCTAATGGTGGTTGCCGTCCAGTCGCCCATTTGGAGAATTACCTGGTCGATCACCTCTTTTTCACTTGCCTTCAGTTGGGTAAGATCGGCTTTTTTCAACGGTAGGTATCGGGTTTGCGGCAAACCGTGGAATTCGGTTTTCACCAGTTGCACGCTCCCCTCGTCGATCATCTGTTTGATAATAGCATTGATCTTTTGCGGTACCGGTCCGTAGGGCAATTTGCGGTAGGTCGCGCCCGAGAGGTGTTCTTCGTAAATCTCGTAATAATTGAAATCGGAGAAGTAAAGAAGTTTGTACAACACGGTTTCGCCAACATTGGGCTTGCCGGCGCACTTTTCGAGAATGTAGAGCAGCACGTTCTTGAATTTGGGGAGGTTTAATGTGGGCACAGAAATACGTTCTTCCGTGTTTTCGGATTTGACCTCCTCCTGTACCTCGCCAGGATGGTTTACATCAAAACTGTCCGACATGAAATAGTCGAGCGAAAAACCGAGAATTGCAGCTATCTTTTGCAACTCGAAAGCCCCTAGTATACGGTTACCCAGTTCAATTTGTGCCAGCGACGAGCGGGAAATACTGATGCGCCGCGACAGTTCATCCTGCGACATCCCTTTTTGCTTGCGAAGTTCTGTAATCCGCTGTCCAAGTTGTTTCTTTGTCAATTCTTTGTTCATTGTAATTAAGCTTTTACCTGGCACAAAAGTAAATAATGTTCTTAATTAAAACAATAGTGTGTTTTGAATCAGAACAATTAAAATTCATTCTCTTTCCGTTTGATAATTCACAGAATAGCTATAATTTAACATCGAAAAATCTCATTTTAAAATCTTAAAACCTAATATCGTTATGAAGAAAGCGCTCATTGTTTACAACAGCAAAACCGGCATTACCAAGAAATTCGGACAAGAAATTGATAACTTCTGCATTCAGAATGGTTTGAAGACCGAAATCGTATCGATTGATGAATTCAAAAAAGAAGCGCTGGACGGTATCGATTATCTTTTCTTAGGTTGCTGGACCAGTGGTTTGATGATCCTCCTCCAGCATCCCGAACAATCATGGGTGAAATTTGCCGATTCGTTACCCCAGCTCAAGGGGATGAAGATTGTACTTTTTACAACCTATAAATTGGCCACTGGCAGTATGTTTAAAAAGATGATGGCACACATTAAATGCGATCCAACGAATATCGTCCTGGAACTTAAATCGAGAAACGGAAAGTTACTGGATGCCAATGCGGTGTTGCTGAAAGGTGTTTTGTAAACTTAATTTTACCTCAACCAATAATCCTTAAACCAATTTTTTCGTTGTAAGTTGGTCACTCGAAAAGCGATTTTTGCTTGGCAACCCTGTTTTTTAGGGTGTAACGCAAGGGTCTCTTTTCAAGGATTTCTACGTCTTTGTGCGATTTAAGGAAATCGCGGAGTTTGGTTTCTGTCCAGTCAAGCTGAAGCCTTCTTAAAATTTCTTTGGCCGGATATTCTCCTGTTCCAAGAAGTTCAATTATCTGATTTTCATAACGGGCAGCAGCTTCTTCAGAAGCTAAAATTTCACACATTATTTGTCCACTTCTTCTACAATAATCTGGCTGAACATTCATTAATCCCAATAGACCCAGAGTGCATTTTGAGATAACAAAGAAGAGAATTGCTGCTGAATTCACAAAAGTTGTAGAACCGGTCTTTTTTATCTGCCGAAAACAAAGACCCGGATCTGTGGTAAATAGTTTTCTTTTAGCACTACTTTTTCGATTTTGGTAACCTTCCACTCTTTTTGAGCGATTGATCGAGAAGATACAAAATTTGCCCGTTTACGCTCCGAAACTCATCGGCTGCCCACTTTTCGAGGGCAGCCATGGTTTCAGTATCGATGCGTAATACAAAGCTTTTGGTTTTTGTTTCTTTTTCGGCCATTGCTAATTATAAAGAGTGCCGGTATTGATTACCGGCTGAGTCGATTCTTCGCTACAAAGAACAACCATCAGGTTACTTACCATTGCCGCTTTTTTATCGTCGTCGAGGTCAATGACTTGTTCGTCAGATAACTTATTAAGCGCGAGTTTAACCATTCCAACGGCTCCCTCAACAATTTTTTCACGGGCAGCAATAATGGCATCGGCCTGTTGACGGCGAAGCATAACAGCAGCAATTTCTGGTGCATAGGCAATGTAATTAATACGCGCTTCCACAATTTCAATTCCAGCAATCACCAGTCGTTCATTGATCTGTTTTTCAAGAATTTCGTTGATCACTTCACCACCTGAGCGCAGAGTTAATTCATCAGCCTTTGCTGTCCCAGTATGATCGTAAGCATACATCCCGGCCACGTTTCGCAGAGCAGAATCACTTTGTATTTTCACAAAATTTTGATACGCTTTCATTTTTTCACTCAGTTTAACAGCTGCTCCGGGAGCTCCGGGTGTAGCAATTGCCATTGAAGAGTTATCGATATCGAAAGATGCCTTGTAGGTATCGGCAACCCGCCATACAACCACAATACCAATCATGATTGGATTTCCGGTTTTGTCGTTCACTTTGATAGGTTCAGCGTCGAGATTTCGGGCACGTAATGTGAGCTTTTTTCTAGTGTAAAAAGGGTTCACCCAAAAAAATCCATTTTCTTTAATGGTGCCTTCATATTTCCCGAAGAAGATCATCACCATGGCTTCGTTGGGCTCTATTTGCATAAACCCGCCCCAAAAAAGGCAATTCAGAACAAACAGAATAGCCGTTACAATGAATAAACTGATTTTAATTACGATGTTCAACTCAAAATTTGAAACATTCCATACGAACAGTCCTACAGTTGCAGCAAGGAGCAGGAAATTTAAGATCAACATCAGGATTCCGGATAATTTTGTTCCGGTAAAAATTTCTTCTTTTGTTTTCATGTCAATAATTTATTTTAATATCATTTTGATATCACAAAATTCGAAAATAAATTTTGAAATTCAAATAGTTTTGTTCTATTTTTATGACATTAAAAAAAAGCTAAATCAATTGCTATGGAACCGATTAAATATTTTCATCAGCCTACCATCAGCGAGAGCCTTGGAAATGGCTGGTTTGTAATGAAAAAAT